>JBBTUB010000033.1:0-45681 GCA_038064015.1 Patescibacteria group bacterium | reverse complement strand
TCAGCATACCAGAGAGGCGAACAGTTGTTAAGTCAGGTGGGGAAGGTCAGTAGAAGCTCGGCCGATCGAAAAAGGGATGAAGTCAGCGTTCGGCGATCACTACTACGTCGTCTATGATATCAAGAGCAGTGCCGAGATCAAAGACGAGCACAAGTTTCAGCTCGCGTTCTATTCGGTCATTTTGGAAAGAATTCAAGGGGTACTGCCCCGCGAAGCGTACATCATTAATGCCGCGGGCGAAGAGCAGGGCTTTGTCGTCGATGATTTTCTTGATTATTTTCACTTGACCCGCGAGCGCATCGAGCGCGTCCTGGAAGGCGAAAAGCCGCCGCCATTTCTCAAAAGCTCCTGCAAACAATCGCCGTGGTATTCGCTGTGCCTGGAAGATACCAAGGGCTGTGACGATGTTTCGCTCGTCCATCGCTTGAGCCAAAATGACCAGCGACGGCTCTACGAGCTCGGCATTCATACGGTAAAAGATCTCGCGGTTGCCAAGATGGATGATTTGGCGAGCCAACTGGAGGATTGGCAATTCGACAAAATCCTGCGCTTTCATAATCAGGCCAATGTTTTACTGACCAATGAGCCGATGATCTTGAAGAAACCCGATTTTCCGGTCGTCGCCACCGAGATCTATTTTGATATCGAGTCGGATCCGACGGGTGGCATTGATTATTTGCTCGGCGTGCTGATCAAACGAGGAACGAAAACAGAGTACCAAGCATTTCTTGCCAAAGACAAACACGACGAAGAGCGAATCTGGCGTGAATTTTTGAATTTTCTCGAGGGACTGGATGACTTTGTGATCTACCACTATTCGTACTATGAACGCCAGGTCTTTGATCGCTTTGCCAAGGAGTACGGGATTTCTCTGGAGCTCGATGCTAAATTTAAAAGCCATGCGATTGATCTTCTCAAAATAACCACCGAGGCAGTCGTGTTGCCGCTTTATTTTTATAGCCTCAAAGACGTGGCTAAATATCTCGGATTTCAGTGGCAATCCCAGGACGCCGGAGGGGCGGAATCAGTCGTGTGGTACAACGAGTATCTCAAAACGAAAGACCCTGCCATTCTTGACAAAATCCTCAAATACAACGAAGATGATGTTCGTGCTACGTTGTATGTGAAAGCGTGGTTGGAAAAGCAAAAACCCAAGACGACACGTGAAAAACTCGATTAATCCATGACCTCAAAGCTTTCGCTACTCATCATCATTCTAGTTTCCATTTTTTTGGGCTTTTTTGTCTATCCACAGGCATGGGATAAAATTGCCGACAAAGTCAACGCGCCGCATCTTACGTTTGCCCCGCCATTTCGGCTTGGTCTTGATTTGCAAGGGGGGGCGCACCTGGAGTATCAAGCCGATCTCTCAGATCTCAATCAGGATCCAAAGGCTGCTATGGCGAGCGTTCGCGATGTCATCGAGCGCCGCGTCAATTTATTCGGCGTTTCCGAGCCAAATGTCCAGATCGAGGGCAATGATCGCCTGATCGTCGAGCTTGCCGGGATCCAGGACATTGATGAAGCAAAAAGCCTCATCGGCCAGACGCCGTTCTTGGAGTTCCGAGAGCTAAGCGACGATACCGCAAGCGCGTCGTTTATTCCTACGGGTTTGACGGGTAGACACCTCAAAAAATCAGCGTGGCAGAATGATCCGACGACGAACCAACCCCAAGTTGAACTTAATCTCACCGATGAAGGAACCAAGCTTTTTGCTGAGATTACTCGGAAGAATCTCAATAAGCCGGTCGCGATTTTTTTGGATGGCCAGCCGATCAGCATTCCCATCGTGCAGTCCGAGATCACCGATGGCAAAGCCATTATCAGCGGCCAGTTCATGCTGCAGGAAGTCAAAGATCTCGTGGGGCGGCTCAACGCTGGCGCCTTGCCCGTACCGATCACCCTGATCTCTCAGCAGACGATCGGTGCGTCATTGGGGGCTGAGTCGTTGTCCACGTCGCTTCGTGCCGGGCTCTACGCGCTTCTCGCCGTTGCGCTTTTTATGATCCTGTTTTATCGTTTGCCAGGAGTTGCGGCCGTGTTGGCGCTGATCATCTACACGATTCTGGTGCTTACGATTTATAAACTCCTTCCAGTCACCATCACGCTTGCGGGTATTGCCGGGTTCATACTTTCGCTCGGTATTGCGGTGGACGCCAACGTGCTGATTTTCGCGCGATTGCGTGAGGAACTCAAGGCGGGGCGGACGCTCCCGCAGTCGATCCACGAGGGCTTTCATCGCGCGTGGTACTCGATCCGTGACAGCCATGTGACAACGCTCCTTGGCTCCGCGATTCTTTATATCTTCACCACCTCAATCGTGAAAGGCTTCGCGCTGACCCTGGGCATCGGGGTGCTGATGAGCTTGTTCAGCTCTATCGTAGTAACCCGCGCGTTTACCAATCTTGCCAAGGGACCCTGGTTCGCCAATAAGAAATGGTTATTCTAAACATGAGACCCGTCTACAAAATTTTCTTCGTGTTTTCCGTGCTCTTGACCATCTCCGCGTTGGTGGTGGCCGGTGTGGTATGGAGTAAAACCGGGGGAAGTTTTTTGAGCGCAGATTTTCGTGGCGGATCGGTGCTGGAGCTAAAGTTTGAAAAGGGAAGGCCTTCGGAAGCGATTACGATTCCCGATGCCACCGTGCTTGCTTCAGGAGATACGAATATCATCATCCGGTCTCGGACGATCACCGACGAAAAGCGCCAGGAAATCATCACGACACTTTCTGCAAAGCACGGGCCTGTCACCCAGCAGCGTTTTGATAATATCGGGCCGATTGTCGGCAAGGAACTCAAAACAAAAAGCATTCAGGCGGTTGTTATCTTGCTCGCCGCGATTATCATCTATATCTCGTTTGTGTTTCGAAGTATGTCGCGCGTGCTTTCTCCATGGGCGCTTGGGATCGCGGCGGTATTCGCACTCTTGCATGATCTCATCATTCCCATCGGTGTTTTTTCGCTCTTGGGATACTATGGTATCGCGGAGATCGGCGCGGTGTTTGTCGCCGCTGCGCTTACGATTCTCGGGTATTCCGTTTCCGATACCGTGGTGGTCTTTGACCGTGTTCGGGAAAATGTCATTCGCTATGGGAGCAAAGAATCCTTCCCCGAGTTGATGCATAAAAGCATCATGCAGACGCTGACCCGCTCCATCAACACCTCTATGACGACGCTTTTGAGCTTGTTGGCCATTTTCTTCTTTGGCGGGGAGTCGATCAAGTACTTTGCGCTGGCGCTTATTATCGGAATTGTCGCCGGCACGTATTCCTCGATTTTCGTCGCTTCACCGATCGTCGTCTGGTGGCATCAAAGGCGCAAAAAGGCATAGAGTTGACGAAAAAACAAGAATATGATATCTTAATTCTACGTATATGACCGAAAGCAATAGCCACATCAAAAAGATCGTTTCCCAGCTTACTTCGGGGCTAAACCCCAGGAATCGCGAGATTATCGGGCGGCGCTTTGGGCTGAAAACGGGCGCGAAGGAGACTCTGGAGTCCATCGGCGTAAGCTACCAGATTACCCGTGAACGAGTGCGTCAGATTGAAGAAGCTTCCCTGGCGCAGATCCGTGAATCGCTCGAGGGAGCCGGTACTCAAATCCGTCCGTTTATCGTGCTTGCCCGGGAGATCCTCGAATCGAGTGACGGCGTTGTCCGCGAGGATGAGCTTTTTTCGCGATTTTCCGGAAGCAGCGAAGAGACCCCGACCAATGCCTCGCTGGTCTTTATTTTGACCCTTGCCAAGCAATTTGACCGCTCATTGGAAGATAATGACTTCCACGCGTTTTGGAGCGTGACGCCGGAGCGTGCGGAAGCATTTCGCTCTGAAGTCGCGCAATTTGTAACCATGCTCGAAAAGCAAAAGCAGGTTATGCCGGAATCCGAGGCGATGACTCCCTCCTTGGCATCCTATCTTTCCGTTTCCAAAAATATCGGCAAAAATGTTTTCAATGAAGTGGGACTGACCTCATGGCCGGAAATCAAGCCGCGCGGCGTCCGCGATAAATCATTTTTGGTTCTTAAAAAAGAGGGCGCGCCCAAGCATTTTCGCGAAATTACCCAGTTGATCAATTCCGCCAATTTTGGCACTCGCAAAGCCCATGTCCAGACGGTGCATAACGAGCTTATCAAAGACAATCGCTTCGTCCTCGTCGGTCGCGGCATCTACGGCCTTTCCGAGTGGGGCTATGAACCGGGCACGGTCAAGGAAGTGATCGCCAATTTGCTCCGGAGCGAGGGTCCGCAATCCAAGGACAAAATCATCGCCCATGTGATGGCTGCACGCATGGTGAAGCCCAACACCGTCGTCCTCGGCATGCAGGACAAAAAGCTTTTCCAAGAAACCGCCGAAGGCCATATTGCACTCAAGGAGGCATAATTTTCGCATCTCTGGTATACTAAAACCATGGGAAGCCTGCTCACGGGACTCTGGGATATTGTGGTGTATCTTGACTGGGTCCTCTATATCATCGCGTTTGCCATTTCGGTGCCGGTGGCGTGGAGCTGCTGGATGTTTTGGCGCGAAGAATGCTACAAAACCAGTCGCAAAAACATCCCCTGGGTTTTTTTTGAGATCAAAATTCCCCGGGAAGTGCTGAAGGGCCCCAAAGCCATGGAGCAGTTTTTTGCCGCACTTTTTCCCTTAGCAAATCGACCCAACGGTCCGTATAAGAAATACTGGGAAGGGGAGGTGCCCCGCTGGCATGTCATAGATATTATTGGAAAAAACAATGAGGTACGCTTTTATATGCGGGTATCGTATCGGCTTGCGCCCGCGGTGGAGGGATTGCTCTATGCTAACTACCCGGAGATTGAAATCATTGAGACTGCGGATCCTTACCCCGCCGCCCTTCCCGCTTCCTATGATGAGCTGGCGGCCCAAGGCTATGAATTTTGGGGCAATGAGCTTTTACAGACAAAACCACCGGCCTTTTCTATCCGAACGTACTCTGAATTTGAGCAGGAGACCGGTGATGAAAAAGGGCGCATCATTGATCCCTTCTCGGTGTTACTGGAGCTCGTCAGTAATCTTCATGAATCGGAAATGATTGCCGTGCAGTTTATCCTCGTGCCCGATATTCATAAGCATTGGGAAGAAGAGCTTGAACATACGCTTGAGAGCCTTCGGAATACGACCCAGCAGCTTGGCCAAGACCGGGAAGGCAAGCCGCAGTATCGTTTCCGCTTTCGCACGCCCGGCGAGGAAGGTGTCATCAAGCGGCTTGAGGAAAAGCGAGAACGGGGCGCCTTTGAGACAACGATTCGTTACTTGTATATTGCACCAAAAGAAATCTATAACTTTAACATCGGGTATCGTGGCATTCAGACGTATTTCAATCAATTCCGCCATGACTACCAAGTTCTCGAACGCAATGTTCACGTGATGACCAAAGCGGAGTGGTATTATTTTCCGTGGGTGTTTCACAACCTACGGGGGTATTGGAGGCGCCATGCGCTGTATGACGAATTTCTCAATCGCTTCGTGCCGGAAGAAACATTTGCAGGAAAATTGTATAACTCATATTTTTGGTGCTGGTGCTTTTTCCATAAGCCGATGGCGCTGAGCGTGGAAGAACTGGCGACGTTGTTTCATATTCCCACGAACGTGGTGCTTACCCAGACTACCGTGGAGCGCATCGAAAGTAAGCGCCTGCCATCACCGACTAACTTGCCGGAATGACCACTGATTTCATGCATTATTTTCAAGCATTCGTGGGTTGGATTGACTGGGTTTTTTACTTGGTTCTATTTGCTGCAACATTCGCTATGGCGCGGAGCTGTTGGATGTTTTGGCGCCAGGCCGGTTATAAAAGCCGGATTAAGTGGGTTTTGTTGGAAATCCAGGTCCCTCGTGAAACCACCCGCGGCCCAAAAGCGATGGAGCAGGTCTTTGCGAGCGTTTACAATCTTCGCAATCGGCAAGACGGTCCCAAGGAGACCTGGATTGACGGCGAGATCACGCGATGGTTCAGCCTCGAGATCGTCGGCTCAAACAAGGTTACCAGGTTATACTTGCGTATTCCGCGGCCCCTCATGCATCCTTTCGTATCTTCGTTTTACGCGCAGTATCCCGATATTGAGATCAAGGAAGCCGACCACGATTATATCAAGGACTTTCCACCGACGTATCAAGAGCTTCGCGCCGATGGCTATGAGCTGTATGGCTTAGAGATTGTCCAAAAAAAGGATCCTGCCTATGTTATTAATACCTATATTGATTTTGAGCCAAAAGTCGGCGATGAGAAGGGAAGAATTCTGGACTCGATGGCGAGTGTTTTGGAAATTATCGGCAAGATGAAGCCGGAAGAAACCGCGTGGGTGCAGTACTTGATTGCCCCCGATACGAGAGAGGGCATCAAGGGGCACTGGCTTGAGGGAGCTAAAAAAATCGTTGATAAATTTAAAAACGCGACACAAGGTGATGAGCATGGCAAAGGAGATGGTCCGGCAATCCGTTTGCGTTTTCGTACCCAGGGCGAGGAGAAAACGCTTAAGCGCATCGAGGAGAAAAAAGGCAAGGCATGCTTTGATGTTACGATCCGTATGATCTATTTCGCTCCCCGAGGCATTTGGAATCAAGACCTGCTTAACCGCGGTATCTATGGCTATGTCGCACAGTTTAGCAATGACGACCAGCGTTTTCGCAAGCCTGATCGCCTGCGCACGAAAGTTGAGTGGGACTCATTTCCTTTCTTTTTTCCGAAGCGGCGACTGTTTTGGAAGCAGGTTGCCCTGTACGATGAATATCGTCGGCGTTTTATCCCCGAGGAAACCTTGGCGGGGAAAATCTATAATTCCCACTTGCCGCTCAATCTTTGTTTTTTTCACGAACCTATGCTTCTTTCGGCTGAAGAGCTGGCAACGCTTTTCCATATTCCCACCAATATTGTGCTTACCCAGGTGACAATGGATCGCATCGAGAGCAAGCGGCTGCCATCGCCGTCGAATTTGCCCAAGTAACATGGCAATCCTCGAAGTTAAAAATTTAGTCAAAACGTATGCGGGTCGGCGAGTGGTTGATGGCGTGTCATTCTCCTTGACGAGCGGCGAGATTCTTGGGCTACTTGGTCCCAATGGCGCGGGGAAGACGACCACCATCGATATGATCTTGGGACTTGTGGAGCCGACTGAAGGAGAGATCCTGATTCCCCCCAAAGAACACGTGAACTTTGCCGCGACGTATGCGCACCTGCCGGGGAATATGTCGGTCCGCGAAAATCTCAAGATTTTTTCGTATCTCTATGAGATTGCCGATCGCCCGGCGGCGATCGCGCACGCGCTCAAAGCCTTTGACCTGGAAAAATTCGCCAATCACCGCACGGGATTTTTGTCATCGGGCGAACAGACGCGTCTGGGCATCGCCAAGTCGCTCCTCAATCATCCCCAGCTTCTGCTCCTTGATGAGCCCACCGCGTCCCTTGATCCCAGCACGGCGGAGGACATTCGTAGGCACCTGCTTGATTATGTGCGTACGGAGCATGCCAGCGTTTTGTGGACATCGCACGACATGACGGAGATTACGCGAGTATGTGACCGAGTGCTGTTTATCTCCCGCGGCAAGATCGTCCTGGAAGGCAATCCGCGTGAATTGCCGCAACAACAAGGTAAAAAAGATTTAGAAGAATTATTTATCCATGTCGCCCACGAGAATTTATAGCATTGTATTGCGGCAAGTGATTTTAAACCGGCGCAGCTGGGGGCGCTGGGTGGGGCTCTTGTATTGGCCGACGATTGACCTGGTGGTATGGGGAACGCTTTCGGTCTTTATCCAGAAGGCCGGGGGCGGGCAATTCAACGCCTTCGTGTTCCTGATCGGCTCGGTGATTCTGATGAATTTTATCTGGCGATCCCAGCAAGGCATCGCGGTATCGTTCCTCGAAGATGTCTGGACCCGCAATTTCGTCAATCTCTTTTCTTCGCCATTGACTCTGGGAGAGTATATCGTGGGACTTACCGCTACGGCAATCTTGCGGGTGCTGTTCTCGATCGCCGCCATGTGTGTGCTCGCGTGGTTGCTGTTCGCGTTTAATATTTTCGCGTTTGGATTTTACCTGATACCGTTTCTGGCGATCTTATTTATTTTTTCCGTTGCGGTTGGATTTTTTTCCGTGGGTATCACGTTGCGTATCGGGCCCTCGGCTGAAGCGCTCGTATGGTCAATTCCCGCCATTATCGCGCCGTTGTCGGGCGCCATGTACCCCATCTCAGTATTGCCGCTTTGGATCCAGAAAATCTCCCTCCTGCTTCCCAGTACCTATGTGTTTGAGGGTATGCGAGCTGTAATTGTTGCAGGCGCTTTCAATACCCAGGCCCTGGGCATCGCCTTTCTCTTATCCGTTTTCTATCTGCTATTTTCTATCTACTACGTATTCAGAAGCTACCGGACCGTATTGCGGAGAGGATTGTTTTCACGTTTCTCTACGACAGATTAAATGCTACAATAAAGCATGCCTCGCGAAGGTAAACTTCAGATTGTAAAGTACGCCCCGCCGCCGCTCGAGCTGCCGACTTTGGGCACAGTTGCGCCTGAGTTGATTTCGTATATTGGCCGCACCAACTATATTGCCGCACTGGAAGAAAAGAAATTCGTCTTTGGCCTCAAGCGTCCCGATCGCCGCCGCCACCTCTATATCATCGGGAAGTCCGGCGTGGGGAAATCCAAGCTCCTCGAGCTCCTCGTTCGCCAGGACATCGCCCATGGCCAGGGGCTGTGCTTCATGGATCCTCACGGCGATGTGATCGAGGCACTATTGGATTTCGTCCCGGAGAATCGTATCGACGACGTCTGTATTATTGATCCTTCCGACTTCGCCTACCCGACCTCATTTAATCCGCTCAACAACGTCGATCCCAACCTCAAGCACCAGTTTACTCAGGGACTTATCGAGGTCATGGAAAAGCAGTTCGGCGCCAACTGGACGCCGCGCCTCGAGCATGTGTTTCGCTTTACCACGCTCGCTCTGCTGGATTATCCCCACGCGACGATGAGAGGCATGATCTCCATGTTAACCGATAGAAATTATCGCCAAAAAGTCGTCGAGTATATCGAGGATGACATGGTCAAGCGCTTCTGGGCCATTGAGTTTGCGGACTGGTCGGAGAAATTCGACACGGACGCCATCATACCTCTTGTAAATAAATTGGGGCAATTCCTTTCAGACCCCATGTTAAGAAATATTTTTGGCCAAAAAGAGAACAAGATCGACCTTGAGTACTTGATGAATAACAACAAGATTGTTTTCATCAACCTTTCAAAGGGGCGATTGGGAGAAGAGAACTCAAGCTTTTTCGGCAGTATGTTTATCACGAAGATCAAGCAGGCCGGCATGGCGCGCGCTTCAATGCCCGAAAAAGACCGCAATGACTTCTATCTCTATGTCGACGAGTTCCAGAACGTGGTGACCGAGACCTTCGAGAACATGCTCTCCGAGGCCCGCAAATACGGCATTGCCCTCACGATGGCGCACCAGTACGTCGGGCAGCTGCTTGATCGGGTCATGCACGCCGTGCTTGGTAACACGGGGACGCTGATCATTTTCCGCGTGGGTGGTGAAGACGCCGTGAAGCTTGAGCCTGAGATGGCGCCGATTTTTAAAGTCAAAGACATGATTAACCTCGGGATGCAGGAGTTTTATATCAAAGAAACCATCGATGGCGAGACGTATGATCCGTTCTCCGCCCAGACGCTCAAAGTTACCGCCCCGCCCCACCCACCCTATCGTGAGCGCATCTATGCCGCGTCACGACTCAAGTACAGTATCACCGCCGACGCGGCCAAGAAGCTCATCGAAGAAGAAGAGGCTAGCATCTTCCGCTCCGCCGCCGAAAAGGCCGCCATTCAGCACAAAGGCAAAGCCGCCTCCAACGATTCGGTCGACGACCCATCCGCGGTAGACCCTGCCATGAAAGTAGCTGAAACAAAGGAACCGGAGCCGCTGATATAATTCATTGCTATGAATATCGAAGATCCATTTCACGAACCCCTGCATTCTGCAAAATTTCGAATTAATGAAGAAGAGAGGACCTTGCCTCAATTAAGGACTATCTTGGGTCATGAGAATAAAATAATTCGTGAAGCTCCGTTTTCATATTTTCATGAAGATCATCCCTGGGTTGGAGATACGCCGGAAGCGGTGGTCGCTACAAGCAGGAAACTTCATAATGAGCTTCTCGAGTCTTACCATATTCCCTCGGCACCCACCGAGTATGTGATAAGCGGCAAGAATTCAGAGAAAAGTACCATCTACGTTATTACCGAACGAATACAGGGTGAGAGGATTCAATATGTTGATCTCAAAAAAATATCCGATGAAGAAAAAGCCTCTTTTTCCATAAAAATGGAGGAACTCTATATGAATCTCACACGTTATCTTTTTGACAAAATACGAGATGGCGGCTTATATTGTGCTGATATATTTTCTGATCGCCAATTTGTTTACGGAAAAGCCGGTGAATATGATCAAGCTAAGATTTATCTTGTGGATGTAGATTTGCCGGAAATCCAAAGAGCGGAGAGTGAATCGACATATTACCTCTTCGCTAAGTTCAGGTCCATTATTTGGTATATTGAAAAGACTGAACAGCAACTTCAGGTCCGGCTCGTGAAAGCGCGTCAGAACTTTGTAGAAAGTCTACAAGCTTTACCGCGGAGTTTTATAGAACGAGGTGACGTCGATGAGCAGAGGAAACTTAAGGATGATCGACAGAAGTTACTAACAAAACTTAGTGAAAACTAACAGCGTGTGCAAAAACTGCTCTCAGTCCTTCCCCATCGAGCCCGACGACTCGAGTTTTTATGAGCGCATGAAGGTCCCGCCACCGACGTGGTGTCCAGAGTGCCGACAACAGCGAAGATATGCGTGGCGTAATGATCGGAATCTCTATCGAAGAAACTGCGACTTGTGTGGCAAGAGTACGGTAGCAATGTATTCTCCGAGTAAGCCATTTAAAGTATACTGCCAGCCATGCTGGTGGTCTGACAAATGGGATGGAGCGGAGTTTGAGCGGGACTATGATCCCGATCGTCCCTTTTTTGAACAACTAGCCGATCTCCAGAAAGTCGTGCCTCGCATTGCAATGCTTGGCAAAAACAGCGTGCGATCCGAATATACCAACCACTCATCCGACAACAAAGATTGCTTTATGGGATCATCAAATATGTCATGCGAGAATATGATGTACAGTGATTTTGTTATTTCTTCTCGCGATTCTATGGATTGCATGACGATCTATTCAAAAGCCGAGCGATGCTACCAATGCATCAATGTGGACAATAGCTACCAATGCCAGTACTGCATCTTAATGGATAACTGCACCAACTGTTCTTACTGTTATGACGTACGAGGGTGCGTTAATTGTTTTTTGTCAGTGAACTTGCGCAATAAAAGCAACGTGTTTCTCAACCAGCAACTTTCCAAAGAAGAATACCAAAAAAAAGTTGCCGAGTTTCATCTCGGGTCATATAAGGATCGCAAAAAGCTCTATGAACAATTTTTAGAGCTTCTGCAAGGTGCAATATATAAATACTCGTGTATCGAGCGTTCGGTCAATGCGACGGGCAGCTATATTTTTGATTCGAAAAACACCGCGGTTGCTTTTGATGCGGACGATTGTGAAAATGTAAAGTATGTTGCCAACGTGGAGGGCGGAGTCAAGGACACGATGGATAGCTATCGTAATGCCCAAAAGATTGAGCTGATTTACGAATGTCACGCACTGATCCGCGCGTTCAACCTCAAATTTTGCAACGTCACTTACGATGTATCGCACCTGGAGTACTGTGACAATTGTTTCAATTCACAAAATTTATTTGGCTGTATTGGACTCAAGAAAGGCGAGTACATGATACTTAATAAAAAATATTCACCGGAAGAATTTAAAAAATTAAAAGAGAAAATTATTGTTGACATGAAAGCGCGAGGGGAGTACGGCGAATTTTTTCCGATCAAGCTTTCGCCGTTTGATCTTAATGAAACCCACGTAGCGCTCTTTATGCCGGAAAAAGTTGAAGGAAAAGCGACGACCGGAACTTTTGGCAAAGAAACACTGCAACCAGAACAAATTCCAGATGATATCAAAGACGTGACTGATGATATTCTCAAGCAGGCACTCAAGTGTGTTACTTGTGGCCGCAATTACAATATTGTCGAGCCGGAGCTCGCATTTTACCGCCGCGAGCAGATTCCCATCCCGCGGCAGTGCTATCCGTGCCGCGATGCCGCCCGCATCGCCCTCCGCGCCCCTCGCCAGCTCTTTCATCGCTCTTGTATGTGTACGCTTTCCCACCCGCAGCACACCGGCCAATGTCCCAATGAATTCGAGACGCCATATTCCCCTGACCGCAAAGAGAAAATTTATTGCGAAGCTTGTTATCAAGCAGAAGTCGTGTAAGCTAGTTATATGTCCGAAATCATCACAACCTATCCATTAGATAATCTCGAAAAAGAAGAGCCAATGGATCGGGTGGAGTTTTATAAAGCGCAAGTTGAAGCACATCGTTTGGGGAGAAAACCGACGCGAGCCGCCGGTATCGTCAATATTTTTCTGTTCAATAGCAGGGGAGAGCTCTTGGTTCAGAAGCGTTCGTTTGAAAAAAATCATAACCCAGGCATGCTCGACAAATCCATGGGCGGCCATATGACCTACGGTAACTCACCCGACTATTCAGTGATGGTGGAAACTGTCCAAGAATTACAGACGCCATCAATTGTCCTACGAAGCGACAGCGATTTTAAGAAAACGCTTGTATTGCTCCGAGAATACCTAAGCACAATTGCGATCGTAGAGCATGTCCAAACAAAGGCTTATACACTTAATAAGATTATTGACGGTGTAGAAATTCCCGTGGTGAATAAAGTGTTCACGTATTTTGGTCTATATGATGGTCGCGTGCGTCCGGCTGATCAAGAAGCCAAGGGGATATTGTTCTACACTTTACCCGAACTTGATCGCGAGATGGAAAAATTTCCCGAGACCTTTACTCATGATCTCCATGTTTTTATGAAAGATCTTCGTAGTGATATGGAGAAATTTTTAGAATCTTTATGAAAAAACGTGGACCATTTGAGGTCGTTAGCTCAAAACAGGTTTATAAAAACCAGTGGATTGAAGTCGTTGAAGACAAAGTCATCCGGCCCGATGGAAAGGATGGAATATTCGGAATAGTAACAATGGTACCGGGTATTTCGATCCTACCAATTGATAAGGAGGGCAATGTACATCTGGTTAAAGTATATCGATACGGCATAGATAAAGAGATTATTGAAACTCCAAATGGTGCTATTGACCAGGGTGAAGAGGCGTTGACGGCCGCCAAGCGAGAGCTTAGGGAAGAAACCGGTTTAGTTTCAGAAAAATGGACTCCTTTGGGTATGGTCAATCCTTTCACCACAGTAGTTGTTTCGCCGGCATTTCTTTTTCTTGCCGAAAACGTAGTAGAAATTGAAAAACCCAAAGATCAAGAAGTGAGTGAAGTCATGATTATACCATTTAGCGATGTTGTGCAGTGGGCACTAGAGAGCAAGATCACGCATGCGCAATCCGTTGCGCTTATCCTGCGTGCGAATGAATATTTGAAGTCCCATAAACGATAATTCCTGCTTGAAGATTTTTCCGAATAGGCGTAAGATAAAACCATGAATTACAAAGGCATCATCATCGAAGAAAGTTTGGAGAATAAGGACGTGCTGAAAAAGGTGAGGATTTTGGGCACAAGAGTGGAGAAGATCACTCAGCGTCATCAGACTCCATGGCTTACCGAATGGACATGGAACGATATTGAGGTAGAAGAAGAAAAGGCACAGGAGATAGCCGAGGAAATCAGCGCATCAATCGAATCGGCTCATCCGGGATCATGGTTTGCTGATTTTAAGAACGACACGCATCACTACATCATTTTTCGTAATAAAGTGTTCTGTGTAGATCGATCCAAGGAGGAACAGTACGCCCAGGCACGCTCCTACGGTGTCTCTATCGGTATTGCCGAATACCAGCTTGCTTTTCATCCTGACGGTGAGATATGGGACCGATAACCCATTGAATACGGAAACAAAAAATTGCCAGTCCTGTAAAAAAGACTTCCTCATTGAGCCTGATGATTTTTCGTTTTACGAGCAGATGCATGTCCCGCCGCCGACGTGGTGTCCGAAATGCCGGATGGTGCGTCGCCTCGCATGGCAAGGGTATCGGTTTTTGTACAAACGAACGTGCGACTTTAGTAATGAAATGGTGATCTCAACCATTCCGCCCGATTCACCCCATAAAGTATACAAACAAGATATCTGGTGGTCCGACACGTGGGATCCGAAAAGCTACGGCCGTGACTACGATCCCAATCGGCCATTTTTTGACCAGTGGAAAGATCTCATGCTGGCAGTGCCAATGCCCGCGCTCATGACCGAGTACTCAACGATGATCGGGAGTGATTACTGCAATGCCGCCGCGACACTGAAGAATTGTTATCTCTGTTTCAAATTTGATGAAAGCGAGGAGTGCGGCTACTGCAACACCGGGACAGCTTTGAAAAATAGCTTCGATGTTTCCTTCTCAAACTTTTGCGAACTGTGCTACGAGTCAACAAACCTCAACAAGTGTTATCAAGTATTCTTTTCGCAAGATTGCGAAGATTCTCATGACATCTGGTTTTCTCGTGACCTGGTGGGGTGCAATGATTGCGTTGGATGCGTTAATTTACGCAAGAAAAGCTACTATATCTTCAATCAGCCATATTCAAAGGAAGAATATCAGACGCTCGTTACGCAGTACGGCTTTGATACCGTGAAGAGTATCGAAGAATTTAAGACAAAGGCCCAGGAATTTATGTTGACCCAGCCGCGTCGGCAGTTCCATGGATATAAAAATCAAGATATCTCGGGTGACTATATTTATACCAGCAAAAATACCAAAGATTCATACATGGTTCGCAACAGCGAGAATCTTCGATACTGCCAACTGCTTAAAGCGGGAGATGTCCATAATGCGATGGACTATACTACGTTTGGACTGAATGCCGAATGGATTTATGAATGTGGCTGGGTGGGAATTCAGGTCAATAATGTCAAATTTAGCATCTGGTGCTATAAGTCACACGATCTTGAGTATTGTTTCGGATGTCATGGAGCGGGCAATTTGTTTGGCTGTGTCGGCATTCGAACCGGAGAATATTGCATTCTGAATAAGCAATACTCAAAAGAGGAATATGGTGTGCTGATGGAAAAAATTAAAGCGAGCATGAAAGAATATGGCGAGATGCTCCCGATCTCGTTGTGCCCGTGGCCTTACAATGAATCTAATGCCTATGAGTGGTTTCCGATCACCAAGGATCAAGCCCTTGCCCAAGGCTTCGCATGGCGGGATGAGGATGCGCGTGAGTACAAGCCGGCCAGCATCCAACTACCCGATCATATTAAAGATGTGAATGATGAGATTCTCAAAGAAATTCTCAAGTGCGATCAATGCGGCAGAAACTATCAAATCATCGGCAAAGAACTGCAATTCTTAAAGCGTTTCAACTTGCCCATCCCGCGCCACTGCCCGCTTTGCCGTGACCGCGCCCGGATCAAGCAATTAAATCCGATCGAGATCTATCAGCGGCAATGCGCCAAGTGCAGCAAAGCAATCCAGACAAGCTACGCTCCAAACCGTCCGGAGATTGTGTACTGTGAGGAATGCTATCAGCAAGAGGTGTCATAATCTTAAAACGTAAAGCCTAAAGCCTAAAGCCTAAAGCTTTAAGCTTCAAGTTTCATGCTCAAAGACCAAAGGACATGCCAAAGCTGTAAGAAAGACTTCCTCATCGAGCCGGATGATTTTGCATTCTACGAGAAAATCCAAGTCCCGCCGCCCACCTTTTGTCCCGATTGCCGCTTCCAGCGGCGCATGAGCTGGCGCAACGGCTGGCATCTTTTCAAGAAAACCCCACTTCGCCAAGGCTCCGCGGGGCAAGAAGAGATATTCTCATTCTTTCCGGAAGAAAGCCCCATTCCCATTTTTGATCGCGACTACTGGTTTTCCGATGCATGGGATCCGCTGGACTATGGCCAGGACTATGATTTTTCGAGGCCGTTTTTTGAGCAATTCAAAGCATTCATGGAGAAAGTCCCTGAGCCGGCGCATTCTTCACTCAATCTTGTGAACTGCCGCTACTGTATGAATCTCGCGGACAGTAAAAATTGCTATCTCGTGCGTGGGGCGACTTTTACCGAAGATTCGGCCTATCTCATATGGGATCACGGATCGAAGCAGTGCATGGATGGCCACATGACTGACCACTGCGATCTGTCCTACGGGAGCGTGAACATCGAGCATTGCTACAAAGCGTTTTTCTCGGCTGATTGTGATTCCTGCCAAGATGTAACATTGTGCCAAGATTGCGTGGGGTGCAATAATTGCTTCGGATGCGTGGGGCTGCGGAAAAAGTCATATTGTATTTTTAATGAGCAGTATTCGCGCGAGGAGTATCTGAAAAAAATCGCCGAGATGGATCTCGGATCGCATGCGGCCCTTCAACAAGCTCAGGACACAGCGCGCGCGCTTTGGAAAACCAAGCCGCACAAATTTATGCACGAGTGGAAAAATGTGAACGTCAGCGGCGACTATATCTACGAATCCAAAAATGCCTTGCACTGCTATCGGGTTCGCGGTGCCGAGGATTGCAAGCATACTCAAAATATCTTAGAAAAATCAGTAAAAGACTGCCGGGATTTATCAAACTTTGGGGAAGGCGCGGAACTCTGCTACGAAACTTTGATTTCCGGGCGGGGCGCTTCCAACATACGCTTTTGCTCACAAGTTATGGTGAATGTGAAGGATGTGGAGTACAGCATTTTTTGCAGGAATGTTTCCAACTGCTTTGCATGTATCGGCGTGCGAAACAAGCAGTACTGCATTTTCAACAAGCAGTACACTCGCGAAGCGTACTTCGCGGAAATAGCAAAGATCAAATCCCAAATGACAGAAATGCCCTATACCGACGCTGCGGGGCATGAATACAAGTACGGCGAGTTTTTTCCATCGGAGCTTTCGCCATTCCCGTACCGCATCAGCGAGGCGTATGAATTTTTTCCTATGAATCAGGAAGAGGCAAAAGAGCGGGGCTTTCTATGGTATGAAACGGCGCGTCAAAAACATGCCGCGACGCTCCCAGCCGCAAAGCTCCCGGAACATATCAAAGAAGCACCCGATACGATTCTCAATGAAGTGCTTGGTTGTGTGCACGCTGAGCAGTGCGACCAGGAATGTACGGGGGCGTTTCGGATCATTCCCGAAGAACTGACTTTTCTCCGACGTATGCAAATCCCCCTGCCACGCCTCTGCCCCAATTGTCGCCACTACGAGCGCCTGAAGCTTCGCAACCCCCCGCACTTTTATCATCGCCAATGCGCCAAGTGCGGCAAGGAATTTGAGACTTCGTATTCCCCAGACCGTCAAGAAGTGATATATTGCGAGACATGTTATCAGCAGGAGATCGCATGAAAACTCAATTCCGCTGGCGCGATGTACCGCGAGCGATTTGGTATTTCTTGGAAGGGGATCGGACGAAATTTGTCGCCGTCTCGCTCATGTTGGTGCCAGTATTTTTATATGATCTTGTTCCCGCGATTTTTGTGGGTAAGATCGTCGACTTTTTCACTGCCTATCAAGCGGGCGATTCGCTGCGGCCGTTTTATATCCTGGTGGTGACGCTTGGCGTTACCTACACGTTGGCGGCAATGGCGCGCATTAACTGTAAAAAGGTCATCTCCAAGATTGCCCATCATATGCGCATGAGGTCACGCGTCTTAGGATTTGAGCGGCTGACGGAGTTTTCACTTACATGGCATGCCAAAGAAAACAGCGGATCTAAAATCCAGCGGATCTATACCGGAGGACAGGCGTTGCGCGACTTTATGAAGGTTTATCAGAATCGCGTGATCCAAGCTTTTACCTACACGATCGGTTTCATCACGATAATTTCTTTCTTTAGTTTGCCGCTGGTCATTATGATCGTGGCGTTTATGGCGACCATTACCACGATCGAGTGGATTTTTAATCGCAAAATCGGACGTCTCGCGGATCAATATAATACCCTCGATCAATCTGCCGGCAGCGTATTTGTCGAAGGTGCGGGCAATATGCTGGCGATCAAATCGTTGGGAAGTGAAATCCAGCTTCAAGATCGGGTCAAAAGCGCGGAAGAAAACACTCGCAATCGGGCTATTGTCAAATCCATGATGGGATTTCGCAAGTGGACATACTTTCGCATCATCGACGGCCCCTCTTTTATTATCTTTCTTCTTATTGTCGGCCATGGGGTGGTACAGGGACATATTAGTATTGGAGCGATCCTGGTGCTCTTCTCTTATTGGAATCGGCTCAAAGAAATGCTCTGGGATGTGAGCGATATGAACGAGTCCCTCATCGATTACAAATCAGACATTGGTAATATGATGCCCATCTTTTGGGAGGAGACGCACGCGCCGACGGGGAAGGCGGCGTTTCCGAAAGACTGGCGCAAGATTACAATTCAAGGCGGGCATTTTGCGTATCCATCGGGGCAAGTAGGAATGCAGGACTTTGATTTTGAGTTGCGCCGAGGAGAAAAGCTTGGCATCGCCGGCACTTCGGGCAGCGGCAAGTCTTCGCTCGTCAAAATTCTCCTTGGACTCTACAAAATTCAGAAGGGGAGCTTCGGTGTTGACCAGACTAATTTTTACGACATCTCGCACGAGGACTTAATGCGGCATGTTTCCGTCGTGCTTCAGGAAACCGAGCTTTTCAATATGTCACTCCAGGACAATATCACGATGATGCGCGATCTTGATCCAGTACTCCTGGAACGGGCAATTGAAGTCTCCCAGCTTCGTGAGGTCATTGATAAGCTTGCCCAAGGTGTGGACTCGCTGATTGGTGAAAAGGGCTATATGCTGTCCGGCGGTGAGCGCCAGCGCCTCGGGATTGCCCGCGCGATTTATAAAAACGCGCCTATCATGATTCTCGATGAGGCGACTAGTGCGCTTGATGTCGAGACTGAGCGGCAGATCATGGAGAAACTTTTGCGAGACGACGCCGGAAATCATACTTTTATGGCGATCGCGCATCGGCAAAGTACGCTTGATTATACGGATCGCGTTATCACGATTGAACATGGCACGGTCATCTAGTGTCATGGTATTCGGCGTGTTTGACGGCTTGCATGAAGGGCATAAGTATTTTTTGAATTCTGCCCTTCGACAATCTCAGGGCAAGCTCATCGTCGTCGTTGCTCGTGATACTTCAGTAAGAAATTTAAAACATAAGTCTCCGAAATTTTCAGAAGACGAGCGCATGTCGGCAATCAGAGACCTATTTCCCGATTTTCTCGTCATATTAGGAGACGAGCAGCAGGGGAGCTACGATGTGGTAAAAACCCACCGACCTGGTATGATTTGCCTGGGACATGATCAGGAGGAATTAGGCAAGGATTTACAAGTAAAAATAAACTCCGGCGATGTTAACGTCATCCACCTCAAAACTCTGCGCGAACTGCCATAGGGCATTTCATATTTACGCCGATGATCGGCTTTTTCTTGAGCAGATGAAGTTGCCGGATCCAACGTTTTGCTCCGAGTGTCGCCTCCAGCGGCGGCTTGCGTTTCGCAATGAGCGGAGTCTCTACAAGCGCGCGTGCGATCTTTGCAAGCAGGAAATTATTTCTATGTTCTCGCCCCACCGAGATTATACGGTGTACTGTCCTTCCTGTTTTCACTCCGATCGCTGGGACCCGCTGGAGTATGGGCGGGAGTATGACTGGGATCGGCCGTTTTTTGAGCAATGGCTTTCCCTCCACCGAACGATCCCGCATTTGTCGCTTTTACAAGAGAACGTCGTCGAAAGCCCCTGGATCAACTATGAGACGGACGCGAAGCACTGCTACCTCAATGTGGGCGGCGCTCAAAACGAAGACTCGGCATACAATCAATATGCCCTCAAATCGCGCGATAGTTTTGACAACTACTGGCTCATGCAAGGCGATTATTGTTATGAATCAATCTTGTGTGAGCGGGGATACAAGGTGTGGTTTTCGACGCTGTGCCATGACTCCCGCGAGACATATTTTTCCTACGATTGCCGGAATTGCTCCAACATCATCGGCTGTACCGGATTGCGGAATCAGCAGTATGTGATTTTTAATAACCAGGTATCAAAAGAAGAGTTCGAGCAGTACCTCGTGAAATACGCATTCAGTTCACATGAAAACATACAAAAGCTCAAGCACGAAGTGGCCAAATTTCGCCATGGCCAACCCCAGCGCGCGATGTTTATCGAGCGCTCGGTGTATTCTTCCGGAAACTTCCTCAAAGATTCCAAGCAATGTTTCCAGTGCGTTGCCACGGAAAAGACCGAAGACGCGCGCTATGGCATGTTCCTCTTAGAAGTCCGTGACGCCATGGATACGACGTCAGTATGGGAAGGAGAAAAGCTTTATGAATTCATGGGTGGCGCCCAGCAACTTTCCAAAGTATTTTTTTCCACGGGAATCCTTCGCGGCGGGCGTAATATCGAGTACTCAGACATGCTATTTAACTGCAGCAACTGCTTCGGGTGCGTGAATTTAAAAAATCAAAAATATTGCATCTTGAATAAACAATATAGCCGCGACGAGTATGACGAGGAAATATCAAAAATCAAATTTCACATGTCAAAAACGCCCTACATCGATACAAAAGGCATCATGTACAAATATGGCGAATTTTTCCCGCCCGAGCTTTCCCCGTTTGAGTACCACGAAACGGTGGCGAATGAATATTTTCCGCTCGAAGAACAGGTGGTGCCTCGTAGTTCGCTGCATCAAATCTCCGACTATCAGATTCCAGATGACATTCGCAATGTAGACGATGATATTCTTGAAAAAGTGCTTCAGTGCGAGATCTCAAAAAAGCCTTACCGGATTACGCCGATGGAGCTGGCATTTTATCGCCGATTCGGCCTGCCGATCCCGCGCCGCGCACCGTTTGAGCGGCATCACCAACGCTTGGCATTTATCAACAATCACCGGCATTTGTATAACGCAAAGTGTTTTTCTTGCAATACTGAGATCCATTCCGCGTTCCTTCCGAGCGAATTTCCACATGTCCTCTGCGAGCCTTGTTATTTGAAGAAGATCGTGTAAAAATTGATTATGCCGGTGCTCGAAGAACTACCTAATAACGTCAAGAAGATTGTTGAAGCTGAAGTGATTGGGCATGAAGTTTTGCCTCGCAAGGAAGAGATTGAAAGCTTGCTCGCGAAGGCAGAGCATGGCGAAGCAATTGATTTTGCGCATCTTGGAACGCGTATCCAAGATCTTCGCATTGTTGCGCAGAGATTTCTTGATGAACTGAGCCGTTCGGGAGCTGAAGAGGATTTAGAATTCCTCGAACATGCCAAGCCTTCGGCGTCTCATGATGACATTCTCGAAGAGATTCACACTCTGCGTGCCAAAGAAATTCCCGAATACTGGCGGCGACTTCGAGAACTTCAGAAGCAGCCATGAGCGAAACTCGTGAGTGCCAAAATTGTAAGCAGAACCATATCATCCATCCGGATGACGTTTCGTTTTACGAGAAAATCGCTGTCCCGCCGCCAACGCTCTGCCCGCAATGCCGGACCATCCGGCGCATGATGTGGTGGAATGAGCACAATCTCTACCGCAAGGATGGGATGTTTTCGACGTTTCCCGAAGCGTCTCCCATTAAAATTATGGATCGTGATGCGTGGTGGGGCGATGGCTGGGATGCGATGGAGTATGGGCGAGACCATGATGTTTCAAAATCATTCTTCGAACAGTATAAAGAGTTACTGCTAGCCGTCCCGTGGCCGAGTCGCGACATCCAGCGCCTCGTGAATTCTGACTACAGCAATCAAGCGAGCGATCTTAAAAACTGCTATCTCGTTTTCAATACTGCCGGTGCCGAGAATTGTCTGTATGGTGTTGCCGCCCTGCAAATTCGAGACTCCATGGACTATTACTTTTGTGGCAAGAGCGAGCTGTGCTATGAGGTCATGAATATCGAGAACTGTTTTAACAATTTTTTTAGCATTGATACCAGCAACTGCCGCAACGTGTGGCTCTCGCGCGACTGTCATGACTGCGGCGATTGCTTTGGTTGTGCTAATTTACGAAGCAAGCAATATCATATTTTTAATCAGCCGTATACCAAAGAAGAATACAAAGAAAAAATCAAAGCAATGAATCTTGGATCATACGCTGATCTTCAACGGGTCAAAGACGAAGCGCACGCGTTCTGGAAGACGCAGCCATACCGTCACGCGCACGCGACTCAAAACACGAAATCCATTGGAGACTATCTTTATAACTCCAAGAATTCTCGGTATTGCTATCAAGTGTTCATGGGCGAGAATCTTGCCTACTGTCAAAATATGTCCCGAGGCATCAAAGACTCAATGGATTACACGAGCTGGGGTCAGAATGCCGAGCTGATCTATGAGTCAATCAGTGTGGGTGAGAATGCGCGCAATCTCAAATTTTGCTTTAATTGTTGGCCGAGTTCGACGGATCTTGAGTATTGCGTCAATGTGATGTCGTCTTCAAATTGTTTCGGATGTGTGGGGTTACGCAAGAAGCAATATTGTATTTTGAACAAACAATATACGCCCAGCGAATACGCTGTGCAAATATCAAATATCAAATCTCAAATGTCAAAGGCAGGTGAATACGGCGAATTTTTTCCAACGACGCTCTCGCCGCTGGCGTACAACGAATCGGTAGCGATTGATTATTTTCCAAAAACCAAAGAGCAGGCGATTGCTCAAGGATACTCGTGGCGAGATGCGATTGATCCAAATCACAAAATTCAAATACCAAATGACAACCTGCCGGATCATATCAATGATGTGCCGGATACGATTACGAAAGAAACTATCGAGTGCGGGAATTGCAAAAAAGCGTATCGAATTCTTGATCGCGAGCTTGAGTTTTATCAGCGCTTCACGATACCGTTACCCAGAATGTGCCATCGCTGCCGATTTCTCGAGCGCACCAAGCTCCTCAACCCCATGCAATGGTGGCACCGGCAGTGTGCTAAGTGTAATGCCGACATCGAGACAACGTTTGCGCCTGATCGCCAAGAAATCATCTACTGCGAAAGCTGTTATCAGCAGGAGGTAAACTAGGAAATTATAAGAATTGGCGTACTGCTTGGGCTACGAGTCGGGGTTGGCGTTGGAAGCGGCGTGCGATCTGGCGTCGGAGTCACTAGGGGAGTTAGCGAGGGTGAGGGAGTCGGAGATTCTGAGCTCGAAGGTGAAGGAGTAGGTATTGGATCAGTAGTCATGCTTGGGCGTGGGGAAGCTGTTGGAGTTTCTGATTGAGTCGGCGTAGGCGAAACACTTGGAGGAGCGCGACGATTGGAAAGTAGTAAGATAGCACCAATCACGATGATAACTGCGATGCCAATAGAAAGCAGTGGGTTTGGCGAAGCGGGAGGTCGCGGAGATGTCCTGATATGCGCGCGAAGCTTGTCTTCTTGCCGCTTCAGCCATGCCGGATCATCAAAGTCGGTTTTTGCTACCTCGCCCAGTTTCTTGAAAATTTCGTCGCTCATAATTGTTTTGTTATATCTTTCAGCTTTTCCATAGCCCTATGGAGTTTCACAGACACGTTGTTCTCGGTCATGCCGGTCGTTTCGGCAATCTCGTTAATCGACAGCTCATTGATAAATCGTAATACGATGATTTCTCGATAGGCATCAGGTAAGACCTCCAGCTTGGCAATAACGTCGCGAACCAGTGATTTCGTTTCCACATCGCCCGCAAGATCGCTGGTATCGGGAATATCTATCGTATCTTCCCCGAAGCCGTGGATGGAGATTTCTCGGTCTTTCTTGGAGGTTTTATAAAAATCAACGATCACATTGTGTGCCGAGCGATAGAGGAACGCGCGCATATTCTCGATCTGATTGCCCTGCGCGAGATAATCCCATGTTTTCATAAATACTTGTCCCGCCAAGTCTTCCGCATCTTCTTTGGAGTTTACACGAAAATAGCAGTATTTGAAAAGCTTGGGGGCGTGTTCCTGATACAGTTCAATAAATTTGTTTTCATCAATGTTCTCCATAGTGTGGACGATCAATCGCGTAATTCTTACACCTAAGTATAACAGGGAATCCTTCGTGTTAAACCCCCCGGTGGCGTGAGCCGCGGACGGGGTTTGAGGGGAACTAGGTGGTTGGCTCAAAATATGCCAACACTGGCGAAGAGGAATGCACCGAGAAACGCGAGACCGAGAACGAATGCGAGGCGAATGATGTTCCCGAAATTCATGGTTTTTCTCTCCTTCGTGCGAGTACAGACGACGGTTTTCTCGCCATCTTACACCTTCCGTGGTATAACAAGATCATGGATCAGCAGGTCAAAATGTGCCAAAATTGTAAGCTAAGCTTTACGATCGAGCCGGAGGATTTTAATTTTTACGAGCGGATCAAGGTTCCGCCACCGACCTGGTGCCCGGAGTGCCGATTAACTCGGCGACTGGTATGGAGGCATAACCGCACGGTGCATAAAATCAAATGCGCTCGATGCAACGTGGAGGTATTTTCAATCTACGATTCTTCATCGAAATTTCCGGTGTACTGTCCAACCTGCTGGTGGTCGGATGCGTGGGATGCGCAGGAGTATGCCATCGATGTCGATTTTTCCAAATCATTCCTTCTCCAGTTCCGAGAGTTACGTAATCGTGTTCCCGTTGCTTCTTCATGGCGCCGCAACTCGGTTGATTGTGAGTATTGCATTACGGAGATCGACAGTAAGCGCTGTTATTTCTGCTACGGACCATTTCGCTCGGAAGATTGTATGTACGGTTTTGGACCCATTATGTCAAAACGCTGCGTAGATTCAGATGCCGGTATGAATATGAGCGATAGTTACGGATGTTATAGTTCTGACTCTATTTATCGTTGTCAGTTTGTCAATTTCTCTCAAGAGTGCATGGATTCTAGTTTCCTTTTTGATTGTTCCGGGTGCACCAATTGTTTTGGGTGTATCAATCTCCGTCAGAAGCAGTATTGCCTATTCAATCAACAACTCACTAAAGAGGAGTATCGTAAACAAATGGAGTACTGGGACCTTGGTAGTCATGCACGGGTCCAAGAAGCTCAAGAAAAATTTACCGAGTTATATTATAAGACACCCCATCGCCACGCATTGATCATTAATGCGCCCGGTTGTACCGGCGATAATATTATTAATTCTAAGAACTGCAAAAATTGCTTTACAGTGTTGAGCGGCGTTGAGGATAGTAGATTTATTTTCTTTTCGGGACTGATGCTGAAAGATAGCTATGATATAAATGTAGGGGGTCTTTCGTCGCAGTTGTTGTATGAATGTACTGGCGCTGAAACGCACTCTGAATCAACTTTTTTTACGAAAGGAAGCAGGGAATGCATGCGAACGGAATATTGTGAAACGTGCGTGAATGGAAAAGATCTTTTTGGATGCACCCAACTACGTAATAAACAATACTGTATTTTAAACAAACAATATTCCAAAGAAGACTATCTGACGCTACGAAAAGAAATCATTGAACATATGCAGACGATGCCGTACGTTGATGCGTTGGGAAGGAAATATGGGTATGGGGAATTCTTTCCTTTTGAAATTTCGCCATGGCCATACAACGAGTCGTTTGCCTATGATCTCTTTCCGCTCACAAAAGAAGAAGCGCTTACACGTGGGTATCCATGGCGGGACCAGGAAAAGAAGTCATACTCGACGACGATGGCTAGCTCGACATTGCCTGATCATATTCGTGACGTGCCGGACTCAATTACCAAAGAAATTATTGCTTGTGAGCACGTTGAGAAAGATTGCGACCATCTGTGCTCGTCTGCATTTCGGATTGTTTCGGAAGAACTTGCATTTTATCGCGCAATGAATATCGCCGTCCCACGTCTGTGTCCGAACTGCCGCTACTATCAGCGCATCCAATGGCGCACTCCGCCCAAGCTATGGGATCGCTCGTGCGCAAAATGTTCCCGGCCTTTTCAGACGGCGTACGCGCCAGATCGTAAAGAAATTCTATATTGTGACACGTGTTACAAAGAAGCATTCTTATGAAAACATGGTTCAAAAAAATGCGCTATCTGTTTCCAATGGCATGGAGAATTATCTCATTTCGTGCCAAAATTT
Organism: Patescibacteria group bacterium; assembly: GCA_038064015.1. Taxonomy (GTDB): domain Bacteria; phylum Patescibacteriota; class Minisyncoccia; order 2-02-FULL-40-12; family IGHO2-01-FULL-4-A; genus JBBTSB01. The sequence continues at coordinate 19,536 of JBBTUB010000033.1, read as the reverse complement.
GGTGGTATAAGAGGTTTCGATGAGTTGTTGATAGGTGGGCTTGCAATACCTATGACGTATGGTATGATATGCACCATGAATAAATTTTATAAAGCTGGCGTGCTTTTTGCCGTCATCGGGCTGGTCTTGGTGTTCCAGAATGCCTTTGTAAGCGCGGCGGTAACTCCGGCTGCGTTTAACTTGCAAGAGGGGAATACGGTAAGCGCAAACGGGTCCTCTGATCCGGATATCTATATTATCAATAGCGACGGCTACAAGCGGCTGTTTCTCAACCCGGTCATCTTTAATATGTACGGTCACTTGAAAGGATTTGCGGCCGTGAAGCCCATTTCGGCCCAAACTCGCGATGCTTTTACAACTACCACGTTATTCACGAATTGCGAAACAAAAGATGGTGTCGTCTACGCCCTGGAGGTGAAAGGCGAAGATACCGGTCTCCTCCATCGGATCAATGTATCGAAAGAAACCGCGTTATCTTTGGATTCGAACTTTGAAAAGAAAACGTTCTGTATCAACAACCGAGAGTTTAACTGGTACCCCAAAGGGGAGGCATATACGTCCCTGTCTCAGATTCCTCCATATTATCGCACCGCCAATATCGACCCAGCGTTCAATCAGATGATGCTGGAGACCCAGAAGCGGCTTTTCTCAAACCAAATTTTCTCAACCGCGGCAATACGGAGTTCAGAAATACGTCTTGCGGGGAATTGGACAGAATTGGAGAATGGATCTCATGTTGAATTCGCAGTAAAGCGAGAAGGAACCTCCCATGCCGCGCTCAAGAAAGATATAGGACGACTGGTGCTGGAACGCTATTCTGCAACTTCCCCCACCATGCCAGCGATGAGCGTTGGTCCCTGGAGCATCGAATATCGCCTCTTCGAGAATACGCTGTATCTGCGGCCCACGGCACTTGCCGGACTCAATCTTTCGCAATATGAAAATAAGTGGTATCAAGTTGACCTCAATGAATTCGCGGCAGGTGCGCCACTTGAGCTAGATTCGCTTCTGGGCACGAACGCGGAAAAAACACAAGCATTAATCGTGGCGTTCTTGCACGAAGAATTCAGTAAACCAGCCGCGCAAAACATCATTGGCGCCTACCCACTCTTCGTGGTACGAGCTGATCACGGCATCGAGACCATAAACGGCCAAGCTACTCGCCATATGACCGTGCAGCTCAATAAGTTAAATCTGGAGGCTTTCACACACGCGTTTACCGACTATGCGGTGAGAGAAAACATTCATGGACGATTTATCGATGTCTTAAAAAATGCAGGGGTGCTCACCGGCTATACCGATGCACAGATTGCCGAGATGAAGGTAGCCGCTTCGGCGAATCTTGCTCAACTTCATACTAGTATTCAGGATGTTTTTTCCACTGGTGATATGGACGCCGTCACCAACTTCCCGCTTGATGTCTGGGTTGCAACAAACGACTATGATATGGAAAAAATTAACCTGGTATTTCCCCTGGACGCTCTCGGAGGAATCCACGGAGCGATAACGCTGACCATTTCAAGTTTCCCGTCTCAAGATATTACACAGATAACCATTCCTACCGGAGCAGAACTCTTTAAGACCGCCTTCCAAAAAGCGTTCGGCGATGAATTGCAAAGGGTCTTCGGCCTCTAGCCCACACGAGTTCACGATAATGAATGCGAAACAAAACTACCCGGCGCCCGTGCCGGGTAGTTTTCGGGAAGTGTTATAATAGGGAAGTACTATGACCTACATCGACCTCACGCATCTTTTTACCAAGGACATGCCCGTCTATCCCGGGGATCCGAATGCAGAGCTCAAGCAAACGGCATTTTTTGAAAAAGACGGCTTCAATGATTTTCGAATTGAGACCAATATGCATGTCGGGACGCATATTGACGCGCCGTTGCACATGATCGCTGGCGGCAAGAAGATTTGTGAGTACCCGCCGGAGAAGTTTATCGGTCGGGGGCATGTTATTGATGTCCGCGGCAAAGAAATCATCGGCCCAGAAGTTCTCGTCGATGTAAGTATCGCGCCTGGCGACATCATCCTGTTTCGGTCGGATTTTGATAAGCAGTATGGAGACGAAGCCTACTTTACCAAGTATCCCGAGATCTCGCGCGCGCTTGCCGAGCTTTTGATTGAGCGTGGTGTCGGTATGATCGGCCTTGATTGGGCAAGTCCCGATCGCATGCCGTACGATACTCACAAGCTCTTGCTCGGCAAGGATATTCTTATCATCGAAAACCTTACCAACTTTGAGAAGCTCCCGGCTCAGTCACCATTTCGCGTTCTTGCCTTTCCCTTGCGCCTGGACACCGAAGCCGCCCCGGCGAGAGTAATCGCAGAAATTTTATGAGATTATCATTTACCCAAGTCGTCTACACCGTCGTCAAGAAAATTCCCAAGGGAAAGACGATGACCTATGCGCAAGTTGCGCGCAAAGCCGGGCGGCCGGAGGCGTATCGCGCGGTAGGGAATATCCTCAATAAAAATCACAACCCCGCCATTCCCTGCCACCGCGTCATCCGATCTGATGGAAGCTTAGGCGGCTACAACCGCGGTGTTGCCGCGAAGCGAAAAATATTGGAATCAGAACAAAAATGAAAGGCGAGCAAAAAACCTGTCAAAATTGCAAAACATCCTTCACGATTGATCCTGAGGATTTTGAGTTTTATAAAAAAATCACCGTTCCGCCGCCGACGTTTTGCTGGAAGTGTAGGTTCCAGCGACGATGCGCGTTTCGGAACGAACGGCATTTGTATCGGGGCAAGAGCGCGCTTTCCGGAAAAGATCTTTTGACGATCTACCCGCCAGATTCAAACGTTACTATTTACGAAGAAAAAGAATGGTGGGGGGATGGGTGGGACGCCATGGACTATGGCAGAGACTACGATGTTTCTAGGAATTTTTTTGAGCAGTTTATGGAATTGGTGCGCCAGGTGCCACGTGATGCTCGCAATGTTGTGCACGATATTAACAGCGAATACTCTGGCAACGCAGGTCGCTGTAAAAACTGCTATCTGATTTTTAATGCCAATGATGATGAAGACTGCGCGTACGGCAATGGCGTCGATATGTCAAAGGACTGCTATGATAATTCGCATATTATCAAATGTGAGCGGTGTTACAATTCCCTTTGGCTGGAGCGCTGTTATCAAACTCATTTTTCAGTCCAGTGTACGGATTGTACGAATGTGTGGTTTTCTAAAAATTGTCGCGGGTCTACGAATTGTTTCGGCTGTGTAAATTTGCGCAACAAAAGCTATTGTATTTGGAATGTGCAATACACGAAGGAAGAATACGAGGAAAAACTTGCAGAGATGAAGTTGTATTCTTGGAAAGAATTTTCAAAGATTGGCACCCAAGCTGCACAGTTTTGGAAAAAATTTCCGACAAAATATCTTGAGGGTACTAAAAACGTTAATGTAAGCGGTCAATATATTCATAATTCAAAAAATATCAAGCAGGGGTACATTGTGGTGGAAGGAGAGCATCTGGCATATTGCCAGTATATACAATTTTTGCCATCCACGAAGGACTGCTATGATCTCACCGTGTGGGGAGAGAGCAATGCACTATCGTATGAAAATATGGAGTGCGGCCAAGGCACATTCAACGTACATTTTTGTTTAGGCTGCTACATGGAAGTGAAGAATCTGGAATATTGTCAGTACTGTCATTCTTCCTCTGATCTTTTTGGGTGCGTAGGGGTCCGTAAAAAACAATATTGTATTTTTAATAAGCAGTACTCAAAAGAAGATTACGAATCACTGCGCGCCAAAATTATCAAGCATATGCATGATATGCCGTACACTGACGCGCGTGGTCGCGTGTATCGGTATGGCGAATTTTTCCCTATTGAGCTTTCAACGGTCCACTATAACAGGACGCTGGCAATCGAGCACTTTCCGATCACGAAAGAAGAAGCGACGCGCAATAACTATCGATGGTACGATCCACCACCCCCTGAATATGCCCCTTCCATCCAAGCTCATGAACTTTCCGACTCTATCAGAGAAGTAAAAGACCCAATCTTAAAAGAGATTATTAGTTGCGAAAAATGTGGTCGGGGATATAGAATTATCCCTTCTGAGCTTGTTTTCTTACGGAAAGAAGAAATTCCTTTGCCACGAATGTGCGTAAATTGCCGCCATGAAACACGAATTGCTAAGCGCCAGAAGGCATTTACCTATCATCGTAATTGTGCAAAATGCGGTAAAACTATTGAGACCAGCTATTCACCTGATAGCCCTGAGATAGTCTATTGCGATGGATGTTTTAATGCGGAAGTAGCATGAACCAATACTCACTTTTTTCAAAAATGGCGTGGTACTTCAATATCCGCAAGAAGAAGCAGGAGATTGTCGAGGCGCTTGAAGAGCTGGGGATTTTGAATAAATCAATGTCGGTGCTGGATATTGGCGGAGGGACGGGGAAGATTTTGTCATGGATTGCGCCTCGGGTGAAGCGCGCCGTTGTCCTCGATCCGTCGCCGGGGATGATTGCGGAATGCACCAAGCGTGGCATCGAGTGCGTCCTTGGACGAGCCGAACAAATTCCTTTTCCTAACGCATCTTTTGATCTGGTTATGATGCACGATGTATTTCATCATATCGGAGACAAGGAGCAAGCAATCCGCGAGACCTATCGCGCTCTTGCCCCGCAGGGTTCTGTCGTCGTAGCAGAATTTAATCCTAAAACGCTACGTGGTTGGGGAGTCGTGGTGTTTGAAAAAATCTTGCGTCTGGGAAGCCAATTCTTCACTCCGAAAGAATTTACTGAGCTTTGGCAAAAATATAATTTTTCGGGCACCACACTCAAGACTTACAGCGGTTCATATATTATGCAATTTCGGAAAAATCCTATCTCTAATTCGCGCGCTCGCCCGTCCGAAGCCTTGGCGGAGGAGGGAATAAGCGAATAAACATGAATATAACCGAAGAAAAAATCCCCGTCGATTCAAAAACCATTTTTACGAAATTTTGGAATGCAGAAAATCCGAAGGCATTGCTGGTATCGTTGCATGGTGCGGGAACGAGCGATCATTCACGGTTTGAATATCAAATTCCGAATTTGCTTGCGCATAATATTTCAGTTTTGGTGTTTGATTTCAGCGGACATGGAGAAAGTTCCGGCACGCTGACCGACTCAAGTCTGGAGAAACGAGTCAATGAAGCTCAAGCAGTAATTGATTTCCATCATAACAGATTGCCACTCATTCTTTGCGGGTCAAGCATGGGCGGATATATTGCCGTGAAGCTTTTGGAATTATTTTCGATACAAGCTTTGATTCTTTTCGCTCCGGCAATGTATAGTAAAGAGGCATATACGGTGCCATTTGGAGGTGGGTTTACGGAAATTATTCGGAAACCTGAAAGCTGGCGTGATTCTGACGCATGGGATATCTTAAAACAGTTCAAAGGCCGATTACTTACCATCATTGGTGAAAACGACGAAGTGATTCCGTCACCGATGATTGACCTTATCCACAGTTCAGTTACTCATGCACTGTCCAAAGAAAATCTCATTGTCCCCGCCGCTTCTCACGCGATCCATAATTTTCTGAAAAATCATTCGGAACAAAATAAAAAAGTGCAAAAAAAGATGATAGAGTACGCGTGATATTCTATTCTCTAATTCGCGCGAATAAGCGAATATCAAATAAAGCATAATGACATTTCCCACGCACATCATAGCCGGGCTGATTGTTGGAAAACTTACCGGGCAGTATGGCGTGGCGATAGCGGGAGCGTTGCTAATTGATGTAGATCATCTCTATGTCTATGCGCGCGAGGGACTGCTCACAAAGCCAAAGTTGTTATGGCGCACGACGCTTCATGAAGATGATCCATATCAAGGACTACGAAGTTTTTTCCATTCGATTTGGAGTTTTGGCGTTATTTCGCTTATCGCGTATATATTTTTTCCTGCTCTCGCTGTGTCGTTCATCGCAGGCTATGCGAATCACTTACTCTTGGACGGTCTCGACGCATCTGATTTTTGGCCATTTCGGCCATTGAGCAACTGGAATCTCCGCGGCCCGATCAAATACCGCTCATACTCGGAATTGGCGCTTTTCCTGGGGCTTGCTATGATTTTTATATTGCTCGTAATAATGAAGTAAATGGAAACAAAACCTTGTAAAAACTGCCAGCAATCATTCATCATCGAATCCGATGATGTTACGTTTTACACCAAGATCGCTGTCCCGCCGCCGAAATTGTGTCCGGATTGCCGCCTTCAGAGGCGGCTTGTGTGGCGGAATGATCTGACGTTTTACAATCGTACCTGTGATCTGTGCGGGAAGAAAATCATTTCTCTGTATCATCCCGAAAAGAAGCTCACGGTCTACTGCAATACCTGTTGGTGGAGCGATGCATGGGATCCGAAAAGCTATGGCAAAGATTTCGATTTTTCACGACCTTTTTTTGAGCAGTTTCGAGAGTTGCAAAATCAAGTACCGCTTCCTGCCATGTTTAACGACAATGGGGTTGGGAGTGTGAATTGCGAGTATACGCAGAACACAACCTTTGCCAAAAACTGCTATATGGGAGCGATGACCTGGTACAGCGAGGATATGATGTATTATTACTGTATTGGTGGTCCCGACGCTCGGGATTTGGTTGATTGCATGGACATCTTTACGCATGCCGAAAAATTATATGAATGCATCTTTACTGAGCGTTCATATAATTGTAGTTATTGTTATTATTCCAGCGGTATCAGCGACTCGTTCTTTCTCTATGACTGCAAGGGGTGCTCTGACTGTTTTATGTGCGTGAATCTACGGCAGAAAAAATATTGCATCTTAAATAAACCATACACTAAGGATGAGTACGAAAAAATATTGAAAAGTTACCGGCTTGATACGTATGCAGGCAGAGAGCGGGCAAAGAAAGAGTTTGCTGATTTCTTATTACAACAACCGCGGCGATACGCACACATACAAAATTCTGTTGATTGCACGGGGGATTGTATTATTGATAGCAAAAACGTGAAAAAATCCATCATGGCATTTTCCTCAGAGAATATGCGTTTCCAATGGCGCGGCATGTGGCTCAAGGATAGTTATGATCTTGCTCCCGGCGGGAAAAGCGAGGAATGTTATGAAGCTCTTACGGCAGATCATGATAATCATGTTTTGTTTGCCATTTATTCTTTAAAAAGCCAGGAACTCACGTATACGGAAAATTGCCACTCCTCAAAAGATTTGTTCGGTTGTTCGGCAATGCGACATGGTCAATATTGTATTTTAAATAAGCAATATTCGAAGGAAGAATACAAAGCTTTGAAAGAAAAAATAATAGCGCATATGAAAACAACAGGGGAGTATGGCGAATTTTTCCCGGCGAATTTATCGCATTTTGGGTACAACGAAACGGTGGCAAACGATTATTTCCCCCTATCAAAGCAAGAAGCATTAGATAAAGGATTTACCTGGTGGGATAAGATACAAAAAACCATGGGGCAGGAGACGATCAAGCCTGATGAAATCCCCGATGCTATTGCCGACGTGGCAGATTCCATTCTGAATGAAGTATTGGTATGTACGTGGTGCAGCAGAAACTATAAGATCGTGCACAACGAACTCACCTTTTACCGAAAGCAGAACATACCAATCCCGCGAAAATGTTTTTATTGCAGGCATGCGGAGCGTCTAACATTGGAAAATCCTATGAAACTCTGGCATCGACAATGTGATTGCACGTTGGCTCACTCCCATCACCCTAATCGCTGTCCGAATGAATTTGAAAGTCCCTATTCCCCCGACCGCTCCGAAATAGTATATTGCGATGGGTGTTATAATGCCGAGGTAGTATAATCGAATCGATTCATTCTGTAATTTTGCAAAAGACTGAAATGAATAAGACTTGTAAAAACTGCCAGCAAAATTTTGAGATCACCCCTGATGATCTGACTTTTTATGCCAAGATCGGGGTACCGGAACCAACATTGTGTTGGCGGTGTCGGGCGATGCGGAGGATGGCGTGGAGGAATATGACGATCCTGTATAAGCGGACGTGCGATGCGGGAGGGGAGGAATTCTTTACGCATATGCCGCCGGGTGTGGCAATACCAGTATACTGCTACGAGCATTGGATTGGCGATAGTTGGGATCCAATGGAATACGGAAGAGACTATGATGCATCGCGGACCTTCTTCGATCAATGGAAGGAGCTTTTCTATTCGGTGCCGTGGACAGAGCAGTGGAACTATCAAAAAGTAGACTCTGATTACAGCATCAGTGCGTTTATCAAGAATTGCTACCTGTGTTTTGATACAGGGAACAACACGGAAGACTGTGCATATTGCGTATCAGTGCAGTTCGGAAAGCAATGCTTCAACATGATTAACTCCAAGCACTGCGAACTGTGCTATTGGTGCATCAATACTGATGAGTCGTATAGATTGTTTTTCTCGCGTAACAGTAATTCATGCGTTGACTCATGGTTTTTGCAGGATTGTAGCGGGTGCACGTCATGTTTTGGATGTACCGGACTGCGCAACAAAAGCTATCATATTTTCAATCAGCAATATTCCAAAGAAGACTACAAGAAAAAATTGGAAGAGTTATTGAGTAATTTTGAAAGCGCGAAAAAGCAGGCGATAACTACGTGGCTCAAGTATCCGGTTAAGTATATGCATGGATTTCAAAACAAAGACGTAACAGGGGATTATATCGTCAATTCCGCTGATTTGCGCATGTGCTTCTTTGCCAACGGCGCACAAAATGGTGCCTATTCACAAAGCGTGATTTATACCCCAGTCAAAGATTTTATGGATATTACGTCAGTCGGAAGTTCAGTTGAGCTAGCCTATGAGTCGCTGTGTGCAGGACTCCAGATGTCCAATGTCGTTGCGGTGAATGACTGCGGAGATAGTATTTTGGATTGTCAGTATATCGCGATGTGTACTCAATCAAGTAATTTGTTTGGCTGTGTAGGGTTACGTAGTAAAAAATATTGCATCTTGAATAAACAATATTCACCAGATGAATATAAAAAACTTCGCACACAGATTATTGATGACATGAAAAAACGTGGAGAGTATGGGGAGTTCTTTCCCGCGAGTATGAGTCCGTTTGGATACAATGAAACCCAAGCGCAGGACTATTTTCCATTAACAAAAGAAGAAGCGATTAAGCGGGGATTCAACTGGAAGGAACAAGAACACAAAGAGGTTAAAATCTCCGAGGATGTAATTGCGTGCGAGCATGGACAAGCTTGCGATCATCTCTGTTCCGGCGGATTCAAGATGATCCCGCGCGAGATCGAATTCTGCAAGCAAAACAAAATCCCATTCCTGACACTCTGCTTCAACTGCCGCTACAAAGAGCTCGTCTCGTGGCGCAATCTGCCTGCGCTCTTCGATCGGCAATGTATGAAATGCGGCAAGAATATCGAGACGAGTTACGCTCCGGATCGCAAGGAAATAGTATATTGTGAGGGGTGTTATAATAAAGAAATACTATGAAAGAAAAACGTATTGAATTCGTGTATCCATACTCGGATCCAGAAACGGTTAGTCCCGGAAAGGCTTTTGGTGAGAAGGAATTTATCACACACGATGAAATTAAGAAAATTAGTGCTGATATTAGTGCTGGGATTGAGGTTGCACTTGCTCAGCGCGGAATAACCGAAGAGTCCATTAGTATTGTTCTCGATGTTCTGGATAGAGATGAGATATTAAAAGAGATACAGCGAGCTGGAAAATTCAGGGTAAGAAAAGTTTCCTCCGATGGAGTGGATCAGTGGAAGATTGTGACGGAAGACAAAGCTAAACGCCAAGAATTTACTTTTCTCACAGAAAGTGAAATCGAGATGGCTCTTTCTCCGATTAGAGCTGCTATTTTAGATGAATTGCAGCAAAAGTTTGGAGAACACAGCATCCACCTTATAACTGAAGCACTCAATCATTCAGTACATAAACTTCATGGAGAAAGAATTCTCAAGAATGTTAGATCTATGGGCGGACATAGAGATCCAGAGGGCAAGCATGCAAGAAATAAAGCACTAGCTCGTCTTTTTTCCATTTCTGATCACAGTCCTTATATTCTTTACCATGTTCAAGAAGTAGATAACTCGAATTCAGGAGATGCCTTTGAAATTCAAAATAAAGAATCCTTCAAAACTCTTGAGGAGTTAGTTATTTCAGCGGAAAATCAAATTTCCCGAAAACAAGCTTTACAACTATTTACGGATGCAGTTCGCGGCGTGCAATTTCTTGAAGAACATGGCCTTGTTCTGACGGATTTACACGAGTGCAATATTGCCGTGGATGAAAAGGACAGAACGGGAAAGCTATATGATTTTGATGGCCTGCGCATCTCGGGTGTTCCCACTACGTATTATGCCAGATTATTTTATGCGCCGCCCGAAGCTAGGCAAAGTCATATAAGAGGAATTACAACAGCTCAAAGTGTATATGAACTCGGCAAAACTCTCGATTGGATTCTCGGGCATTATGATTTTGAAAACTCTGAACCTTCTATGAAGATGATCATCGATTTGTGTATTTCTATGACAAGTAAGACGGAAGCGCAACGGCCGAATACTGCCACCATTATCCAAACATTGGAAAGCGCCATCGCGATGATGGAATAGAGTATGGATAAGTCCTGTAAAAATTGTCGGCAAAATTTTGAGATAACTTCTGAAGATTTGAATTTCTATGAAAAGATCGGCGTGTCCGAGCCGACGTTGTGTCCGGATTGTCGGTATCAGCGGAGATTGGCGAATCGGAATGAGTGGAATTTTTATAAGAGGGATTGTTCGCTGTGCGGGAAGAGTATGGTGTCGCTGTACAATCCCACCTATCCCGGGCCGGTGTATTGCCAGCCGTGCTACTGGTCCGACAACTGGGATACGCTCGACTACGGGCGAGACTTTGATTTTAATCGGCCGTTCTTTGAGCAATTCAAAGAGCATCGCTTTACGGTGCCACGAATTGCTTTGGCCAATAGTAAAAGTGTGAATTCGGAATATACCAATCAAGCCAGCGAAAATAGGAATTGTTACATGTTGGTTGCGGCAAGCTGGAATGAATTTTGCGCGTACAGCAACTGGATGCAGCACAGCCGGGAATCCATTGATTGCTGGAATCTGGAGAAGTGCGAGATGATGTACGAGGCGCTGTTTTGTAATGATTGCTACCACTGCGCGTTTGTAGATGATTGCGGGAGCTCCCACAATATTTATTTTTGCGACGATGTCGTGGGATGCAGTGATTGCTTTGGGTGCGTAAGTATACGAAAAAAATCATACTGTTGGTTCAACGAGCAGCTTGCCAAAGAAGAATATGAAAAGCGGTTCAAAGAAGTTGACTGGTCGTGGGAGGGGATCCGGAAGAATCGCGAAAAACTCTACCAGCTTCGCCTCACCAAGCCAGTTGATCATTTGCACGGCGATCAAGTCGTCAACTCGACGGGTGACTATATCGACCACACGAAAAATACTCACGTTGCTTTCAACTGTGGTAAAAACGAGAATTTGAAATACGCCCAAGACGCCTGGGAAGCGAAAGACTGCATGGATTTGACGGAGACGCTTAGTAATACGCTTGAATACGAGCTTGAGGGTGCGGGGTGGAGTCAGGGGAGCATGCTGTCATGCAAACTTTGGACAGGGCTCGATGTCTTGTACTCTGAACTGACATTTCATTCTGAGCATATTGTAGGCAGCGTTTCTTTGATCAAGAAAAAATATTGCATTTTTAATAAGCAATATGATAAAGCATCCTTCGAGGAACTCAGGATGCGCCTGGTGGCGCACATGAAGAAGACGGGGGAATGGGGCGAATTTTTCCCGGCGGCAATTTCGCCATTTCCATACAATGACACGGTTGCGCTCGACTATTTTCCTATGACAAAAGAGCAAGTGCTTGCCAAGGGCTGGAAGTGGTACACCAAGCCGCGCAACGAATATCAGATCGGCGGAGATGTGCTTCAGTGTACTAGTGCGGTGGGACAGAATAAAGAGGGATGCGCGGGTGTCGGGGCATTTCGCTTGCATCCGATGGAGATTGAGTTTTATAAGAAGATGTCCTCCGGAGGAGGATCGGCCTCCGGCGGAAAGCTCCCGACGCCCGAGCTTTGCTTTCCCTGCCGCCTCCGCGCCCGCCTCGCCCGCCGCAACCCCCGCAAGCTCTGGACGCGCCAATGCATGAAGTGCAGTGCGCCGATCGAGACTTCCTATGCCCCCGACCGCCCCGAGATAGTGTATTGCGAGTCGTGCTATTATAGAGAGGTAGCATGAATCCCGAAACCCGAGAATGTAAGAATTGCAAGCAATCCTTCCTTATCGAGCCGGAGGATTTTACGTACTACGAACGCATGCAAGTCCCGGCACCGACGTGGTGCCCGGAGTGTAGACTCCAGCGGCGATTAGCGTGGATCAATATCTTCCAGCTCTACAAGCGCGCGTGCGATCTGTGTAAGAAAGACTCGATCTCAATTTTTCCTCCAGGTGCCGATTACGTCGTGTACTGCCCCGCGTGCTGGTGGGGCGATGGCTGGGACGCTTTTGCGTACGGGCGCGACTATGATTTCTCAAGGCCGTTTTTTGAGCAGTTCGACGAGCAACTGCATCGGGTGCCGCATATCGGGCTTGCGCAGGGCTTGGAAACCATAAAAACATCGCCCTACAATAACCAAACCGGGCACCTCAAAAACTGTTACCTGTTATTTTTTGCCGATCCCGCGGAGGATTGCTCCTATGGATTTTATCTTTCCAATGTCAAAAACATGCTTGATACTTCGTTGAGTATCGCCTGTGAGCTCATGTACGACAGTCGAAATACGTTCAGAGATAATAAGTGCATTGGTGTTGAGAACACGATCGAATCAATCGACTGCGCATTTTTGCGCAATTGCCGGAACTGCCAAAATTGCTACGCATCGGCAAATCTTACGAACAAAAAGTATTATATTTTTAACGAACCATATTCACGCGAGGATTATTTTAAAAAAATAAAAGAGTGGGATCTCGGCTCGTATCGGGGATACCAAGAACTTAAGCGGCTCGCGCATGAGCACTGGAGCAAATATCCGCCCAAACCAATTTGGTTGGATCTTTCGGTAGATTCGACGGGCAACTATACGTTTGAGTCCAAAAATTGCAAGGAATGCTACGAGGTCCAGAGCGCGCAGGACTCCAAGTATCTCAATATGATGATTCTTGGGCCCGTGCGCGACTGCTATGATGTCGTGGGATGGGGGAATGATCTTGAGCTTTCATATGAGTGCGCGGGAATTGGCGAACATGCGTCGCGGCTGCGCTTTTGCAGCGATGGTGGGATCAATTGCTATGATGCCGAATATTGCAAGCTGGTCACTGGTGGCGGGCATTATTTCGGCTGCGTATCAGTCAAGAAAGGCCAGTATGTGATTTTTAATAAAAAATATTCCAAAGAGGACTACGAGGCGCTTAAAGCAAAAATTATCGCACAGATGAAAGAAACAGGAGAATACGGCGAGTTTTTCCCGATTAGGCTTTCGCCTCATGCCTATAACGAAACGATCGCGCAGAGTTTCTTTCCATTGACCAAAGAAGAAGCGGAAGCCAAGGGCTATCGCTGGCAAGAGCAAGAGCAGCAAGAATATAAGATCACGCTGCGTGCCAGCGAGTTACCGGATCATATCTCGGACACAACCGATCTCGCCCTCAAGAACGTGATCGAGTGTGAGAAATGTCAGCGCGGATATCGCATTACAACGATGGAACTTCAATTCCTTCGCCAGATGCGACTACCCCTGCCTCGCCGATGCCCGTTTTGTCGGATCGATGAGAAGTTCCAAGCGTGGATCAGGCAGATGCAATTGACCGACCGCACCTGCGCCACCTGCAAAAAATCTTTCCGCACACCCTATACAGCTGACGAATATCCGAGTATGTTATGTAAAGAATGCTGGACGGAAGCGTATAGTTAATCTTATAGAAGTTCTAAATAACATGAAGAGATCTAAAGTAGAAAATCAACCATTAGCACCCAAACCTGAGGCGGAACGTCGAAAAGATCGGAGACGCTTTACCGAGATAGAATTCCGTCTCGCATCCGGTGAATCACTTTCTGAAATTAAAGAAGCGTATCAGCGAGGCAATTCAATAAACTTTACTCTAGGAGTCAATGATCTTGTATTTCGATCTGCTTATCGGCAAATACATGAGAATTTTCATAGTGGTGAGGGTCCGTACGTACGGGGACGCTTTTTCAAGAAAAAAGATGAGTCAGTTGGCTTTGAGTTTCTTTGGAAAGATGCTCCAAATGAAACGGAAGAGAGAGAGGGATATTTGCAATTGATCGAACAATTTGGATCTGAGTATGCATTTAAGGAGGCTCTTGAAGAAATCATTGATTATGCTATGCGGCCAAGTATGTGACATTATGAATAGCGAGCAATCTGTATGCAAAAACTGCCAGTCTTCCTTCCTCATCGAGCCGGATGATTTTACGTTCTATGAAAAGATCGGCGTGCTGGCGCCGACACTATGTCCGGAATGTCGCTTTCAAAGGCGAAGTCTTTTTCGCAACGAGCGTGATTACTACAAACGAAAGTGCGATCTTTGTGGAGTGTCGATTGTAGCGGTGTATCCACTGGAATTTTCAACGCCTGTGTTCTGTGTGAAGTGCTGGTGGTCGGACAAATGGAATCCGGCAGACTATGGTAGGGATTATAATCCAGACCGTCCTTTTCTTGATCAATTTCAGGAACTTTTCTATGAAGTTCCTATGCTGGCGATGCAAAATGACAATGGCATTGGCAGTGTAAATTGTGAATATACGTATGATGTTGCATTTAGTAAAAACTGTTATTTAGTCCAGTGTGACTGGGAAACAGAAAATGGCATGTACTCATTTCATATTGCTCAGTGCAAAGACCTTGTCGATTCATATTATGCTAATAGCTGTAATCTCTCATATGAGTTAGTCACTTCCAACGATTGCTATGGATGCGCGTATCTCACGCTGTCAGTAGCATGCAATAATTGTATCCTTGGTTTTGACTTGCGAGGATGTTCAGACTGTATCATGTGTGTCGGATTGCGGAATAAAAAATACTGTATTCTCAATGAGCAATATACAAAAGAAGGATACGAGCAAAAGAAAAAAGAAATGCAGATTGATCGCCGGGATAAGCTCAAAGAATATCAAAAACAACTCACAGAATTTTCGCTCAAGTTTCCTCGGCGCTACGCTCATATTTTCAAATCACTCGCAACGACGGGAGACGTGCTCTATAACTGCAAAGCATCAAAAGATTGTTTTTATTTCAAGGAGTTAGAAAACTGCCGTTATATGATTGGAGGCGATGGCGGTAAGGATACGTATGATTGTAACAACACGGGTCGGCCAACACTCTGCTATGAAAGCGTCACGCCAGATAACTCATATCGTAATCTTGGAACAATTTTTTGCTGGAAGTGCACGCAGGCGGAATATTCAAACAACTGCCACTCATGCCAGTACGTGCTTGGTTGTTCGGGCGTGAAACAAGGGGAGTATATGATTTTGAATAAGAAATATACGAAAGAAGACTATGAGGCACTTCGTGCCAAGATCAAAATCCAAATGACAAATGCCGGAGTGTGGGGAGAGTTTTTCCCACCGAGCATGAGTCCGCACGCATACAATGAATCTCCGGCGCAAGATTGGATGCCATTAACCAAAGAGCAAGCATTAGCCAAGGATTTTCGCTGGAAAGAGCCGCAGAAAAAAGAATATCAAATCACCATGCCGGCTGTGGCGATTCCCCAGACGATCTCCTTGGCAACGGATGCAATACTCAATGAAACGCTTGGGTGTGCACACGGTGGCACCTGTGAACACAAATGCTCGACCGCATTCAAGCTGATTTCCGCAGAGTGGGCATTTTACCGCAAAATGAATTTACCCGTTCCCGATTTGTGCCATAACTGCCGCTACTACGAGCGTCTTGTTCGCCGCAATCCGGCAAAACTTTATCATCGATCTTGTATGTGCGAGCTTGGCCATGCGCATCATTCCGGTGCGAAATGTCCGAACGAATTTGAGACCAGCTATTCCCCAGAACGGCCCGAGATTGTATACTGCGAGAGTTGCTATCAGGCAGAAATCTCATGAGCACCCTCATCCATACGGAAAACGAACATGGGAAGCTGAAAGGGGAATACCTCGGGGATTTTGTGTATGGGGCAAATGATGGGATCATTACGACGTTCGCGGTGGTATCGGGAGCCGTGGGGGCGGGGCTGTCGCCCTTGGTCATTGTGATGCTCGGGCTTGCCAACCTGGTGGCCGATGGCATCTCTATGGGGCTTTCCAATTTTCTTTCGCTGCGGTCTAAGCACTCATTTGCCCAGCGTGAGCGAAAGCGAGAAGAGATGGAGATCGAGAAGTTTCCCGAAGAGGAGCGGCGTGAAGTGCACGATGTCATCGCCAAGTGGGGAATTCCTCACGAGCACATCCCGACCATCGTCACCGATATCGTCCTCGACAAAAAGCGCTGGGTGGATTTCATGATGCGTGAGGAACTCGGCATCATCGAGAATCCGAAAGACAAGCCCATCTTCCACGGCCTTGCCACGTTTGTAGCATTTGCCATCATCGGCGCTTTGCCGCTTCTTCCCTATGTGTTTGGCGTCCCCGGAGATTTGCAATTTATCGTATCGGTAATCGCCACGGGAGTATCGCTGTTTGTTGTGGGATCTTTGCGCTCTACGGTAACGAATCAAAAGTGGATTTGGGGAGGGCTTGAGATGCTCGCCGTCGGCAGTATTGCCGCGTTTGCCGCTTATCTCGTTGGCTCGTGGGCGAAGTCAGTGTTCATGTAACATGAATCAGCGGCGACGCTCTTCATCTTCGTCGTAATCTTCCTCTTTCCCCGACGTTTCAGTCGGGGCGGGTTGAACAGGTTCCGGAGCTTGGCTTTGCCCAATTCCCAGCGCGCCAGCGAGCGCCTGGCGCAAGCCGCCATGATCAACGCCGCTACCACCTCCTCGTCTCTTTTTTCTTCGTCGCTCACCGGGCGGGGGCCCGGAGGGCTGTGATTGCCGTGAGAGCTCGTCAAGCGATACGGCGGGAGGAACCGGAGGACGCACTTCCACGGGCGTTGGCTGTTCGCCGATATCAATGCCGATCTCATCCAGATGCGTCTCGTACTTGGGCTTGATGAATGCCATCGGCAGGGGCTTGATGATCTGTACCTCTTCATCGGAAGCCGCATTGGGAGATCGCGTTGAGGGTGGTGGTGGGAGACTTGCAATCGGAGAAGGCATGGAAGGTGCGCGCAAGCCGCCCATCCCGCTCCATTCAGAAATCTCTTGCTCGACTTCAGCGCGTGATCGGGTGTAGTTCTTGCGTGAATTTTTAATAATATGGTCAATCTGCTCTTGCGTGGAGTGAAGGTCAATGGGTGGAAGCGTCGTCGCGGAAAACGCCCGCGTCGAGAAGCCATCGATCATGAGGCGCATATACACGTTGTAGTTTGGCAAATTCACAAAATCCGGGGCTAAAATATCGGGAGCAAACTGGGCTTCCAAAAACTCCGCATCAGTCGCTCCAACTCGGAAGGTGATCATCGTGCCCACGTTGCCAAAAATCGCATCACGAACCTTGGTGCTTACGCCTCCTCCGCCCGCCTGCATGCTGACGAGCTGACCGATGTACTGATGAGCAATCGTAAGGCCGAGACGGTACTTGCGGGCTTCGGAAAGTACCGATGCAAATGAGTCGGTGGCAAAGTTTTGAAACTCGTCAACATACAGCAAGAAATCACGCCGTTCATTTTCGGGAATGCGCACGCGCTCCATGGCGGCAAGCTGGATCTTGGTGATGAGCATCGCGCCCAGGAGTGCCGAATTATCTTCTCCGATAAGTCCCTTGGAGACATTGACGAGCAAGATCTTACCTTCGTCCATGATTTGCTGGATATTGAGCGTGCTTTTTGGTTGGCCCACGATATTGCGCACCAAATGCGTTGCGAGAAATTGGCCCACTTTGTTTTGAATCGGCGCGATCGCCTCGGTGCGGAAACGTTCCTGATATTGTTCATATTCATTGATCCAGTAGGAGCGTACGACTGGATCCTTGCACTGATCAATGATTTTTTGGCGATAAATCTTGTCTACCAGCATGCGAGGAATGCCAAGCAGCGTCGTCCCCGGCGTGTCCAAGAGCGCCAGCACCGTGTTGTTGAGAATGTACTCCATGCGGGCCGACCACACGTTCGCCCAGATCTTCGTAAAAATGGACATCAGCCCCGATGATACGAGGTGCTTGTGATCGGGATTCTTGACCTCAAGGATGTTGAAGCTAATAGGGAAGTCGGTGTCGATCGGGTTGAAGTAGATGACATCGTCAAGGCGGTTTTCCGGTATTGCCGCCAGAAGGCTTTGCACGAATTCGCCGTGAGGGTCAACGACCGCCATGCCGCGGCCGGCCTCGATGTCTTGAATGGCGAGGTTGCGCATGAAGCTGGTTTTTCCCGTTCCCGTCTGCCCAATGACGTACATATGCTGGAACCGGTCTTTATTTTTGATGCCAAAAATCTTGTCCGATCCTCGGAAGTTGGATTTACCCAGATACAGTACGTCAGTGTTATTTTGAAATGCCCGATCTTCAGCCATCAGCTCATTGTACCTTTATTCTTCGGTAAAAGAAATGATATTGAGGTCGCCATCGGCGGTGATCTTGAGCTTGGTAGTGCTCAAATCGACGGTCGCGTTGGTACGTATCGTCGTAATTCCGCCTTGGGCCGTGATCGGCTGGATAACGCATTGGTGTTGATCGATCGTTATTGTCTCATTGCCAACATAGTCCAAATCGCCCGAGAGTTTGGATATCGCAAGGTCTGCACACGATCGAGCCATCCAGTACGAAAGTTCTTTAAATTGAAAGTCCAGCAGCCCGCGCCGCTGGAAGTACCCCGAGGTACTCAACGCCTGGGCGATGAGTACGAGCACGACGCTCAAGATGATGACCGTGGTAAGGACGACGAATCCACGATTATGTTTCATGGTCATTGGCGGGAAATAAAAATATCGATCGAGCTTGAAGCGGGATGGATCGGGTTGATGCTCTCTACCTTGGCGCGGAAGCGAATCGTATTTTTCGTGGTCGTCCCGTAATCGTAATTCCGGAAACTCAAACTGCTCACGGTGACAAAGCTATTGGTGAGTGGGACGGGCGTTGCCGATGCCATTTTGAGCAAAAGAATGCCGCCGGAAGCATAGACAACAAAGGGGTTTGCCGACGTGCTGGCCGTGTTGACCGAGAGCGAAGATGAAGTCCCGCCAACCGCAGGACTGTTGATCACGGTAGCGCCCTGGATCACCCGCTGCATTTTTTGGACCAGAAATCGCGTATTGTCGGAAACCTCAACTCGGTAATCCGTTTGCTCGGCGCTTTGAAGCATGGCGACCGCGAATACCGTCATGCCGCCGGCTACGATCGTAAAAATCGCGGCATAGAGAAGCATTTCGATCAACGTAAATCCTCGGTTCGTGATCATCCGCATGAAGATATTAATTGCAGAATGTCGCTGTTTTGGACCGACATATAGACAATGTTGTT
>JBBTUB010000032.1:0-30985 GCA_038064015.1 Patescibacteria group bacterium | reverse complement strand
GGCAAGTTGTGATTGGCATACGAGATCTTTACCCCTTCGAGTATCGCATGCACCATTGGGGGCAAAGGCTTGGCTGACACGAACGTCGTATAGATATTCTTTGGCCCATCGAGATACATTTGGACCATTGAGTGAAGATCGTCAGTTCCGATCGAGACCATCGGCAAGATCCCTTGCTCATGCTTGCCAAGCGATTCTCCATAGAGCTGCCGGCACCACTTTCCCTGTGATTCCAATTCAGGATTAAAAAAGAAGAAATTCTGAATTCGAAGGCCTTTCTGGTAATGGGCAAAGATCTCTTCAGCCGATCCCTGCGCCCCAACTTTACCTCCCATAATGAATTGCTGCACATCAATCCCGGCACTCGCAAGCGGCACAATGCCGGCTGGCGTAAAAACTGAAAATCGCCCGCCTATTTCACTCGGAATCAATTCAACCCGCCATTTTTTTTCTTGCGCTTGTTTATATAATGCCGAGCCTTCAGAGGTAATGGCAATCACCCGATCATCAAGAGCGCCTAACTTCTTTTTTAAAAACTCGTAGAAATATTCAAAATTATCGGTCGTCTCCATCGTCGTCCCCGATTTACTGGCATAGATGATCAGAACTTCTTCTGGCGAGTGCACGTCAACAAGCCTGTGCTCGATCTCCTCTCGGCC
Organism: Patescibacteria group bacterium; assembly: GCA_038064015.1. GTDB lineage: Bacteria > Patescibacteriota > Minisyncoccia > 2-02-FULL-40-12 > IGHO2-01-FULL-4-A > JBBTSB01. Next base: position 30,326 of record JBBTUB010000032.1, on the reverse strand, counting down.
ATGCGTTGAAATTGTACTTGCGAACAGTATCACCGGATCACCATCGCGGTGCAACGCATCATACACCGTCCTGGGCCCATTCGACGGCCCCCCAATGCCGATATGGAGAATGTATTTTAGATTCATGTTTTAATTATATCACTTCCTGCTGATAACATTGCTCACAGTAGACGACATCGGGGCGGTCAGGCGAATAGCTGGTCTCGATATCCTTACTGCATTTCGCGCATTGGCGTTTCCAGAGTTTCATGGGATTGCGATACTTTATGCGGCGATGATGGCGACATTGGGGGCAAAGACGCGGCATGGGAAGATTCATACGTTGCAAAAACTGCGACTCATATGAATGGATGCGAAATGCTGTAGCGCACGCGTGCTCACAGGATCCTCCGTGTTCGCACGCGAGAATATCATCTTTGATTTCGTAGTTACGTTTTTCGGCATCTCGCCATGGGTACCCTTTTGCGAGCGCTTGTTCCTTGGTCAATGGAAAAAATTCTTGAGCGCTGGTTTCGTTGTACCCAAACGGACTGGTTTCAATCGGAAAGAATTCGCCATAGGTTCCTTCTTGTTTCATACTCGCGATGATTTGTGATCTGAGCTTTTCATATTCGTCTTTTGAATACTGCTTGTTTAAGATGCAATATTCATGCTTTCTCAATCCCGCACATCCAAATAAGTTACTTGAACTGCCGACAAACATACTATACTCAATGTTTTGACAATTCGTGATTACCCACCAAGAGAATTTCACTTCCGAAACCTGATCACCGATCTGTAAACCCTCATAAATTAGCGATGAATTCTCGCCGAAATTCACAAAATCGTATGAATTAGTCAACTTACCTGTAGCAAAGGAGCAATATCGAGTATCTTCGAGATTAAATCCAATAAAACAATCTTTTGCGTTTTTGCTATCATTCAAATAATCTCCGGTCGAGTTCACGTTCCGCCACCCATGGAGATATTTTTGTGGATGCTGTGCCCACAGTTTTTCAGACGCCACCTGCGCTTCTTTAATTTTTTCATGCGTACTCGGATACAGCTCGGCAAGTTTCTTCTCATATTCCGCTTTTGAGTACGGCTGGTTGAATATGTGGTAGCTTTTGTTGCGCAAATTCACACACCCAAAACAGTCATTGCATCCAGAACAGTTCTTAGAAAACCAAACATTGTTACATGATTCGCAGTCTACTGAAAAAAACGTCCGATAACATTGATTACAATTAATGGTTTCGTAGCACAACTCCAGATTGAGCCCCATGAGATTATCTACACTGTCTTTGCTGTGGTTCACAAAACTTCCATGTACCAAGTTTTCACCGTAGTCGCTATAGGTAACCATGTAGCAATTCTTGAGCCAGCCCACCATATTGGTATAGTCGGAATTTACGAGCGTAGTGTACAGGCCGTAGAGTGTCATCATTGGTACACGATGAAACAATTCATCAAGCTGGGTCAAAAACGGCCTGGAAGGATCATAATCGACGCCATACTCAAGCCCATCCCATGAATCCGACCACCAACACGCCTGGCAGTAGACATGAATACCAGATGCCTCTGCAAAAACAGAAATAATGTTCTTATTGCACTTCTCGCATATTCTTCGATGAAACGACCGCTCATTTCTTTTTGCTAGCCGTCTAATGAGTCTGCATTCCGGACACCGCGTCGGCGGCGGTACCTGCATCTTCTCATAAAACCCAAAATCATCCGGTTCAATAATGAACGGGGCTTTGCAGTTTTGACAAACTCTTGCTTCTGGATTCATATTATGTGCTGCGCGCTTCTCTAACGCGTTCCTGCGCGATTGCAACGGCAACGTCGCGCGGAAATTGTTTCTTTTTGGCACTGACTTCAAGGACAGCTTTGGTCGCATTACTGATCTTGACTTTCACAAGTTTAAACATTTTCTCCGCGCTATAGCCCTTGTACTCAGCGTATGACGAAATCACCCCGCCGGCGTTGGCAACAAAATCAGGAATAATGAGAATGCCTTTTTTATATAACTCACGTTCTATGGATTCGCTCATTGAGATATTCGCACCCTCGACAATAATTTTGGCTTTGATCTTGTGCTTGTTGCTATCGTTGATGACGTCCGTGACGGTCGCAGGAACCAGCACATCTACATCAAGCCCAAAGATTGATTCACGAGACAGTTTCTTCGCACCGGGAGTTTCAGATACGGATTTGCCCTGCGCTCTCGTCTTGGTGACAGATTGATAATCCAATCCGGATTCGTTATATGCGGTCCCTCGGCTATCGGCCACCGCAACAATCTTGGCTCCCCATTGCTGGAGAAACTCAAAAACAAACGTTCCTACGTTCCCGAAACCTTCGACAGCCACTCGCGCACCTTTGAGGGGAATCTTGGCATGCTCAAGGGCGATACGGGTGGCGATGGCAACACCAAAGCCCGTGCTGCCAAGCTCATGGGGCAACCCGCCGAGCTTCTTAGGCTTGCCCGTAACTGCCTTGCGGTCCCCCGCTGCTTCGGCGATCCAAGCCATCACGTGCTCGGGGGTATTCACATCAGGACCGGCAATATACTTGGTAAGCAACAACGGTCGAATCGCTTTGACATAGGCGTATACAAATTTCTTTTTTAATTTTTCGTCTCCTCCGGGCCAGACAATGCCTCCTTTGGCTCCGCCAAACGGGATATCAGCCATAGCGTTCTTCCAGGTCATCGTGCTCGCAAGCCGATAGACTTCTTCTTTAGTGACATTGGGCGTCATGCGAATCCCGCCTTTCCCGATGCCTCGAGCGGTGTTATGGACAACCAAAAAACCCCGCATACCTATGGTCGGGTCACTGACTTCAATCATGAGCTCGGGCCCCCAATTATCGAATAATTCCTTGTCCATCGATGTTCACAGTATACGGCATCGAGGTAACACCGTAAAGTCGGTGTACGGTATTGTCCGGGTCACGCAAGATAACGTTCTGAGATCCAGCCTGGAGTTCAAGCTCCTGGGACTTGTTGAAAACCAGCCGAAACGATTCACGTCCCAAGTAATCACGCAATGATACCTCACGACCATTGAGATCTTTCAGCCGAAAATCAGGCGCCAAATTCCCCGGACGATTCCCCACCGTTACATCTCCCGACAACGGAGAAGATGTGGGGGTTGTCACCGTAATCGCTGGTGTATACGTCGCTGCGGTCTGAGAGGGTGTCGGGGTTGCGGTGGTTTTCCCGGACTTGGTCCCCGCCCAAAATCCCGCACCAATCAAGGCTATAACAATGACTCCAATAATGATGTATTTCATACTCGGGGTTATAGCAGAATAACCTCGATTGGGCAATGGTCAGAGCCCATGACGTCCGGCAGGATCCGGGCCTTCTTCACCTTCTTTTTGAGCTTTTCGGAAACTACAAAATAATCAATTCGCCACCCGATGTTGCGCGCCCTTGAATTTGCCCATTGCGCCCACCACGTGTAGTGCCCGCCGTCTTTGGTAAACAGGCGAAACGTGTCCACATAGCCTTGCTCCAAAAACTTCGTCATCCACGCGCGCTCCTGGGGCGTGAAGCCGGAATTGCCCTCATTGTCTTTTGGCCGCGCGATGTCGATCTCCGTGTGCGCGACGTTGAGATCACCTCCCAAAATAACGGGCTTGGTCTTGATCAGTTGATTGCAGTATTTTTCAAATTGCTTGTTAAACGCGAGCTTAAAAGGCAACCGTCGCAGGCCAACCGACGCGTTGGGAAAATACGCGTTGATGAGGTAGTACGGCCCCAGGTCCAGAGTCGTGACCCGGCCTTCTTGGTCATCGTCTTCTTCGCTCATGCCCTTGGTGACCGGCAGTGAGCTTTCTTTGATTAACGTAAGTAAACCGCTATAGCCGGGCCGTACGCCGACATTCCAGTACGCGTGATAGCCCGGAAACGCCGCAAGGTGGTCGAACGTCCCCATGGCCACCTCCGACATCTTCACTTCCTGAAACATATATGCATCCGCTTTCTCGCGCGCCACAAACTCCGAAAGCCCGCCTTTCTTCATCATCCCCCGCAGTCCGTTGATGTTCCAAGAAATAAACTTCATCAGAGCTGATCAATTTTTGCCGCCAAAATAAAATCATTCTCCGAGAGGCCGGAGACGGCATGAGTCCAGAGTTCGATCAGAACTTTGTTGTAGAAAATATGCAGATCGGGATGATGGCCCTCGGCTTCGGCAAGCTCGGCGACACGATTGACGAATTTCATCGCCTCGACAAAATTCTTAAATTTAAAATTGCGCCTGATACGCATGGCATCAGTGGCCGTTGCCGGCACGATCGCCCACGCCGGATTTATTTGCTTAGCAAGCTCGTCTACTCGCGCGCTCTCTAGCGGCGGCGTCCCTCCTTCACAGGGAACACATTTTTGTGAAGCAAGATCGGTCATAATAGTTTACGAAATTCTTTTTCTGATAACCCAGCTTGCGAAATGATCTCTTTCATCAACGCTCGAGTTAAATCTTTTCGATGCATGGCAACCATTGTATGTTTGCCCGTAATGGGATGTTCAAAAAACACATGGCTCCCCTTTTGATGAGTACCTACGAAACCGCCTCGTCGTAATGCCGCGATCATCTTCGCCGGAGTAAGCGAAGGAAATCTGCTCATGGTGTTGCGGAAATTCTTACGTGAACGAGAGATTCATGAAGCCGAGCAGCTCGTCGATCAGTAGGAAGTTTCCTATCTGCTTTTGCCAATGCTTCCAAGAATCCTTCAATTGCTTCTTCGGCCATTTCAAGAGCTTGTTTTTGATTTTTACCCCACGTAACACAGCCAGGCAAAGCTGGGACCGTAACGACATACCCGCCTTCTGGGTCTTTTTTGAGATTAATTTTATAGATTCGTTCTTCTTCCATACCTATAGTCTAGTATATACGGCACTCAAAATCAACAAGAAGTATTGGCTACGGCTTTGGCGACTTCTCCGGGAACCAATTGACACCGTGCTCATGAAGCACGAACGTATCTGAGCTGATGATCGAGTCAGCAAATTTCTGCTTGAGCGCATTCAAGATCTCTACCAGCCGCGCATTATCCCGTACGGCAAACTCAAGGGCAAGATCATACTTGCCAAGCGTCACGGTCGCAAAGGTAGATTCTGGAAATGTCAGCGCCTCGTCAATGATTGGCTTGACCATCGTCTGATCGCGCAGTGACAAGTCTACCTGGTAGTGCTCGACACCGAGCTTGCCGAAGTCCACATCAAGTACCGGCGCTCCCAGGATTCCCGCTTTTTGGAGCTTTGCAATATGATAGCGAACTACATTGATATGTGTCTTGGTTTCTTTGGCGATGTCAGTGAGCTTAGTCCGAGCATCTTCCGACAAACGCCGCACAATCGTGTAATCAGTCGTATCAATATCGGCTTCTTTGAGATCATCTGGGTAGGCGTCATGCCTGACCTGCCCACCCTCGTAGAAAAATCTGAAATTGAAGCGATGCACTGAAGTCATCGTGAGGATTTCTTGCTCGCGGATATAGGGACCGAATTTTGCCTTAAATGGCCCAAGGAATTCCTGGAGGTGCTCGAGGTTTTTGGCAATGACCAGAAACGTCACATCATAGCGTCCCTCGAGCGAGGCGAGATACGCAATCGAGCGATGCTTCTTGAGATAGCTAATAATCTCCGTTTCTTGCTGCGGCGTGGTCTGCTGAAACTTGAAAAAAAACTTGTAGTAATAATAACCGAACCGGGAAATATGGACCGTCGTGCGGAAGTTTTTGATAAAACCGTTGGCCACGAGACGCTTTACCCGAAAGGCGGCCGTCTCTTTCGGAATCTTCGCGTGATCGCCTAAATCTTGATACGAAGCATCGCTTTTAAGGTCGAGCTCATACAGTAGCCTTTTATCAATAGAATCAAGGGTTTTTGGTCTTTTTTGCTTAATTATATTGCTCATATATATACTATGCTAGCATATATTCTAATTTTGTGCAACTTTCTTATCAACATATTGACATAAATTAAAATAACTATTAAAATGTGCACGGTACACTGAATCTCGAGATGAACTCGAAATTCAAACAATCCAAGGGAGATTTATGCGCATCCTCGTATTCGACGACGACCTCCAGCAGGCCCGTAGAGCATACAAACAGCTCAAGGATCATAAGGTCATCCGTGCTAAATACTTCAGTGGCATCAATGGTGCTCTGAGCCGTTTGCAGACAGAATCCCCAGAAGTCCTCTTGACCGATCTTATGACGGGTCATTGGGACGATAGCACTCTCATGCCATACGGTGTCATTCTTGCACAGCATGCCGTAAGGATGGGTGTGCCTGTGGCTATCGTGAGTGCTTCCGGTTTCGAATCACAAAAACCATGGTATCAGGCCTTCAGTACAATCAACGGGGTCGTGATACCGGGCAAGTGGATCAACTGGCTGGAGCGGAGACTACCTGTGTGTTGATCAGGTTGGTGCGAAGCAATGGGGACGTGCTTTGGATTTGCTCCTTAAGAGCGAGTAAGGTAACCGAAGGAGAAAAATCCATGCGAGAGTGGTGGATGAGTTTACCCGAAGTGATCAGAATACTCGGGCTCGCCGCACCTATAATTCTTGTTCTCCTATGGTTCGTCTTAGGCGCAATGGGAAGAGCAGGAGATATCGATCCTCTCGGACCCTTTGACGATAAGAAGGGCGACGAGCTCAAGTGAACGCACAGAGGAACAGATCACGTTCCGGTTCTGGGTGAAGGACTAGGAGGGGAAAAATTGGAGAAATTCCATCGACTTGTCTTCCACAACGCCTACAACGACGCGGACATCCGCGAGGCAATGGAGCGTGAGGTGGAGCTCGAGCAAGAGATGGGCAAGATCACGATCACGGGTTTTGTCCATGAAGGATCCTTCCATCACGGCAACCAGTGCGTGATCTGGGTCCGAGTTTACTACGAACCCGCAAAATAAGTTCTTTAGCCAGTCCCGAGATAGGCTCCGGGTTGCGTGGTATCCTATGCGCGTAAAAAACGGATACCAACTTTTTCTTGGGCCCAAGAAACAAGACAATAAATCCCCTTCTCGGGGATTTATTGTCTTTAGAATAGTGTAAGTTTTACTACGGCTGTAGGACACCTTCGGATTTGCCGTCAACGGAGATTACGACGCTTGAGACATTGGAGAATTGCTTGGCGGTTTGGGTGATCTGCGCCCGGATAGCGGTCACACGGCATGAGCCGGCCACGCCAGCTTCAAGATTTTTGTCAAAATCAATCGTCAGCACGCCGCTTTTGAGATTTACGCTTTTGATGGTCGTACCGGAATTAATATTACTCTGGTATCCCGCATCAGCTTCGGCTTTATAGACGCCGCGCAAGAGCTCATCAAGCGTGGTACGAACAGGAGTCTCGGTGACCGGGACACGGCGTATGACCGCGAGTACATCTGAGCAGTTCGCAGGAGTTCCCTTACTGAAAAATACCTTCGTCATCGAGCTAGGAACATCTTGCTTGAATCGCACCGGCACGATGACTTTATTGATCTCACTGCCGTCTTTGGCGGAATACTCAAAGACTTCCACCGAGCCGCTGGCGGTTTTGGGATCGGGGTAATTAACCGTCACGTCAAACGGGCGATACGCCGGAGGATCCTCCGTGCCGGTCGTCATGCTGTGGCCCTCGACGAGCACCGTACCTTTGCTGTTTTTGATACGATACGAAAAAGCTGCTTCAAACGTCCGTGCCTCGCCTTTAATCACCAACGGCAAGCCAACTTCATCATCAGGCTGCGGCGAGAACACGCGGATATTTCCCGTGGTTCCAAGATCCGGGGTCGCCGTTGCTGTAACGGTCGGGCTGGGCGTCGGGCTGGTCTGGACCCTCACATTATCCAGTAATATCACAACTCCTGCCAATACTGCTAACAATATAATTGCGGTAAGTATTATTTTTGCCATAGCTTGATGTTACCCTATTTCTATCTTTCCAACAACTCCTCCTTTACTCCGACAACTTACTAATCGAGTCTCCGGTCCGCTCATGGATAATGCGGATGGCTTTGGCGAGCATCGGCGCGACGGAAAGCACCTCGAATTTTTTGCCGAGTTTGGTAGAGCGCTGGATCGTATCGGTAATGACGATCTTCGCCAGCGGCGAGTTGCTGAGATTGGCAATCGCGTCCCCCGAGAGCTCCCCATGCGTAGCAAGCGCGATAATCCGCTTCACGCCGCGCCGCGTAGCGAGCGCGTGCGCGGTCTTGATCAGGGTCCCGCCCGTGCTGATGAGATCATCGACAAGAATCGCCGTGTGGCGCGCGCCAATCTCGCCGACGATTTCATCGACGTTGCTTGACCCGTCGACTTTTCGATTTTTGTCGACATAGATACGCCGCGCGCCCAGTTTTTCGGCGTACCATCGCCCCATGCGCGCCGCGCCCTCATCGGGAATCACGATGACCATATTCTTATAACGCTGCTTCACGAGCCAGTCGAGGAAAATCCGACGGCCATACATCTTGCTGATCGGAATATCAAAAAACCCCTCAATCTGGTCTTTGTGAAGATCAATGGTGAGGTAGCGATCAAGCCCGACGGTTTCGAGGCATGAGATAATCAGCTTGGCGGTGACGGCCGTCAGTCGCCGATCCGTGCGGTCCTGCCGCGCCCATCCCAGCATCGGGTCGATCAGGATTACTCGCTTGGCGCCAGCTTTCTTGGCAGCACTGATCATCTGCAACGCACGAATAAAATTATCAGCCGGCTGCCCGGTGGTTTGTACGAAAAAAACATCGCAGCCGTTCACTGACTCACCGAGCTGCACCCGCTCCTCGTCATTACTAAATCGCTTGACCTCCAGGGCGGCGAGCGGCGTTCTCAAAAGCTTGGCAATTTTATTCCCAAGCAACACGTCTGATGGCCCCGCGAAAATTTTGAGAGAATTCATGGTTGATACAAAAACACCCCCGGAGGGGCATCTTTGGGAAAGCAGTTACATCTGCTTTTCTTCGCCGCCTTCTTTGGGCTGGCACTCGCATGCGCACGCCATGGGCTCGCAACCGCAGTCCTTGCACTGGCCCTCGGCGATCTCGCATCCACACTTGTCGCACTTCATTTGGTCTTCCATGGTGCCAGTGTAATCTCCAGAATATCTAAAGTCAACCCCGTCGTTGTGGAAAAAGTTTTTGGAGCTTGTGAGCCAGCCGAGCCGGATCGAGCGTGGGGTCGTTGAGCCAGGCTTTAAGCTGCCTTCCGCGTTTCTGGCGATTCGAGCCCTCAAATTTTGACTGCCGCGTATAGTGCGCACTACGGCGATTGGGATTCGGCACCGTCTTGCCCAACATCGCCCCATAGTCCATGAGAGCATAGTACCATTCGCGAGGGTGCTTCTGGTCAAGCGTATTTTCCACAAGCTTCAAAATCTCCCGATCATGAGTTTTGCCAAATTCATGAATAAATACCCGCCGAATATTAGTCTCGATCATCGGAACGGGTTTATCGAACGCAAATACCATGATAGCTCCTGCCGTATATGGTCCGACACCGGGAAGTTTTTTCAGATCTTCAAGATTGTTCGGAATTTTTCGCGTTGTCTTTGCAAGTTTGTGCAGCATCAATCCTCGGCGATTGTAGCCCAGCCCCTGCCAGGCAAGCAACACATCCCGCTCGGATGCTTGTGAAAGCGCGCGAAGGCTTGGGAATTTTTTTAAAAACTCCGGGTATTTCACTAATACCCGACCTACTTGTGTCTGCTGGAGCATGACCTCGGAAACGAGGATTTTATAGGGGTCGCGAGTATGTCTCCAGGGCAGATTTCGCTTGTTGATCCGGTAGTATGCCAGAATTTTTTTGCGAAAATCAGAAAAAGTCATGTCCCATCATATCACACAAAAGCCCAGCTTTTAGTGCCGGGCTTTTCGGAAATCTCGAAAGATTTCCTGTAGTTTGCTGCCGATTATCGGCAACTCATATAGAAATATTCGGTTGTTACAATAAAAATTAGATTATTTCGCTGCGACGGCTCGCTCCCGCACCGTCCTGCCTAATAAGACGCAAAAGCTTATTTTAGGTTGCGGTTCGCCCGGCCATACTCAATGAGCAGATAGGTGGCTTCAAACCACTGTTTCCGGGGGATAATTTGCATGAGGTCCCGCTCGATTTTCTCGGGTGTTTTTTCATCGCTTAAATCCAGCACCCGCGCCATGCGTTTGACGTGCGTATCCACGGCAATCCCCTCCACGACCCCGTGAGCATTGCCGAGGACGACATTGGCCGTCTTGCGGGCCACACCGGGGATCGTAAGTATCTCGGCCATTGTCTTGGGAATTTTCCCGCGAAATTTTTCTTTGACCATCTTGGCAGCAGCGAGGATGTTGCGGGTTTTATTGCGATAAAAGCCCGTTCGAAAAATGTCTTGCTCGAATTCTCTCGGATCGGTCTGCACGTAGTCTTCGAGCTTCTTGTATTTCTGAAACAAAGCGGGCGTCACGCGATTGACCATCTTATCCGTGCACTGCGCCGACAACTGCACCGCAACCATGAGCTCCCAATCATTGGAAAAATTCAACGCGCATTTCGCTTCCGGAAAAAGCTTCTTGAGTTTGCGTGACCACTGCCGCCAAAGCACTCGGCGCTGTTGCAACTGCCGAGGCGTCATAGTTCTTTGAGTACTTCACGCAAATCACGAATGCGATAGGTCGCGGAATAGTCGCGAAAATCCCATCCGGGATGCGAATAGAGATAGGTGGTACTCGCATACGCCCGCACATAATCCAAATCACTCGGCGAGTCCCCGATCGCCACGAAATGATCGAACTGCTTGCCCTCGATGAACGCCTGCAAGCGATGGTGTTTGGTTGTTTGCGAACCACTATGGGAATGCGTGGCAAATCGATAGCCTTCCGGAAAATACCGATCTGCACCTATCGAATTAATAAATGGCATAAGCATGGGGATTTCGGTATTGGAGATCAGAATTTGCTCATGTGGTGAGGTATGGATCGCTTCGAGTATCTCCAGGGCACCATCATTAGGCTTGATGTGATGAAGTAGGATGTCGATATGTTCCTGTTCGGCTTTCAAAAATTCCCCCATCAGTTCCTTGCACCGCTCAAGTGACGCTTCGGGCAAAAGATACTGAAAAAACTCCCAGATTTTCTTGCCATAGAGCAGCTTACACTCAGAATCAGTAATACGGCGCTCGTAGTCCTGACCGGCAAGCGCCATGTTGATATACTCTCGCACCGCGTTCTCATTCCCCTTCTCCAGCGTCCCGTGAAAGTCCCAGATAAAAAGCTTCTTCATGACTTCGGTTGATCCTTATTGCTCCGCCATTTTTGGTAGGCAAGAATCCACCACATCGTAGCAAGAACGGCCATCGAAATCGAAGTAGTCCAAAAATGAAGGCTGATATATACGGCAATATAGATCGTGCAAAGAAGCGCCGTAAGTAGACTGCTCGTGAGTGCCGGCTTATCTTTGCTGCGAATTGAGGGAATCAAAACTATCGCGAATATCCATGAGCCGACGGTTAGAATAATATCTTGCCAGGCCATGTTATTTGATCCCCGTCCCGGGAGGGACGGATTTTTCGGGAATGAGAAGGATCGGGCCGGATTCATCGCTCGCGGCCAAAAGCATGCCGTTGCTTTCGATGCCCATCAGTGACCTTGGCTCAAGATTGGCAATCATGACAATCTGCTTGCCGATCAATTGCTCGGGCTCATAGGATTTGGCAATGCCGGAGACAACTTGGCGTTCTTCAGATCCAAGATCGAGTTGAAGTTTCAATAATTTTTCAGAGCCGTCCACACGCTCTGCAGTTTTGATCGTAGCAATCTTGAGTTCTAATTTTGCAAAGTCTTCGTAGGTGATCATTTATTCAAAAATTCTACACTATCCCCGATTTCTTTCAAATGCGCCGCATCGGCGATCAGTACAAAATACCGATAGTTGGTATCGCCAAGCTTGATCGGTTTTGGATATTTTTTAATAATCTTGCCTTTGCGCGGTGTCGGATCGTTCGTGGCATCAACTTGGAAGAAACCGTCGATACCCTGGTATCGCTCGATGCCGGGAATACTATTAAAGCTCGGATCCGGCTGCCAGCCGTAGGGATATTGGAGTGAAATTTGCAATAGCGAACTAATATACGTCGAAGGCCCCAAAGGGGTCGAAAATGGTGAGCTTGTCGAGCCATTGGGAGCCTTGGTTTCGGTCGCCAATACAAAAACCCCGCCGATAAGAATCAGTACGCCCACAATGATTTCAATAACAAGAAAAAGCCGATTGCGAGGAGTCACCTTTCTATCCTACCATCTTTTTCACTTTTTTCCAGATTTGCGGCCTCATGATGTTTGAGCTTGAGAGATGCCCGCCTTTGTTGAGCAATACAAAATGCGACTTGGTTTTCTTCGCAAACTCACGCACTTCTTTGAGCCGCACGATGCGATCGTCTTTGGCATGGACGATCATAAGCTTTGAGCCATCCACATTGATACTCGGTGTATAAAATTCCTCGTCTAAGAGTTTTTTCCATAAAGCCGGCGTGCTGTGATACACGCTGCCGTACGCCTCCTGCATGAACTTCACAAACTTGCCATGCGGCTCATCGGGGCGAGTTGCGCTCCAGTCCACCACCGGTGAAAACGCAATCCCCGCCGTCACACGAGGATCCTGTGCGGCCATGATCACCGCCGCTCCGCCAAAGCTCGAGCCGGTCAGTAAAATTTTCTTGGGATTGATCTTGTACTGCTTTTTCGTCCAAAGCTCGGTGAAGCCTTTTGATAGATCGTCTATTACATCGAGAAGATCCTGATGCGGCGATTTTTTGAGAAACGTCCCCCTGCTCTCCCACGTCCCCCGATACCTGATATGAAACGTCCAATAGCCCTTCTTCGCCAAGAACTCCATGAGTGTCTTCTTGCTCGGCACCGCCGGCGCCCCACTACAAATAATCGCAACTTTGTGTGATGGCTTCGCGGGAATTATAAAATCGCTAAAAATTTCGCCCTTGAAAAACGTATGAAGAATTTGCATTACGAGATGAGCGCTACTGCAGAGTTGCCCTCTTTTACCTCAAGAAATCCTGATTCAGCATGAATGACAGTTTCCTTGCCGGTAGTATCCTTAACCACAAGTTGGCCTTTGGCGAGGACGGTGATGAGTGGAAGGTGATGGTCAAGCACCGTAATCTCTCCGGAAGTTGTCTTTACATTGACCGACTTCACGTCGCCCTCATACTGCATGCCCTTGAGTGATATCGCTTGGAATTGCATATTAAGCGAGCTTGCCTTTCATATAGAAGAAGTCCTCCGCTTGGCCGTCGTGTTTGCCATCGATGATCGCCTTGAAGTCTTTAATCGTATCATCGAGCTTGACATACGCGCCCTTAATGCCCGTGAAGATCTCAGCCACGTTCATTGGCTGGGAGAGAAACTTCTGGATTCTTCGTGCGCGATTGACGAGCGCTTTGTCATCTTCGGAGAGTTCTTCAAGACCCAAGATGGCGATGATATCCTGGAGCTCACGATAGCGCTGGAGGATGCGCTTCACTTCCTTGGCGACGTCGTAGTGCTCTTGGCCGACAACCTTGGGATCAAGCGCACTCGATGCGGACGCAAGCGGGTCAACGGCGGGATAGATGCCGATTTCGGTAAGGGCACGGGACAAGACAATCGTGGAGTCTAGGTGGGCAAATGTCGCCGCAGGCGCAGGATCAGTGATATCATCGGCGGGTACATAGATTGCCTGTACCGAAGTGACAGAGCCCTCCTTCGTCGATGTAATACGCTCCTGGAGGGCACCCATTTCTCCAGCCAAAGTCGGCTGATACCCTACCGCTGATGGTACACGGCCAAGAAGGGTGGAGACTTCGGAGCCTGCCTGTGAGAAGCGGAAGATATTGTCGATAAAAAGCAGGGTGTCTTTATGTTCCTCGTCACGGAAGTACTCAGCCATGGTGAGCGCCGAAAGCGCGACACGCAGACGAGCGCCGGGAACTTCGTTCATCTGGCCGAAGACAAGTGCGGTCTTGGCCAGTACGCCTGATTCTTTCATTTCATGATACAAGTCATTACCTTCACGACTGCGCTCGCCGACACCGGCAAACACCGACGCGCCGCCGGATTCCTCGGCCACGTTGCGGATGAGCTCTTGGAGCAATACGGTCTTGCCGACACCGGCACCGCCAAAGAGTCCGACTTTGCCGCCTTTTACGAACGGTGCAAGCAGATCGATGACTTTGATACCAGTCTGGAATACTTCCATCTTAGTGGATTGTCGCGCGAGCTCTGGCGCAGGACGATGGATCGGCCAGTGCTTTTTAAATTTTGTCGGCGAATCGTTGAGTGTCTTGCCAAACACATTAAAAATATTCCCCAGCACCTCCGGTCCTACCGGTACGCTGATTGGCGCTCCAGTATCGGTGACGTCGGTACCACGAGCAAGGCCGTCGGTGGAAACAAGCGAAATCGCCCGCACCCGTCCGGGCTCAAGATGCTTGGCCACTTCAAACGTCATCAGCCCTGACGGACCCTCTGCCGTCAGCGCGTTATACAACGCCGGCATCGCCACGCCCTCCGCGAACTCCACATCAACCACCGGCCCGATCACCTGTACAATTTTTCCTGTATTGGTATTCATATTATTGTAATGCGTTCATCGTGCTTGTTATTTCGATAATTTCCTTCGTAATGCCTGCTTGGCGGGCTTTGTTGAACTCAAGGGTCAGGCCATCCGCCAAATCGCTCGCATTGTCCGATGCCGTCTTCATGGCCACCATACGCGCCGAATGCTCCGATGCGTTCGCTTCCAATACTACATGATAAAGCTGCATCGTGACAAGGTGTGGGATGAGCGCACCGAGCGTCTCCTCCGGACTCGGTTCCAGTATGAATTCTGTGTTTTGATCATTATTCATAATTCCTAATTCATTATTCTGTCCCGAGAACCTGCCGTGTTCGGGGACGATTTCGCGTACGGTCTCATGAATCTTCGTGACATCGATCGGCAAAAGCTCACGTACGAGGGGCGTCTGCTTGAGCGTCGAGCGGAAGTGCGTCGAGATGGTTACTACACGATCCCATGAGCCATTCAAAAATCCATCAACGAGCAATGTACCAAGCGACTCAAGCTCCTCCGGCATGGCATAGTCGCCAAAGCCCGTGAAGCTCTCGACGATCTTTGCATTTCGGCGTGAAAAAAACGACACCGCCCGCTTCCCCACCGGGACAACGTGGATCTCCGACGCATTACCCTCCTGCGCCAAGAATTGCTCGACTTGTCTGAATACCTGCGTATTAAAAGCTCCCGCGAGTCCTTTATCCGATGTCACGACTACAAGTAAAGTTTTCTTGATCTCTCGGTGTTCGGCAAGCGGAATCTCAACCTGAACGTTTCCGACCGTCTCCAATAATTCAAGTGCTTTAAAAGCGTACGGTCTCGATCTCAACGCCACTTCCTGCGCTTTCCGCATCTTCGTAGCCGAAACCACCTCCATCGCCTTGGTAATTTGCCCGATGTTCTTGACTGACTTCAATCTGGATTTTATGTGTTGCGGTGATTCCATGATCAAAATGTCCTTAAAGATGCTGCTACTCCATAATAAATAGAAATTGTTTCAGAATCGTTTCCGTTGTAAGTCATCATCGTATCCATGTTCCCATCAATATTGACACAGTGGTTCTGCTTCGAGGAAAGCCTTGGGTCTTCGCACCTGTAGCCAGCGCTTTGATGCCCACCAGCTCCGAAGCCAACATCTTCATTATCCGCTCGATGAACGTAAAAACCAACAACTGCGCATGGCGGATTTTCGGGGGGCGAACAATACGTGTCTGTTCTCACTGTCCATCCTGATGGATATTTAAAACTCACACCGAGAATTTCATTACGATATGTTTCCCAATTAGAGGTGTCGACGGCTTCGGGAGTAGGTGTGGCAGTTTCTTCAACTAAAAGAGATCCGTTATCAATCGCCGTTTCTCGGTGAGCTAGCCACCATCCCCCGCCGATGACAACGGCGATGAGGAGGAGGATTTCGAAGGTTTTAAGAGGCGTGGGTTGAGTCATTACTTGAATCCTTTCAAGAATTCTTGCAACGCAGTCTTGAGGGCGGAGTCGAGGGTGTCGGTGAGTTCGCCTTTTTCTTGGAGGGGCTTCAAGATCGTATCCCCGTGAAGCTTTTCGATGTAATCGAGGAATTCGGTTTGGAAGGCGGCAACACGGTTGATTGGCAACGCATCGATGTAGCCACGGATCGCGGCGTAAAGCACGAGCACTTCGCGCTCAAACGGCAACGGATTGCGGTCGGCTTGCTTGAGGACTTCGGTTAGGAGTTCGCCGCGCTGGATCTTCTTCTTCGTCGTCTCATCAAGATCAGATGCGAACTGGACGAACGCTTGGAGTTCGCGAAACTGCGCGAGCTCGAGGCGAAGCGGGCCGGCGATCTTCTTCATGGCCTTGGTCTGCGCGGCGGATCCGACGCGAGATACGGATAAGCCGACGTTGACGGCAGGGCGCTGGCCTTGGTTGAAAAGCGACGCCTCTAAAAAGATCTGCCCATCTGTGATCGAGATGACATTGGTCGGGATATACGCGGAAATATCGTTGAGCTGGGTCTCGATGATCGGCAGTGCCGTCAAGCTACCCCCGCCCTTTTCTTTGCTCATTTTTGCCGCGCGCTCAAGAAGACGTGAGTGAACATAAAACACATCGCCCGGAAATGCTTCACGACCTGGCGGGCGGCGCAAGAGAAGCGACAATTGCCGATACGCATCGGCGTGCTTGGATAAGTCATCGTAGATGACGAGCGCGTCTTTGCCTTGATCCATGAAGTACTCCCCGATCGCGGCTCCAGCGTATGGCGCAAGGAATTGCAACGGTGCCGGAATGGACGCAGGAGCGGCGACAACGATAGTGTATTTGATCGCGCCGGTTTCTTCGAGAACTTTGACGAATTGGGCTATCTTGGAATTCTTCTGGCCAATGGCGACGTAGATGCAGATGACCGGAGGGCGCGAAGGGTCCTGCAACTGATTGAGAATCGTATCAAGCGCAACAGATGTCTTCCCTGTCGCACGGTCGCCAATGATGAGCTCGCGCTGGCCACGGCCAATCGGAATCATGGCATCGATGGCTTTGATACCGGTATGAAGCGGAACGTTGACTGATTCACGTGCAAGCACGTCGGGAGCCTTGCGCTCGAGAGGATAATCTTTGGCTTTGCCAGCATCTTTGAAAATCACACCTTTCCCATCCACGGGACGACCCAGTGGATCCACGACGCGGCCGATGATCTCATCACCCATGGGAATAGAGATAATCTTCCCCGTCTGGCGAACGCGATGACCAACGCGGACGGCGAGCGCGTCGCCGAGTACGACGGCGCCGATGAAGCCTTCTTCCAGGTTAAACGCCAATGCGGCGACTTCGCCCTTCTCCGTTTCAATGGTGAGCAATTCTTGGCTCAAGCACTTGCGAAGACCTGCGATTTTGACGATACCATCACCTGATTCAGTGACGGTGCCGATATCTTCAAAACCGGCTTCGTCTTTGAAGCTTGCGATCTGCTTTTTTAATTTTTCTACGATTTCGTATGCCATAATTTATTTATTTTTCTTTGAAATGATCCGTCTAATTCTTGCGCTCCGTCAATGGTGATCCGGGTCCCGGCAATCAGCGATGGCGTGACTTTGATACTTACCAAATCACGCTCTTTGAATTTCTTCGTAATCTTTTTGATCGTGGCATCGTCCATCTCTCGGGCAAACTCGACACTGATAACCTTGCCGCCATGATCGTGAGTTTCTTGTTCTTCGATCGCCGCGATGATCTTGTCAATCCGAGGGAGATCACCGTTTTTTGCCACGACGCTCAAAAACTTCTTGGGATCAGGCTTTATTTCAAGGAATGCACGGGCATAAATGGACACGGGGTACTTCATAATTGCTGGAGTGCTTTATGAATCAGTTTCTCGTCTACCTGCTCGGGGCTCAGTTCGACGGTCCTGATGAGCGCTGCTTTGATGAGCGCCTGAGCTTCAAGCGCAACTTTTTCCATCTCTTCTTGCTTCTTCTTGGCGGCGGTTGCGAGGGCTTCTTCAATAATATATTCGGCTTTCTTCTCGCCACCATGGATAATCTCCTGAGATCGTTTTTGGCCCTGGCCCTCGGCTTTGGTAATGATGGCGACCGCCTCAGTTTCACCGGCTCGTATTTTTTCGCTGCTCATCTGCTCCGCTTCGGCAATCTTGCGAGCAGCGGTCTCACCTCCACGCACCCCTAACTCGATCTTGGCCCGACGCTCTTTGATAATCCGCATGAGCGGACGATAGACGGCGAAGGTCAGCACGATCAGGAGTACCACAAAGTTAGCTCCTTGGATAAGCAGCGCTTTGGCATTGATTCCGAGTGCGTGGAATAATTCTGACATTAGACGAACTTCAGGATGAGTGAAATAACGAGACAGTAGATCGCGATAGCTTCAGCAAACGCGACACACAAGATCATCGCGGTCTGCACCTTTGATCCTGCTTCCGGGTTGCGCCCGATTGCTTCAACGCTCTTTGACCCGATCCAACCGATTGCTAAGGCGGGCATGATCGTACCGATTGCCATTACCGCGGCAATGGCCCAAAACTTTACAGCTTCTAGTTCCATAGACCAGACATCATGTAGCATGAAGCATGTATCAAAAGACGAATCTCGTGCTACATACTCGCGGTACATGTTTTATGTTACATATTTTATGACTTGTTAATGCGCGTGCTCCGTCGTCGCCATCGCCATGAACACCATCGTTAACATGGCAAAAATGAACGCCTGCATGAACCCAACAAACACTTCCAAAAACAAGAACGGCAAGGGAACGATGAGCGGAACCAGGAATCCTATGATCAAAAGCAATACCTCGCCCGCAAAAACGTTCCCAAACAGCCGAAACGAGAACGAAATGATTTTAACAAATTCTGAGATAATCTCAAGTATGCCGACCGCAGAGAGGATAATGTCTTTACTAAAGAATCGCTTGATAAACCCCACGATCCCCAACGCCAGCACCGATAATACATTAACACTAAAGACCGCAAGCACCGCAAGAGCAATGGTAAAGTTAAGATCCGCCGATGGCGCACGAAAAAGCGGAACCAGAACTTCTTTGACTTCCCCGTGATGCTCTGCCACATGCCGCAGCCCCACCGGCCCCACAATCGGCAAGAGCCCGAACCAATTGGAAAACAGAATGAATAGAAAGACGGTCAGGATCATGGGAAGATATTTTTCGGATTTCTCACGGCTCCCAAAAACCGAGTCCATGAGGCCCAAGACCTGCTCCATGAGCAACTCGACAACACTTTGGAGCTTGCCGGGAATCAGCGCAAGCCTACCCCGCAAGATAAGCCCGATGACAAGCAAAAACGCGCACGTTACGAGCGCCAGGAGTATTGAGTTAGTGATCGGGATATGCCACAGCTCAAACAGTTCTTCGGCTTTGATGGATATTTCAGGCATCTACGACACGGTACCAGATTTTCGGCTTGATTTCAATCTCAAGAAAAGATACGCGATCGCCACACCCATGCCATCGAGCACCATATCTAGGATCGTATCGCGCCAAATAAAAAGATGGTAGACGCCAAAAATTCGCGTCTTAAAATACCGATCGACCAGGAATTCGAAGAGCTCCCATGCAATGCCACAGACAAGGACGATGATCACCGCGCGGCGCAGATTCCAAAATCTCGCGAGCGCCAGGGTCGCGATCAACGGCGACGCAAGATGGATGACTTTGTCGTACTCAAAGCCATATTTATATAATTGATACAAACCTAAATCGCCCGACGCATTGAGCAGTAAAATAATCGCCAGTGGAGTTTTGAGGCGAGCCGGCACACGCCAAATCGCCACCGCGCACACCAGTGCCGCGATCCCCATGTAGGTCACATCATAGTATTTCGGCCACCAGGCATGGGGAGTAACGAGCAACGTAACACCGGCAACAATAAAAAATCCAATTGCAAATTTACTCATGAGCCAAGCAAAAACTTCTTCAACTGCTCTAATCCACCGGGGGTACGCATAGCTTTAATGACAGCTACAGATACTTCAATGTTGCGAAAATTTGGATCAGATAAAACCGTGTCGACAAACTGATTAAAATCAATGAATACGGGCGTAATCCGTTCAGTGGCATCAAGATGCTGTTCGGCAACTTTCTTGCAATCACGAGCAATAAAATTTGTTACGGTCCAGTCGATCTTGTTGCCATAGGGCTGATGCTCCATCCAGAGTTCAAGCTTCCCCTCGTAGCCAGTTTCTTCAAGAAATTCACGCGCGGCCGCACCCTCAGGCGTTTCGCCCGCCTCGACCTGTCCTCCCGGATTGCTCAAAAATTTTCCCCGCGTTGGCTGCTCCTCTTCACAGAGCATAATTTTCCCATCTGACATAATGGGTAGTACGCTTACGCTCGATTTTCTTCGAAGCCGTTCAAAAAGCACCATCGTGCCATCAAAGGCCTCCTGCTGCCATTGATAGACATCAAAGAGTTTGCCCTTGAAGACTAACTTTGCGTCTTTAGGAATCATCGCTTTGCCTTCACTCTATCATTTTCCGTCAGATATTTCTTGCGCAAGCGGATATTCTTGGGGGTAACCTCGAGGTACTCGTCCTCGGCCATGATTTCCAGGCCGCTTTCAAGCGTCATCTCAAGCGGAGGCGCGAGATAGATATTGTCATCGTTGCCGGATGAGCGCATGTTGGTCAGTTGCTTGCCCTTGATGGGATTGACGGACATGTCCATGCCTTTTGAAACATTCCCGATCACCATACCCTCATACACCTCGACATTGGGTCCGACATACAGCGAGCCGCGCTGTTGAAGATTATCGAGTGAAAACGCCAAGGTCTTCCCGGTTTCCATCGAGATCATGGATCCTGCGGATCGCTTTTCGATCTCGCCGGCATATGGTCGAAACTCCATCACGCGGCTTGAAAAAATCCCTTCGCCTTTGGTATCGATCAAAAATTGGTTGCGGTAGCCCAAGATCCCCCGCGTCGGGATTTCAAAAATCAGCCGCACCCGGTTTCCCTGCTCAGGCTGCAGATCCTTCATGATACCTTTCCGTTTGCCTAGCGTCTCAATAATAGTTCCCCCGACGTCTTGGGGGACATCAATGACCGTTTCTTCGAACGGCTCGAGCTTCACGCCGTTTTCTTCTTTGATGATCACATGCGGCTGGGACACCTGCACTTCGTATCCTTCGCGACGCATGTTTTCGAGCAAGATCGCGATATGCAGTTCTCCGCGGCCGTAGACGGTGTAGTATTCGTTAGTTGTAAAATCAATTTTCAAGCCCACGTTAACCTCAAGCTCTTTCTCGAGGCGCTCGCGGATTTGTCGATTGGTGACAAACTTACCCTCCCGCCCGGCCAACGGCGAATCATTGACCATGAAGAACAGTGAAATCGTCGGCTCGTCGACATTGATCATCGGCAAGGGCTCCTGATCGGCTGACTCGCAAATTGTCTCGCCGATATTGATCTCAGGAATTCCCGCGATCATGACGATATCTCCCGCACTCGCCTCGGTAACATCCTGTCTTTCAAAACCCTTGAAGCTGAACAGCTTGGTGATTTTTTGTTCTTTTTGATGCACAAAAACTTTTTGGCTTTGCTTGATTGTTCCTTGATAGATCCGACAAATTCCCATGCGCCCCAAAAAATTATCATACGCAAGGTTGAACGGCTGGAGCAACAGCGGCTTGTCTTCGCCACCCGAGGCTACACGGACTTCTCTTAAAATCAGCTCCAATAACGGCGTCAGGTCTTTTTGTTCGTCCTTGAGGTCCAGCATCGCCACACCCTGGCGTCCGATCGCGTAGATTGTCTTAAAATCAAGCTGCTCGTTGTTGGCGCCAAGCTCCATGAAAAGCTCCAGTACCTCGTCATGAGTCTTGTGCGGATCGGCGGCGGGCTTGTCGATTTTATTGATGACGAGAATGGGCTTGAGGCCGAGCTCGAGGGATTTTTTGAGTACAAAGCGTGTCTGTGGCATCGGCCCCTCCTGCGCATCCACGATCAGCAATACCGCGTCAATCGAGCGCAGTACACGCTCCACCTCCGAGCCAAAGTCCGCGTGTCCCGGCGTATCGACGATATTGATCTTGGTGTCTTTATAATAAAGCGATGCGTTTTTGGAATAAATCGTAATCCCCCGCTCACGCTCAAGCGCGTTAACGTCCATGCTAAAATCCGCGGCCACCATACCGGTTTGCTTCAATAGCGCATCCGTCAACGTGGTTTTCCCGTGGTCAACGTGCGCGATAATAGCAATATTCCTGATTTCCATAATAAAACGGCCTCTTGGCCGATCCCGCCGCTTTTATTACTGTATCATACTTTGAGTAATTTTTCAAATTCTCCCGCCGGGACGGGTGGGCTGAAGAGAAAGCCTTGCATGAGATGGCAGCCGGCATCCAGGAGGAATTGCTTTTCTGCTTCGGTCTCGATGCCTTCGGCGATCACGTTCAACGTGAGCGTGTGGGCTAAAAACACGATTGCCTTGATGACCGCCGCGTCTTCGCGTTCGGTGAGGCTGCGGCGGACGAAGGTCTGGTCGATTTTGAGGCCGGTGATAGCAAATTGCTTCAGGTAGCTCAGCGACGAGTGCCCCATGCCAAAGTCATCGAGCACGAGGCCGAGGCCCAGCGCTCGCAATTCTTTGAGCATCGCCAGCGCTGGCTTGATGCCGCGAATAGCAATGTTTTCGGTGAGCTCCAACGCGATGGAACCTGGGGGCAGGCCGGCACTAGTGAGGGCCGCAGCAATTTTCGCGATAAGATTGCGGCGGAGAAGCTGTTGTGGGGAAAAATTAACCCCCACGGTGAGATGCGAGAATCCCGCATCGTGCCACATGCGCACCTGCTTGCACGCCGCATCAAACACCCAGTCACCAATCGGAAAAATGGCGCCCGTCTCCTCGGCAAGCGGGATAAACTGGCTAGGGGCCAAGAGCCCGCGTGTGGGATGATGCCAGCGCACCAGCGCCTCGGCGCCCGTGATCCGGCCAGACCTAACGTCGACGATCGGCTGATAATAAAGCTCGAGCTCCCGGCGCTCCGCGGCTCCACGAAGCTCGTTTTCCAGTTGTATACGCTCCATCGCCTCAGTGTGCATATCGTGGGAGTACAGCTGATAGTTTTTGCGGCCCGACTCTTTGACTCGGTAGAGCGCCATATCGGCATTTTTGATGAGTGTGGCAATGTCCGTGCCGTCCTGGGGATACAGCGCGATTCCGATGCTCGACGATCACATCCTCCTGAAGCGATTTAAAAATATTCTCGGCGACCAGCTTGGCGTCTTCCGGTGAAGCGACTTTGGCAAGCACCATGAATTCATCACCACCGAAGCGCGCCACAAAATCTTCTTGCCGCGTCGAGGCGCGAAGCCGCCGGGCGACCTCTTGCAAAAGCACGTCTCCCGCGTGATGGCCGAGGCTATCATTGATCTTTTTAAATTTGTCAGGTCGACGAAAAGGAGCGCGAGCTGATGACTCGGGGCACGCTCGTGGAAGTGGATGCCAGCCTGCCGCTCCAGTGATGCCCGATTGGGAAGGCCGGTCAACACATCATGATAGGCGTGAAATTTATTGCTTTCGTGTTCAAAAGCGCGCTCCGTACGATCACGAACGGTTTTGATAAAGCCCCACAAAAACGTGAGATACTTCTTGAGAAATTTCATTCTTTGTTTCGCACTACGTGGATAATGGGCGGCAATATGGAAATAATAATGATCCCGCCAATGATGGGCAAGAGGTAGCGGTCAATGTCGGGAATCGCGTTGCCGAGAATATAGCCAAGCACTGATAATCCCACCGCCCACAGGAAACCACCGATAATATTATAGAGGAAGAAAATCCTGTAATTCATGTTTCCCATGCCGGCCACGATCGGGGCGAAGGTGCGGACGATCGGCATGAAGCGCGCGAGGATGATCGTCTTGCGGCCATGCGCTTCGTAGAATTTTTGAGCTTTGACGAGATGCGCCTTATTGAAAAGCCACGAGTCCTCTTTGGTAAAGAGCTTCACGCCGACTCGCTTGCCAAACGCGTAGCCCACGTTGTCGCCGATCACGGCGAAGAAAAACGCACCAATGCATAAGATCCAAATATTCAGATAGCCTTGTGAGGCAAGAAAGCCGGCGGTAAAAAGCAGCGAGTCGCCCGGCAAGAAGAATCCGATGAACAGCCCCGACTCGGCAAACACAAAGCCAAACACTCCCACGTAGCCCATCGTCTGAATAAGTTGTGTCAGGTCAATCCCGAAGAACATGGAGGATGGTGTTAGCAAGCTTGGTGCTTGAGTCATGCCGGATGAGATCGCCGTCGGCCAAAAGATCGACATTCAGATAGGCGGTGCTTGGCTCAACAAAATCAGATTTTGCTTCGTGGTATCGAGTAAGCAACACGGGACTTGGTTTTTTGTTGTTGCACACGACAACATCCAAAAGAACATAGTACTCGATGGCTTTTACAAAATCCCCCACTGCGTAGCCATCGGTTTCACCGTGTTTCGTCATGAGATTGCACAGGTAGACTTTTTTGGCTTTTGACTGCTTGATCGCTTCCGAAATACCATTGACTAGGAAATTTGGAATGATGCTCGTGTAGAGATCGCCGGGGCCGATGATAATTATGTCAGCTTTGCTGATCGCTTTGAGTGCTTTCGGATTTGCTTTCGCTTGGGGTTCGAGCCAAACTTTTTTTATGGCCGCTCGTTCGCCCTTCGGAATATCAATATTGCTCTCGCCCTTGATCACTGTGCCGTCCTCAAGCTCGGCCATGAGCCGCACATCGTCCAGCGTCACCGGGATCACTTCGCCTTTGATTTTCAACATTCTTCCGGCTTCTTCGATGGCTTTCTCAAAACTCCCGGTGCTTTTTTGCAAACCTGCAATGACGATACTCCCAATCGTGAAACTGTCAAACGGCCCACCATGAAAACGACTGTCGAATGCTTTTGCCACCGCTTCCTCTTCGGCAAGCGCGATCATCGCTTTACGAACATCGCTGGGGGGCAAGACATGGTACTGATCACGCAAAATCGCCTGCGACTGCCCGTCATCAGCCATGCTGACGATCGCCGTGAGATGCACATCGTGACTCTTCAACGACAAAAGCACTTCCGACATCCCCGTGCCTCCGCCGATGCAAACGATATTTTTTTTCGAGTTGCTCATGCTCTATGCAACGATACCATGCTCATAAAAACACGCAAGCCACCTCGATCCTCCAGGGCGAGTTGCTCGCGCGGTGGATGGGTGGCTGTGGACTTGGGAGTCTAGGAACTATTCTGTAGACTCTGATGGGGGCTTGATGCTCACGGCTTCCAGGATGTAGCTAATGTGCTCGTCATCCAGAAGATCCTGAGGATCGAAGTGTTCGGTGGTGACGATCCTCACCCGGCGAGAGTGGGGACCCCAGTCGTTCACGTCTTTCCCCGCGACCTTGAGAAGAATGGTCGCGTCAGACTCCGTCATGCGAAACCCAGGCTTTGTCTCGTGCCTGAGCTCAAGCAAACGGAGAAGTGCCTCGCGCGGCTTGTGTGGCCCGAAGCCCAACTCAACTTCCGAGCCAGTCGCCGCCTTTTCTAACTGGCTCAGGAATATGCCTCTACTGATAGTACTGAGTGGTACGGGTTGTCGAACGCTGGTAGACATGATCCTCCCCTCCGGCTTTGCGCCTAAAATTAGAGTATCAAAAAGCTAATCGAGTTTCAACTTGTAGACGTTAGTCTCTTTTTTTTCAAAACCAAGTTTCTGATAAAGCTTATTGGCGGCTTCGCGATGTAGTCCGCTACTTAAATACACCCGATTGACCCGTTGGTGTCTTGCGATTTCAATAAGTTCTTTTGAAAGCCGTTCCCCTAAGCCTTGGCCTCGATATGCTTCATCGACCATGATTTCTTCCAGCCATGCGCGCTTCTCGGTCGGTACGTCATAAATTACCACCATGCCCATGCCAATAATTTTCTGTCCATCTTTGATGACGAGCGTCGTTGTCCGTTCATTTTTGACCATGTCCAAAAGCCGCGCATAGGTCAGAAGCTTGGCTGAACTCGAAAGCTGCGGGATGAGTAAATTGATCTCATCCAGCACTTTGGTAGTAACATTTTTTAATTCCTCTATCTTCATTTTACTTTTGCAAATGCGGCAAGAGCTTTATCTAAATGTTCTTGCGTGTGCGCAGCAGAGAGTTGGACGCGGATGCGGGCTTTGCCTTTGGGCACGACGGGATAAGTAAATGCCCGCACATAGATGCCCTGCTCATAGAGCGCATCGGCGGCCTTGACGGTTGCTTGCTCATCACTGAAAAATACCGGTGTGATCGGATGCGTGCCGTCACCGCCAAGGGTAAAACCAAGTTTTTGCAAGCCTGCGCGGAAATATGTCGTCTTTTCTGCAAGTGCACGTTGAATCGGCAAGAATTTTGTATCAAAGCTTTTCAAAACATACAGAGCCGTGTGCGCCACCGCTGGAACCAGCGTATTGCTGAAAAGATACGGCCGTGATCGCTGGCGCAGGTACTCGATAAGATCTTTGGAGCCGGCAGTAAACCCGCCGCTCGCCCCACCAAGCGCTTTGCCAAAAGTTGACGTGAGAATATCAGGCTTGATGCCGCATGCCTCGTAACTTCCCCGGCCAGTTTTTCCTAATACTCCCGATGCGTGCGAGTCATCAACCATGAGTAGGGCATCATATTTCTTGGCGAGCGCGCTGATCTCTGCCAGCTTCGCGGTCTCGCCATCCATGCTAAAGACGCCATCGGTGACAATGAGTTTTCTCCGGCGTTCACCGGCCGCGACAAGCTGTGCTTCAAGATCGGCCATGTCGCTATGCTTGTACCGAAACCGCTCCGCTTTGCAGAGCCGGATACCGTCAATGATGCTGGCATGATTGAGCTCGTCGGAAAACACCGCGTCGCCTTCTGCCAAGATTGTCTCAAAAAGTCCGGTATTAGCGTCAAAACAAGATGAGTATAAAATTGCATCTTCAAAGCCGAAGAACTTTGCGATTTCTTTTTCAAGCTCCGTGTGCACAGTCCCGGTACCACAAATAAAGCGCACCGATGCCATGCCAAAGCCATGCGCTTTCAAGCCCTCGGCCGCTACCGCAACCAACTCATCGCTTCCCGCGAGGCCGAGATAATTATTGGCACAAAAATTAAGCAGCTTCTTATCTCCAACGATAATTTCCGCGCCTTGTCGGCCAAAAATTACTTTCGTGACTTTATACATTCCCGCTTCTTTCATTTCCTGTAACTCTTTTTCAAACATGGCGGAGATATTTAAGCATTTCTTTGGTCATCATCGCAAGATTAACTTTTGGTTTCCATCCCCAGTCTTTGCGGGCCTGCGAATCATTGATCGAGCGTGGCCATGAGTCGGCGATTTTTTGGCGATGATCCGGACGATAGGTTACCTTGCACGGAACATGCTTTTGGATCTCGGCGGCAAGCTCATCGGCACGGAAGCTCATTGCGGCCAGGTTGTAGCTCGTGCGCACCGTGAGCTTTTTTGGATTGGCATCCATGAGCTGGAGCGTGCCTCGAATCGCGTCATCCATGTACATCATGGGTAGGATCGTGTCTTTTTTTACAAAGCACTCATACGTACCCTTGGCGATCGCCTCATGAAAAATCGCCACGGCATAGTCGGTCGTGCCGCCGCCCGGCTGAGCTTTCCAACTGATGAGTCCAGGATAGCGCACACTGCGTACATCAACACCGTATTTGAGAAAATAATATTGGCATAGCAGCTCGCCCGCGACTTTGGTCACACCGTACATGGTCGTGGGCTCAAGAATGGTTTTTTGTGGCGTGAGGTCTCGCGGGGTCGTAGGACCGAATGCGGCGATTGAGCTTGGCCAGAATACCCGCATCTTATACTTGATTGCCAGATCCAAAACTATCTTGAGTCCTTGCATATTGACATCCCAGGCAAGGTTGGGCTGCTGCTCGCCGGTCGCCGACAACAATGACACCAGATGAAAGACCGTGTCGATCTCGTACTTCTTCACGATGCGCTCCAAAGTCGCCGCGTCCGTGACATCAGCCATTTCAACGATGCCATGAGTATCAGCAGGAGGCGGGCGATGATCAAGAGCGACCACTTTTCCAATGCCGTGTTTCAGCAAAAGCGCCGGCACTAATTCCGAGCTGATTTGACCGAAAGCCCCCGTAACGAGAACGTTTTTCATAAGCTATTGACAAGCGAGACCCAATATATTATACTGTATCTAATGGTCGATGGACTATAGACATGACTATTTTACTCTAATAACCTATACCATGCAAAAAATTACATCAATCTTCGTCGGCATTGCCGTGGCAGCTACCATGGTAATCCCCTCGGTGACGCTTGCCGCTACCACTCCCGCAGACAATTTCTGCACCCGCCTTTCAGGTCGCGAAACCGATCTTGATAAGGCGCTCGCCCAGCGCGAAGCTTCTGTGGAGGAATCCCAGAAAAACCAGCTTGCTCGGATCACGCGCCAGCGCACTGATCAGGACAAGCAGATCGCATTGAGTCGTGCAGCAGCCGATAAAAATCTTGCGAACCGCATCGAACACCTCGAGGTTCGTGCAAATACGCAAGCTCAAAAGAACGCGGTCACGACCTACCATAATGCCATCAAAGCAGCGATGACGACTCGCCGCGCCTCGGTTGATGCCGCCTTCGGCACATTCCGCACCGGCGTTGACGTTGCCGTAGCCGCCCGCCAAAATGGCATGGACTCAGCCTTGACCACGTTCACGACTGCTATCGATAGTGCGGTCACGAAAGCCAAAGCTGATTGCGCCGCAAACATCAAGCCTGCGACGGTGCAAAAGACCTTCCAGAGCAATTTGGAAACCGCTCGCACGAACTTTAAGACGGCGAAGAAGAATCTTCCCAATCTTGGTGCACGCATCGATGTGCTTCGCACGACTCGTATGAATTCTGTGGATGCCGCTCGCACCGTCTTTCAGACTGCTGCAGCTGCAGCCCGCACCGCCCTCGAAAACGCGTTCAAGTAACACTCCAACACGTTTACAAAAACCGTCCCGCTCAAGGGGCGGTTTTTGTTTAGCGCGATTTAATCTGCCCACCACGCGGCCAGGAGATCGTGTTGACGCGAGCGCCGGGAGCAATGTCAATGCATTTCTTTGGCAAGTTCTCTGATTCTTCACATACTTGTTTGTTTTCCACCCATGTAGTTGCGGCTTCGGGCTGATTTTCACGAGTAGCCCGAGAAATATAGGTGGCAGTATGATCGCCAAATAACAGCGTGCCTGCCGTAAACGTCCCACCCTTGGATCGTGAACAGAGACCGACTTTGTCGGTCTCGTTGCCAAACCACGACGTAATGCCTTGGGTAGTTCTCACGATCGTCAACTCGCAAGCAAGTCGATATGGAGATAAGATATTGAGTAATCCGCTTGCATTGTTTTTGCCATTCGAAACAACGTAGCCCTTGAGCATATCTCGTTGGCTGGCCGTCAGACCGAAGCTTTCCGGGGGAGGATTTTTGGAAGTCAGGTTTACTTTGCCGTCTTGGGTAAAGGCATATCCCAGCGACTTCATCGCAACACAGAGTCCTCCGTACGCCCCGGGAGACACATCGAGCGTTCTTTCGAGCGATCGCCCAGGATGCGCCAGTGCCATCGAAAACATGATCGATTGAAACCCAACTCCCCCGGGATAGGTATTCACGTACGATCGATTCCCGGGAAGTACCACGCCATATCCTCCGGCATTACTGGATTGTGAAGTAAAAGCCTCTTTTCCACTTGACTCATCATACTGATACGCCTGGCTTAATTTGACAGGACTCTGATCCGCCGCTAACGCAAGGGTTGTCCAATACGCCCTCAACCACTCCGAGGCTTTGCGCTCCAGCTCCGCGTGTCCCCGTCGCGCCGCTTCATTTCTTACCACGATGACATTGCCAACGGTTAGCGACCCGTAGATATTGGAGAATAGTTCTTTCCCGAAGAGACCCACAGAACCATCAAATTGAATATTAAAATAGTTCGTGAACCATGCCGGATTGCCCTCTTTGATATATTTTACGGCTCGGCATGTCACGGGAATATTTTCGGACCCGCCATTGGTAAAAATAGTCTTGGGATCCTCGGGACCCGCAAAAGAATTCACCTTGCTCATATTGACCGGCTTACCATCAAGGGCTTGAGCGAGCATCGCAAAGCAACTGCAATTTCCCTCATGGCATCCAGGATAGCCCGCGCTTTCACTGCACCATCCCGCGATGGGTGTTGGGGTGGGTGTCGGTGTCGGCGTTTCGCTCCCACTCGGCGTCGGCGTCACGGTCTCAAATGGATTGCCCGTTGCCGTCGGT
>JBBTUB010000031.1:0-8264 GCA_038064015.1 Patescibacteria group bacterium | reverse complement strand
TAAAGTCATGAAAAAGAAAACAACAGCAAAGGGTTCGAATACGGTCAAGTGGGCGGTCTTGGGCGCGAGTATTGCCGGTGTGGCGGCAACAGCGTATTTTTTCCTGGGGCCAAAAGGGAAGAAACACCAACAGCATGCCAAAGCGTGGGCCATCAAAATGAAGGGCGATGTCGTGGAGAAACTCGAGATGGCGCGCGATGTCAGCGAGCCGATCTATCATAAGATCATTGATACCGTGGCGGCGAAGTATGAGAAAGAGGTGGGGATCGACCGCGCTGACATCAAAGCGCTGGCACAAGACTTGAAAAAACACTGGAAGTCGCTCAGCACGTCGGCGAAAAAAGCAGCAAAGAAGAAATAGAAGTCAAACAAAAAGATCCCGCTGTAGCGGGATCTTTTTGTTTGTACGAGAGTTTAAAATATGTTAATTTTTACTACATGAAAACAATTCTCGTTGATGCGATCAATGGCTTCGTATTCGAGAACGGAGACATCTTCAAGGAAATGCAGGATTTACTCGACTCCTTACCGAATAGAAAAATCATCCTTACTGGAGCAGATGATGAATCATTCAAGAAATATGGCCTGGATAAGATGCCTTACGAGGTTTTTACCCTCAAGCATAATCCTGAAAAAACAGACCCAAAATATTATGAGATGATGCTAGAGCACTTCGGATTAAACAAAGAGGACGTTATTTACTTTGAGCATAGCTCCGAAGCGGTACAAAGCGCTCAATCCGTCGGGATCAAGACCTATCACTATGACCACGAGAAAAAAGACTTAGGGGCACTT
Organism: Patescibacteria group bacterium; assembly: GCA_038064015.1. GTDB lineage: Bacteria > Patescibacteriota > Minisyncoccia > 2-02-FULL-40-12 > IGHO2-01-FULL-4-A > JBBTSB01. The sequence goes on along the minus strand of JBBTUB010000031.1, from coordinate 7,469 downwards.
AAAGATTTCCTAACTAAGAATTTGTAGCCTACTTCTAAAGAAAGCGACCTATGATCACCTGCACGTTTGAAGATGGGAAAACTGGCTCGAATCGGCATGTAGTCATTGATGTTTTAGTAGTTCAAGACAATAAAGTCTTGATGGTGAAGCGGGCGCCCATGATGCATTTGGAAGCTGGCAAATGGGGAATTATCGGCGGATTTGTAGAGCGCGATGAAACTCTCAAAGAAGCTGCGGCACGAGAAATATTTGAAGAAACGGGTTATCGAGTGAAGAACCTCCAACTTCTGACCATCCGCGACAATCCCGATCGGCCACATGAGGATCGGCAGAATGTTTCGTTTGTATTTTTCTGCGAGGCGGGAAAAAAGGAAGGGGAGTCGGATCAAGAATCAACGGAACAAAAATGGTTTGATTTTGATCATCTTCCGAATCCAGACGACATCGCTTTTGATCATTATCAAAATATCCAAGATTATCTTAGTCTCAAGAAATAAAACATGCAACGTTTTAGAGAAATTAAGAGAGTCGCAGAAGCAGCTTCAGCGGCAGGATTACCGCCTGAAGAAACTCGAAAAATTGTAGATGGTTCTTTGTTCTCGGAATCTGATCGTGGATTATTAGGAATTTTGAAAAATTCACTTCAAGATTCCAAGCGAAGAGGAAAGCTTTTGGATATCCTTGAATCTCGTACTCAAAATCCGGTACCTCTCTCGGAAATCATCACCGTCTTTGATAAATTCAGTCATCTCCAAGAAAAATTGCGGGGTGAAATTACCCCGGCAGATATTCGGCTGCTTCAATTTACAGTAAAATATTTTGAAAATTGGTTTTATCGTGGAGCATGGGTAAAGCTTCCTGAACGAGCAGCCGGACAAGAAGACGAGAATCCCTATGCGTACTTTTCTGTTCCCGCAGGTCTCCTTAATCTGCTTACAAAAATCAAGGAGATGCCGGAGTACTCTAATCAACTCGGCAGCTTTGATCGGGGTAGACTGTCAGAATTACAAGCTCAGGTACGCAGTTTTGCGACTGGGTTGTTATCTAAAACTCAATTGGATAATCGCCAGGCAATGATTACTACCTTCACGGAATCGGAAAGATCGGTGAGTCATGAGCTAGGCCCTCGGGGTCATGAGGCTGGTGATCTCTATTTTCTAAAAACGTGCATTGTTGCTGCCGAAATGCTGCGAAGGCAGCGCCTGGAAAATCCGGATCGTGTTTTTACGCCGGATGCGAAAATGGCAACACCCAGAAATGAATACGTGCTATTTGATTTCAGTGCTGGCAAAGCTTCTCGATATAATTCCATGCATTACCCCACGTTCCGATTGCCGTATTGCAAGTTCGTAGTTGAATACTTACGTCGATCAACTCGATAGTGTAGAATTGCTTTGAGTGTTCTTGAGTAGTAAAATATTTGCAATATGCAATTCTTAATCATCGGTATTGACGGGACGGATGAAAAAGCGCAGGAGCGCAGGATGGCGGCGCGGCCGGCACATGTGAAGCTTGGCGATGAACTGACTGCATCAGGGAACATGTGGTATGGGGCGGCACTGCTTAATGATAACGGAACAATGAAGGGGTCGATGCTGTTGATGGATTTTCCGAGTCGAGAAAAGATGCAGGAGTGGTTGGATAAAGAGCCATACGTTACTGAAGGCGTCTGGAAAAATTATTATGTCCATCCGTGCAATGTCCGCGAGCCTTGGCAATTCAATCGGCCAAAGGAATTTTTTGAATCGAGAGAAAAGCATCTATGAAAAAAATCTATGCGCTTATCGGGGTACTAGTACTCGTCGGGGTGGTATATTTCACCGGCTTGTATACCTATTTCATTCGCACCGAAATCAACGAGGAATTGCCGATGGCATCGGGGACAATGAGCGCAAGCGCGATGCCGACACCCCAGGTATTGCGGCAGGGGAGCTTTGGCGAGGTGGATATTGTCCATAAGGGATCCGGGACGGCTAAAATTATTGCGGTGGACGGCGGGCACATCTTGCGGCTTGAGAACTTCAGCGTGGTGAACGGGCCGGCGCTCTATGTCTATCTGACAAAAACTGACCAGCCAACCGGCAAGCTCGAGTCACTCGGAGACTTTCGCGACCTTGGGCCGCTGAAAGCCACCATGGGCAACCAGAACTATGAGATCCCAGGCGATATTACCGGCTATCGCACTGCCGTCATCTGGTGCAAGCGCTACGGCGTGCTGTTTACATACGCGGTCATGGAGTAGCGGTACGAGTTGACAAAATGCTTGAGGTATTATACGATATTGACTTCGTATGTTGCCTCAAGAACTCATTGAATATATCCACAGCAGCCGCGCCGCGGGAGTAACCGACGCGGGGATTTTGCATGCGTTGGCTGATGCCGGATGGGCTGGAGCTCTTATGCAACTCGATGATTCCGTCATGCGGGCCGTCAATCTCATCAAGACCTACGAGGGCGATACCAATGCGCTTAATGGTGTCTCGCTTTCGATACAAAGAGGGGAAAGCGTCGCGATTGTAGGGAAATCCGGAAGTGGCAAGTCCACGCTGATGCATATTTTGGCTACGCTCGACAAACCTACGAGCGGCGAGCTCATCATTGATGGGCGCGCGACATCAGAGCTGACTCGAGCCGATATCGATACGTTGCGAAATAAAAAGTTTGGGTTTGTCTTCCAGCAGTTTTTTTTGAATGGCCGAAATACGTGTTTGGATAACGTCACGCTGCCGCTGACCATCATGGGCATCTCAAGGGGGGAACGCGAACAGCGGGGCATGGAAATGCTCAAGGCGGTCGGTCTTGAGGAAAAATCAAAGCAACGCGCGGGAGAACTTTCCGGCGGGCAAAAACAGCGCCTTTGCATCGGCCGCGCTTTGATCAGCAACCCGGGGGTTATCTTCGCCGATGAACCGACGGGAAATCTCGATAGTGAGAATAGCGCCATGATCATGGCGATGGTTTTGGAGCTCCAGCGCTCGCGCGGGATTACGCTTATCTTAGTTACCCATGATGCCGATCTTGCTGCGATGTGCGATCGTATCATCACCATAAAAGACGGCCACATTGTATGAAATTTAAAGATATTCTCATCATCTCACAAAAAAACCTTATGCGTGCCAAGCTGCGCACGCTGCTTACGATTGGGGCTGTCTTTATCGGAGTCTTTGCGATCTCGCTTACTAACGGATTAGGAAGTGGCATCCGCTCCTACGTGAATCGTCAGCTGGGCAACCTGGGGGCGGAGAATATTCTCATCGTGCAGGCACGACAGACATTTCCCAATCCGGTCAGCCAGGATGTGGTAGAGTACGATCAAAATCGTCAGGCGGGGCAATTCAATGTCACGTTTCTTGGTGCCGATGATATCACGAAAATCCGCAACATCGGTGGTACGAAAAGCATAACGCCTCAATTTGATTTTCGCATCGAATACATCGCGCGTGACCGCAACTCAAAAAAATACCAGGCCAGCGCGTCGCAATACGTTGAAGGATTTCGCCTCGAGATGGCGGCCGGCCGACTCCTTACTGCCACGGAGCAGAATGGTATCACCATACCGGTTCGATACGTAGCTCCGCTGGGATTTTCTTCGGCTCAAGATGCTATTGGAAAGACCGTCATGCTCTCGTACAAGGATCGATCCGGTTTAGCGCAAGAGCGTGAAGTATTCATTGCGGGCGTGCAAGAGCAATCACTCGTGGGCAATGTTGACATGACCGTTCCCGTTGCCCTGGCGGAGGAAATCTACCGTGCGCAAACGGACGGCGCTTCGGAGCGGTATCCGGCGCTTTTTGTACAGCTTGAAAATGCAATGGCGGATCTTGAGCAAGTGAAGCAGAAATTTTCAGATGCCGGATACGATGCGCGAACGCTTGAAGATCAAGTCGGTACCATCGGGACCGTCATTAACACGATCTTAGTCGTGCTCAATGTGTTCGGAGCCATCGCGCTTCTCGCGGCAACCTTTGGCATCGTCAACACGCTTTTCATGGCCGTGAAAGAGCGAACATCGGAAATTGGTCTCATGAAAGCGCTCGGTGCAACTCGAGGGACGATTTTTGCCATATTCTCCGCAGAAGCCGCGAGCATTGGTTTCTGGGGATCATCGCTCGGTATCATCGCGAGCATCATCGTTGGCACGATTGCGAATCGCGTCGCCACCAATACTTTTTTGAAAAACTTCGTAGGATTTGATTTGCTCGCGTTCCCCGTCCTACCGTTTTTGGGAATTCTTGCTGGCGGTATCATACTCGCGCTCATCGCCGGCGCTTTGCCATCACTCCGCGCCAGCCGTCTTGACCCCATTCAAGCGTTGAGGTATGAATAAGTAGTAGCTTACATAGCATATGAACTATCCACTCCATCTTCGTTTCAAAGTACTGACCTTCGGGAAGAGAATTTTTATTACCGACCAAGCCGGGGAGATGATTATGTATGCGAAGCAGAAGATGTTCAAGTTGAAAGAGGAGATACATGTCTTCGGCGATGAGGCGCAGACCCAGCTCAAATACAACATCAACGCTGATCGGATCATTGATTTTTCTCCGAAGTATTCTTTTACCGATGTGAACCACCTGCCCCTGGGTTCAGTGCGTCGCCAAGGTATGAAGTCGCTGTGGCGTTCGCATTACGATATCACCACTCCGGAAGGGACGGCAATGACAATCTCGGAAGAAAATCCCTGGGCAAAGTTTTTCGATAGCATTTTCAGTCAACTGCCGATCATAGGCATGTTTGCGGGATATTTTTTCCATCCGACGTATCTCGTGAAGACGTCCGACGGAAGTGACGTGATGCGATTACGAAAACAACCCGCATTTCTCGAAGGATACTTTACGATTGAAAAACTGGATACATCACTCAAAGAACAAGATGAAACTTCGGTGCTCTTAAGTCTTTTCACCGTGGTGCTCATGGAACGCTCACGCGGGTAGAGTAAATTTCCTCACGACCTCGGCAACCTGGGCATAGTCCTCGCACTCCATCAATTCCTCTCGGAATTGCTTGGCATGCGGATGCCCCGCGATGTATTCGCCATAAAACTTTCGCATGATGGCGAAGTTTTTTGTTTTGGTGCTGACGTATGCCTCCTCAAAGCGTTTCGTATGCTCAAGCATGACGCGCATACGCTGGGGATAGGGGATGTCTTCGCGGTGTTTGCCGGCAAAGAGCCAGGGATTGCCGAAGATCGCACGCCCCAACATAATGCCGTCCAGACCCGACTCGGCTGCCTTGGTGCGGGCATCAGTCAGATCAACGACGTCGCCATTGCCGGCGAGCAGGATCTTGCGGTTACCTCGAAGTTCAACAAGTTTGCGAGCGAACTCCCAGTGCGCGGGGACTTTTGACATTTCATCCCGAGTTCTTAAATGGAGCGTAACGACAGCCGGCTCAGTCTCCAGCACCGCTCCGATCCAATTTTCAAATTCATTTACAGACGAGTAGCCGATGCGGGTTTTGACGGAGACGGGTAGTCCTCCCGCGCCTTCTTGGGCGGCACGGATGATTGCTTGCGCGCGCGTGGGATCTTTGATGAGTGCGGCGCTGGCGCCCTGCTTTTCAACTTTGCGGTCGGGGCACCCCATGTTGATATCAATACCGTCAAAGCCAAGCTCGGCGCAGAGCGCGGCGGCCTCGCGCATCTTCTCCGGTTTACCGGTAAATAGCTGCGCCACAATCGGCCGCTCCAGTTCTGAATATTTTAAATCAATCAAAAGCTTTTCTCGGCCCTTGGGATGACACAGACCGTCCGCGGAAACGAATTCGGTGTACATCACGTCAGGTGGATATTGCTCGGCAATCAAAAGGCGAAACACCGCATCCGTCACGTCCGCCAGCGGCGCCATGATCATGAAGGGCTTTTTTAATTTTCCCCAAAATCCGTGATGCATGCCCATCATCATAGCTTTGGTGAAACTTTTTTGCAAAAAATACGTATATATTATATAGGGGATTCATATATAATTAATTTTAACCACGTATTCCTATGAAAAATACTAGGTTTTTGTTAGTTGTTGGGGTTCTAGCCTTGGCGGTGTTTGGATTCTGGTATGACGATCATCGATCTGTCTCAGTAACGTCCTCTGAACCCAGTCGGTCAACGAGTAGCCCCACCCTCTATAAGCCGGCGGTGGAATATGAAAAAGCAGTCGTGGATGCGATAAAAAAATCTTCATCCGCGGTTGTGGCCATCACCATTTCGAAGAATGTTCCGATTCTTGAAAATTGTCCCGTTAGTCCCTTTTCCGATTTGCCGCCGGAATTTCGACAATTTTTTGGTGGTGATATTCGGCAGTTCTCTGCTCCGTGCAATACAGGAAAAACGCAACTTCAAGAAGTTGGTGGCGGTTCGGGGTTTATTGTATCTTCGGATGGTTTAATCCTGACCAATAAGCACGTCGTCGCGGATCCGAAAGCTTCCTACACAGTTTTTACGAATGATGGCAAAAAATACACCGCGAACGTTCTTGCACGCGATCCGAGCCAAGATATTGCGGTGATCAAGATCGAGGCAACAGGATTGTCGGTGGTGGAGCTTGGGGATTCCGATATGGTACAGCTTGGACAAACCGCGATCGCCATCGGCAATGCGCTCGGAGAATTTCGCAATACGGTTTCAGTCGGCGTGATTTCCGGGCTTGCCCGTACGGTCACCGCGGGTGGTCTTGGCGTGAGGTCCGAAACGATCCAAGGCGTGATCCAGACTGATGCGGCAATCAATCATGGCAATTCAGGGGGTCCGCTGCTCAATTTGCAGGGACAAGTCATTGGTATCAACACCGCAATCGCCGAAGGAGCCCAGAATATTGGTTTCTCAATTCCGATCAATCGGGTGAAGCATGATATTGATTCGGTTAAAAAAACCGCTGAAATCAGGACACCATTTCTCGGAGTCCGGTATCTCATGATTTCTCCCGAAATAGCTCGTGATCAAAAACTTTCGATTGACCACGGCGCGTTGGTGCGCGGTTCAAATGACGGTCCGGCGGTTGCCGAAGGTTCGCCGGCCGCGCTGGCCGGCATCCAGGCTGAAGATATCATTATAAAAGTAAATGAGACACTTCTTGATCAGGATCATCCGCTCGGTGATGAAATTGCGAAGCATAATGTCGGTGACCGCATCACGTTGACGATTAACCGTACGGGAAAAGAACTTCCCATCTCGGTGACGTTGTCTCAACGTCTGCCAGCGGCGTCATGATCATGAATGACTTCTTCAATTTTCCCCAGAATCCGAGATGCATACCTGGTTGAAATACCGCTATCGCAAAATTACCTAGTACGGTATAATGATATGGATGCGCCGATATTTCCAATTTTCTTGTATTGGCATTTTTTTACTGGGAGCGCTATTTTTTGTGCGCCATGAATTGCAGCTTGATCGCTTTGCCATTACGACCAACCAGCTCCTTGCCTCCTTCGAAGACCTCCTCTATCATCCCAAGCCCGCTGACTTCGGCCTCAAGGAA
>JBBTUB010000030.1:0-9793 GCA_038064015.1 Patescibacteria group bacterium | reverse complement strand
AGGAAATTTTTTGGTTTTTGCACACGCGAGTCCGCGAGCGTGTCCGAGGCGCATTAGTTCGCTTCACCACGCAATCGGAGCGTACGAGGCAGTTTCAAGCCACTACGCGCTCCGCGCGTGCGATTAGTCAACAGTCGGATTGTTTTGGTAAAAAGTTCGGATTTTGTTCAAGAGACACAGCAGAAAAGAAATTTATGAAAACTGTCCTTATCACCGGCATCAGCAGGGGCATCGGGAAATCTTTGGCGGAGAAATTTCTAGCTGAGGGATATTTTGTGATTGGCACTTCGACGAAAGGCGTCACGGATATAACTCATGAAAATTTAATTATTCTCCAGTTGGATCTGGCGGATCCTAAGAGTATCGAGCAGTGCGCGGAAAAAATATTACATCTCAAAAAACCGATCGATATCTTGATTAATAACGCTGGCATAGTCATCATGGAGCGAGAGGGCATCAAGATTGATAACTTGCGAAATACGCTAGAGACCAATGTCATTGGCCCGATAGATCTTACGCTGCGCGTTCTTTCAGCCATACAACTTGGTGGTCACATCGTGAATATATCCTCGCGGCAAGGTTCGATGAGCTATGTGCACCAAGACCGCAACCCATCCTATAAAATCTCCAAGGCCGCAACCAACATGTTTACCCGGACGCTTTCATTGCGATTACAGGATAGAATCACCGTATCATCCGTGCATCCCGGTGCGGTGCTGTCGGGCATGGCTGCCGCGGATGCTGACATGTCACCAGAAGAAGCAGCAAGATATATCTATGAGCTTGCGATTTCAAAACCTAAAACTGGCCAATTTTGGTTTAAAGGAGAGCCTTTCCCTTGGTAAGTATATTTTGCCCCTACTCCTGATTCGTCGTATACTTGAGATATTCACGATATGAGCGCACAACGACAAAAATTCGGGATTGGGACGCTCATATTTATCCTGCTTATTGGTGCGGCGTTTACGTGGGCGGGGATGGTGATGGTCGGTCAAAGCAAGATCGATCCGAGTTGGCAGCGGGTTGCGGGCATGATAGTGGATAGTACCAGCAGGATCAGCAAGGGCTCGACGACGTACACGCCCATCGTGCAATATCAAGTTGGAGATCAAACCTACAGGATTACGGCTTTTGTCGGTACGTCCATGTATCCCGCGGTGGGGACGACGCGCGAAGTGGCGTATGATCCTGCCCAGCCGCACAACGCCAAAGTCGTGGAAAGCGGGGTAGGGGGTGCGCTACCGTATATTTTTTCGATCATCGGCGTTGCCCTCTGTGTATTTGCCATCGTTTCGTATATCAGATCTCTCAAGCGGGGAAGTGAGATTAAGCGTCTGATGCAAAGCGGACAGAAGTTGCAGGGCGTGCTTGTGGACGTGGAGGTTGCAAGCACCAGCAGTAATCGGCGGAGTTCCTACAAACTCGTCGTGGCGGCTACCGATAGCGCGGGTATTGTGCAAAATTACGTAAGCGACTCGATCAGTGGGATTGCCGCCATCGCGATGCAGGATTTTCGCACCACACCAATCCCACTGGATGTATACGTTGACCCCGCCGATCCAGAGAGCTACTACGTTGACATCTCGGATGTTCCCAATCTCACGCCAGATAAAATTCTCGAGCTCCTGAAAAAAGCCAGTACCTATACGTCGGTGAACGGGAGGGGTCCTGCCACATTGTAGCGAATTTCTAACCCTTCTCTCCATCGATATCGGCGGGTGGATTAAAAAAAATCGATAAATGCCAACCAACCTCAAAGTCATTGAGAAAAGTATCCAGGGCGCAATTGATCGATCGAGTCAAAATTCGGCACAATTTGCGGTATTTGATTTTGACAACACCTGCATCGTCAACGATATCGGCGATGCGATGATGGAACATCTGTGCCGTCATGAGTTACTGCGCGGAGAAGTTTTGCACCGCTATCAAAAATTGCTTGAGGAAAAAAATATCCAAGATGCGTATATTCTATGCGCTCAATCGCTGGCCGGTTTTACCATCGAAAAAATAAAATCTATCGTTACCACCATCATCCGCGACGAACATGCCACGACGAAACTAACGGCACGGGAAGAAATACTGGCCTTGATGGATTTTTTGACCGAACATGGCGTGGCCAACTGGATCGTGAGCGCCTCGCCGCAGGTACTGGTTGAGCAGGCGATGGCTGAGTTTGGGATCCTAGGCAAACTGATCGGCATACGCAATAGAATCCAGGACGGCGTCATATCCGCGAAACTGGAAGAGCCTCTACCGATTCTTTCAGGCAAAGTCAATTGCATCAAAGCTTCTATCGATCCAGTACGCCGGCCGATCCTGGGGGTCGGGGACAGCATGAACGATCTTGCGATGCTTGAATATGCCGAGATTAAATTGGTCATTGACCGTAACAACGAACTCACGGAACTAGCCCGTTCACGTGAATGGTTGATCGTGTCGTAGAAAAGCTCTATGCTAGGCTCATCATGATTTCCTCACACGATAACCTTATCCTCAATACTGGCACTCCGATGCCACGCATTGGACTCGGGACATGGAAGTCAAAGCCGGAGGAGGCGGGAAAGGCGGTGGAGTATGCGTTGCGAGAGGCAGGCTATAATCATATTGACTGCGCGGCGATTTATCGCAACGAGCCGGAAATCGGTGCTGCGTTTGGTAGTGTTTTTGGAAGTGGCGCGAGAAAACGCGAAGATGTTTTTATTACCAGCAAGCTCTGGAATACCGAGCATGCGCGCGATCATGTCCGCGCCGCGTGCGAGAAAACCCTTCGCGATCTCAAACTCGACTACCTCGATCTCTACCTGATGCACTGGGGGATCGCGATCCCGCCGTTTGATGGCGAGCCAAACAATCCCTATGGCAGACTGACTGAGCAGCTCGATGAAAAGGGCTACCTCATCACCGAGAAAATTCCCGTTCGGGAAACCTGGGAAGCGATGGAGGAGCTGGTGTCTGCGGGGCTCGTCAAAGCAATTGGCGTGGCCAACTTTACCGCGCCGATGCTGGTGGACTTGCTGACGTACGCGAAGATCACACCCGCGATCAACCAGATTGAGCTCCATCCATACTTACAACAGCAAGCACTGATAGAGTTTTGCCAAAACAAAGGCATCGCCGTCACGGCGTACTCGCCGCTAGGATCACCGGGTAACTTTGGCAAAGCGAAAAACCTACCCGTTATTGCCGAAGATCCGGTGATCGTCGAGATCGCCAAGCGCCTCGGCAAGTCTCCGGCGCAAGTCATGATCCGATGGGCGATCCAGCGCGATACGATCGTGATTCCCAAAAGCGTGACGCCCGAGCGCATCAAAGAAAATCTTGCCGTCTTCGACTTTGAGCTCTCCGACGCCGATATGGCGGCTATCAAAACCCTCGACCGCGGTCTCCGCTTCGTGAACTCCGCCCAGTGGTGGAAGATTCCGTATTTTGGATAAAAATTTCTAAATTAAAATTTTTAAGCCCACCTTCCCGAGTCCGAGAAGATGGGCCACCCTTAATGGGCTGGTGGTACTGCTCTCGCCTAGGCGGCGATCGGGGGCTGGCGGCGACGCTTGATCAGGCATTTCCAGGCCGGATTGAGCAGCGCGTACTCAGCCGACTTGCCGCCAATGCTGTTGAAGCCGTGGATACCGGCGCCGCCGGGGATGCCCAAGGCTTGGAACCCATTGGAGTAGCTCTTGAAGAGCTGCCCCAAGACGCAGAACTGACTCTCCCCGATGTCGAGAGTCTCGAGGTTGATCCGCATCACCCAGCCCGGGACACGCTTGTCCAATAAAGCGGCGCCGCGCTGGACGCGCTCGTCGATCTCGTCGGGCCGGAATCCCAGGTTCGGAAGGGACTTGATCACTCCGTTGCTGACCGGAAGACCCATGATGGTTGGTCTCCTTTCAAGGTCTACTATACTTTCCGTGGTGGAGAGAGTTAACACTGTATTATCCTTCCCATTTCTTTTGCCAGGAGTATACTACATGGATGCCAGAGCCACTCGCATCACGAATACGCCCCAAAAACCTCGATGAATTCATCGGCCAAAGCCATCTGGTGGGACCGGGTAAGCCGTTGCGCGTAGCCATCGAGAAAGGCCACGTTTTTTCGTTTATTCTCTGGGGACCGCCAGGAGTGGGAAAGACGACACTGGCCAAGATCTACGCCAAGTCGCTTGGCGCTGAGCTCCATGAGCTCTCGGCGGTTTCGGCAGGCAAAGATGACATCAGAAAGATCGTGGGCTCAAGCATAGGACAAGCATCCCTGATCCCACGCATCTTGTTTCTCGACGAAATCCATCGCTTCAATAAAGCCCAGCAGGATTTTCTCTTGCCCTATGTGGAGCGCGGGGAGCTGGTGCTCATCGGCGCCACGACGGAGAACCCAAGCTTTGAGATTATTTCGGCGCTCTTATCTCGCGCTCGTGTTTTTGTTTTAAACTCACTGTCTGATGATGACATGAAAAAAATCATCGAGCGCACGGGCATCAAGCTCGATGACGAAGCACGTGACTGGCTCATCCGCATGGCTGATGGCGATGCGCGGGCTGCAATCACCGTATTAGAAAACGCACAGTCGTTGTATAAAGAAATTTCAATTCAGGCGCTCAAAGACACGGTCCAGAATAAATTCCTGCGCTTTGATAAGAAAGGCGAGGAACACTACAATACTATTTCTGCATATATAAAGAGTATGAGAGCGAGCCAGCCAAGCGCCGCACTCTACTATCTTGCCCGCATGGTGGAGTCCGGCGAATCGCCGACGTTCATCGCACGCCGCATGGTTATCTTTGCATCGGAAGACATCGGCATGGCCGATCCCAAGGCACTCATGATTGCGAACGATGTTTTTCAAGCGGTAGACGCGGTGGGTTTCCCCGAAGCCCAAATCAATCTCGCGCACGGCACAGTCTACATGGCTACGGCTCCCAAAGACAAGTCGGCGTACCACGCGTACTTCGAAGCGCTCGATGACGTAAAAAATCTTGGCAATCTTCCCATCCCCATGGAAATCCGCAATGCGCCAACCAAGCTGATGAAGGATCTTGATTACGGCAAAGGCTACGAGCCGTATACGAAAAAAGATTTATTGCCGGAAGAATTGAAGGGAAAAAAATATTACCGATCAAAGAAGCTGGACACGTGATACTGCGCGTGCTACAAATTAGTACATAACACTAACTAATTTATTATGGGAAAAACAATAGGAATCGTAGCGGTGATTGTGGTACTCGTAGTAGCTGGGTATTTTGTTTTCCGATCCGATGGCACACCGAAAGTCTCGAGTACGCCGACGGTATCGGCAACTCCAATTGCTTCACCTTCAGTAAGCGCGAGTGTGACGCCAAGTGTGTCGCCCTCAGTGACACCGTCAAAAACTCCGACCCCGACTCCCACTCGCACCCCGACCGCCACGCCAAGTAGCGTAGTTGTTGTGCCCATCACGGCGAGCAACTTCAAGTACTCGACATCACAGATCAAAGTAAAGAAGGGCGACACCGTCAAAATCGTACTCGCCAACACGGGGGGCACGCACGACTGGGTCATTGATGAATTCAACGCTCGGACGAAAATCATCACGAGCGGCGAGACTGCCGAGATTACCTTTGTTGCAAATAAAACCGGTAGCTTCGAGTACTACTGCTCGATCGGCACGCATCGTGCGATGGGCATGAAGGGCATGCTGATCGTCGAGTAGTCAGGCATGATCGGAGAACTCCTTATCACGATTGGCCGGTGGTGCGGGCTCGTGGCGTTCGTGATGTTTCTTGTCCAGCTCCTGCTCATCGGGAGAATATCGTGGATCGAGCGGATCTGGGGACATGACCGTCTTTCGCGCTGGCATCACGTCAATGGGATCGTCGCGTGGTCCATCCTCGTGCTCCACCCCGTCTTTCTCTCGCTTGGCTACAGCGAGCTGGCAAGTACGACGCCGATCAGGCAATTAATATTTTTCATTACCGACTATCCGGCGGTCTTGAGGGCGTTCATCGGCTACCTCTTATTCCTCATGATCGTGCCGATATCCCTTACGATCGTGCGCAAACGGCTCCGCTACGAATGGTGGTACGGCATCCATCTGCTCTTGTATGTGGCGATTCTTTTGTCCTTCGGGCATCAAGTGCTCAACGGCCAAGATCTACAAAGCCCGTTCATGCACCGGCTGTGGCTGACCCTGCTCTTTGGCACCCTCGGATTGGTACTGTGGTTTCGTCTTCTTGCGCCACTCGTGCGATTTCGCCACTATAGTTTTCGCGTTTCGCGCATCGAGCGTGAGACGCATGATGTCATCTCGATCTATATTTCCTCAAAAAATTTCAAAGCTCAGCCTGGGCAATTTGTGATCGTGCGATTTCTTGCCAAAAACTTCTGGTGGGAAGCGCACCCGTTTACGATCAGCCATGCCACTGATGACTATTTACGAATTACTCCTAAGGCTGTCGGAGATTTCACGGCCAAACTTCCCACGTTGCCCATCGGCACTCGCGTATTCGTCGAAGGACCGCTTGGCAGATTCACTCCTGACCGCGCCGGCAACAAACCGGTATTATTGATTGCCGGAGGGATCGGCATCACTCCTATCCATATGCTTTTCGAAAAATTTCCTACGGCACCCCTTATCTATACCGCCCGTAGTGATCAAGACTTTGCTTTACAAGACGAACTCGATGCGATCGGCCATGTTTCGTACACGACCGAGCGGCTCACGCCGGATTTAATCAAGAGCATTGCTCCCGATGTTGCCACACGATTCGTGTACCTGTGCGGCCCTCCGCCCATGATGAAAGCGGTACGTGAGCAGCTCAGGCAACTTGGCGTGCCCAAGCATAATATTCTTTATGAAAAATTCCAGCTCGGCTAGTTCGTGCGCGCAGCAGCTTTGAGATCGGCGACTTCCTGATCGGTAAGCTTGCGGAATTTGCCGGGTTGTAAAACATCGAGCTTGATCGAGCCGATCCGCAAGCGCTTGAGGCTGGCGACCGTCAGATGCATCGCCTCACACATGCGGCGGATCTGGTGCTTGCGACCTTCTTTGAGAATAATCCGAAACTCATGTTCGCCGAGTTGCTTCGCTTTGGCCGGCAGCGTTATGCCATCCTCGAGATTGATTCCTTCTTCCATTTTATTAATCTTAGACTCGGTGACACGCTCGCGAACGCTGACTTCGTATTCTTTCTCAATGAGATGATCGTCACCGGTGATAGCCGCGGTGATCGCGCCGTCATTGGAGAGTAACAAGAGCCCTTCGCTTTCCTTATCGAGCCGCCCGACGGCATTGAGCTTTTCAAACTGCGGGACCAGGTCAAAGACCGGCGTGCCTTCGTGGCGAAGCTTGGAGGATACATAGCCGCGCGGCTTGTTGATGGCGATGGTGATTTTTTCGCTCATCGCCTTGGTAGCGCCAGCCGCAAGTTCCACGACATCATGCGCCGGATCGATTTGGGTCGCGGGATTTTTCTCCACGACACCATTGACCGTGACCAGGCCAGCCGTGATATATCGCTCGGCTTCGCGACGAGAGCATATTTTTTGTTCTGACAAATATTTCTGGATGCGCATGTGGTATAATTCAAGCATGGAGCTCCTTACCGATCAAGAAACGCTCAAGAGCCACAGTACTGATGCTAGCTTGTTTGAGGTGACGCCGCAAGCCGTCGTATTTCCCGAAAATGTCGCGGAAATCCAAGAACTCGTCAAAACCAACACCAGCTCGCTGACCGTCCGCGCGGCAGGCACCGACATGACAGGCGGGCCCCTCAATACCGGCACGATCGTCGATGTCAAAAATCTCAATCACGTCAAAGAAGTAGGTACTGATTTTGCCGTGACTGAACCTGGTGTTTTTTATCGTGACTTCGAAAAAGAAACCCTCAAGTACGGGCTGCTTTTGCCGTGCTATCCGGCGTCGCGGGAACTTTGCGCGATGGGCGGCATCGTGTCCAACAACTCCGCGGGCGAGAAAACGCTCACGTACGGCCAGACCAAAGACTACCTCCAGCAGGTCAAGGTCGTGCTCCGCGATGGCAACGAGTACACGTTTCATGAGCTCACCCGCGCCGAGGTCAACAAAAAAATGCTCCAGCATGATCTGGAAGGGGAAATTTACGGCAAGATGTTTGACCTGATCACGCGCAACGATGAGCTTATTAGAAACGCCAAGCCAAAAGTCTCCAAGAATTCCTCTGGTTACTTGCTGTGGGAAGTATGGGATCGTGACCGCCAGACATTCAACCTCGCGAAGCTCTTTTGCGGCTCGCAGGGAACCCTCGGCATCATCACCGAAGCCAAGCTTCGCCTCATCCGCCCCAAAGAACACAGCACGCTCCTGGTTATTTTTCTTAGCGACCTCAAGCAACTCGCTGATGTTGTCGCGTCCGTGCTCAAGCACAAGCCTGAAAGCTTTGAATCCTACGACGACCATACGATGAGGATCGCGCTTCGGTACTTGCCGGATTTTATCAAGCTCATGGGCGCGAAGAATCTCTTTTCGCTGGCGTGGCAGTTCCTGCCCGAGATGGGCATGGTGCTGACAGGGGGCGTGCCAAAACTGATCTTAGAAGCAGAGTTCACGGGAGACTCCGAGGAAGAAATCTATGCCAAAGCTCGAGCGGCACAAGCTGACCTAGCGCGCTTTGGATTAAAAACAAGAATTGCCAAAAACGACCAGGAAGAAAAAAAATACTGGACCGTCAGGCGCGAGAGTTTCAACCTCCTCCGCCACCATGTCCACGGCCGGCATACGGCGCCATTTATCGACGACATCGTCGTGCGTCCCGAGCGGCTGCCGGAATTCTTGCCCAAGCTTACCGCGATCATGAAAGAGTACAAGCTGATCTACACGATCGCCGGACATATTGGCGACGGTAATTTTCATATCATCCCCTTGATGAAAATGAGCGACCCAAAGAGCCGCCTGATTATCCCCGAGCTTGCTAAGCGCGTCTATGAGCTGGTATTTCAATTTGGCGGCAGTATGTCAGGCGAGCACAACGACGGCATGATCCGATCTCCCTTCCTCAAGCAAATGTACGGCGACCAAGTCTACGCGCTTTTTGAAGAAACTAAGCGTATCTGGGATCCGAAGAATATCTTCAATCCAGGCAAAAAAATCGGAGCAAACCTGTCGTATGCGATGGAGCATTTGAAAGTCTCGTAGGGGAGGTGTATACTGCTTATATTATGACACCAACACTTATTATTGTTATCGTACTTGCGGTTGTAGTTCTGTGGGTGATCCTTTCGTATAACGGCCTCGTTAGCCTCCGGAATCGCGTCAAAGAAGCGTGGTCGGATATCGACGTCCAGCTTAAGCGCCGGTACGATCTGATCCCCAACCTTGTCGAAACGGTCAAGGGCTACGCGACGCATGAAAAAGACGTCTTTGAAAATGTCACGAAAGCACGAGCCGCCGCGATGGGAGCCCAGACGGTTGCTGAGCATGGTGCTGCGGAGAATATGCTTACCGGCGCGCTCAAGAGCCTCTTCGCCGTGTCCGAGGCATATCCCGCGCTTCGCGCGTCCGAAAACTTTGCCAAGCTCCAAGACGAGCTCTCGGATACCGAAAACAAGATCCAAGCCGCGCGACGCTTCTACAACTCCAACGTCCTGGCACTCAACACTAAAATCGAAAGCTTCCCCAGCAACCTGATCGCCGGCATGTTTGGATTTACGAAGTCGGATTTCTTTGAATTAAATGACCAAGCCCAACGTGAACCCGTCCAAGTCAAATTCTAAATTCATTTTTATCGTAGGCGGCGTGATGTCCGGTATCGGAAAGGGCATCACCACCTCATCGATCGGCCGTGTCC
>JBBTUB010000029.1:0-9501 GCA_038064015.1 Patescibacteria group bacterium | reverse complement strand
GCGCTGTTGAGAATTAAGAGAAATGAAGTGTTCGGATTGAGGCTGGGAGGTATCTGATCGAGCATGGATGAATGATACACCATTTTTAATTTTCTGTCAACTTTGCGCTTGCAAAACCAGAGAGAGAGAGTTAATGTTTTGAGAGTACATCAACCCGAGATCAATCTCGAGAAGGAGGTGACTCGTGAGTCACGGTCATCCGCGCAGCGGACGCTGCAGGAAACCCCGTGCACTCGCGGCTTGGCTTATTTCTCTTCGGCCTCCACGCTGGGAGGGTCTTCGTGCACACCGGATGGTGCTCCTCACACCT
Source organism: Patescibacteria group bacterium (assembly GCA_038064015.1). Lineage (GTDB taxonomy): Bacteria > Patescibacteriota > Minisyncoccia > 2-02-FULL-40-12 > IGHO2-01-FULL-4-A > JBBTSB01. The sequence goes on along the minus strand of JBBTUB010000029.1, from coordinate 9,191 downwards.
CGAGACTTCGACATCGAAGCAGGGTGTGGATGCCGGCCGGACAACGATAAGGGCCAGTTCAAGTTAGTGATCAATCGAGAAGATCACACCGTGCTACACGCGCGGTGCGGTACCTCAGTGGGTCATTTACGAACTGGCCGGCTTCCTAGCGAACGGCAGACGAAAGGCTAGGCTTCGGGTGTTGGGTACCTTGTCGCTACGACGAGGTACCCCTTTTAATATTTTACTTCTTCGAGTTTCAAAGATTTCTCAAACCACTTCTCGGCCTGAGCTTGAAATTCAGGAGTCAGTTTTGTTACGACAAAAGTTTGTGTGCCGGATCGGGAGAGTTTTGATTCGATTTCCGGATGGCGGGAGAGGTAGTTGCGGACTTTGTCGGCGATGAGCTCGTCTTGAGAAATTACCCCGATATTTTCGGGAACAAGTTTACGTACCAGGTCTTTTAAAACTACATAGTGCGTACAGCCTAATATCAACGTATCGATATCATGGGCCAGCAATGGCACGAGATAATTATTGACTATTTTCGCATATGCAGGAATATTCAATATTCCAGACTCGATCATCGGTACGAGCTTGGGTGCGGCTTGTTGGAAGACGTGGGCATTCGGTAGAAGTTTGTGAATTTCTTTGATATACGTTTCAGAATTGACGGTGCCTTGGGTTGCGAGGACGCCAATGCGATTGCCCGTGACGGATTCCACCGTGGGGATGATGATCCCGAGTGCTCGATATCCTTCGCCCTGCAATCTTCGCAATGCTTCCGCTGAAATCGTATTGCACATGACAAGCACGATCGCGCAGTCTTGCTCAAAGAGATACTTCACGCCGGCAAGCGCGAATTGATAAACTTCGTCGGGCGATTTGTCGCCATAAGGCAGATTAGCGGTGTCGCCAAGATAAAGATAATCATACTGAGGCAAGGCCTCGACAATCGGCTTCATCAAAAAAAGCCCGCCGAGTCCTGAATCAAAGATGCCGATTTTCATGTTTATATCTTAGCTTTTTTAAATGGCGAAGGCGAGTCCCCGTGGGCTCGCCTTGCGTGTACTGGCTGCACCGGGCTCCTAATCCGGCGCGGGATGAAGTTGGAAAACCTTGAAGCCGCTGGGGACTATTTCCCCGCTGGTCTCCATGAGCACAACAGCTTTTTTGAAAAGCGTGTTCTCATGGTCGCTATTGATCTCGATTCTCGTCTGCCAAACCCTTAACGTGTTGAGATCCAAGACCAGGAGATAAAAATAGTGTGTCCCTTGGCCTACATGCCACTGCCAACGGAGAGTCTTACGATCCGTCAGGCCAGGGAGCCGCTTTGTCAAGTATGCCCGGAATTCTTCACGGAGCTCCTGGCATTCCTCGCGGCAGCAGCTTTGGCCTTGATAGATGGCCACTGATGGGACCGGGTAATTTGCGTTGGCCCGAATTGGATCAAGAATCCGTTTCGCCAGATCTTGCAAGATCGGAGAAGATTGACCGCCGAGAAGAGCGAGAAGGACAAGGAACTTGTTCAAGCCACACCTCCAGCCGGGGGATGAGCCGGCTATGATGTAGGTATAGTCCTCCTATTTTGTGCTGTCAAATAGTCATGCTAAGATTCGCTCATGGAAGATCGCACGTGGGTGGAAATTTCAAAAGAAGCGCTTAAGCACAATGTCGGCGTCGTGCGAGGGCTTTTGAATCCGAAAACCAAGCTCATGGCCGTGATCAAGGCCAACGCGTATGGGCATGGCTTTATTGAAACCGGGCGATTGTTCGTAACGTATGGCGTTGATTGGCTCGCGGTCTTCACGCTCGAAGATGCGTTGTCATTACGAAAAGCAAAAATAAAAGCGCCAATTCTTGTGCTGGGCATTGTAACACCGAAATATTTTGCCATGGCGGTAACGCATCAAATTTGCCTCACGATCTGTAATCAAGAATATCTTGCATTGATTCCGCCCAACCTCGCTGTGCATATCAAAGTAGATACCGGGCTCTCAAGGCAAGGCGTGACGATTTCTGATCTTCCCGAGTTCATACAACATATCCCCAAAAATATAATTGTGGGGGGAATTTATTCTCACTTCGCCGATGCTGAGAATTTATACGACAAAAGCTTTTCGCTTGAGCAGATCGCGCTACTCAAGCAAGCACGAGCCATTGCCATCGAAGCAGGGTATTCGAATCTTCTGACGCATCTTGTGGCAACTGACGGCCTACTTATGTACCCCGAAGCTGAGTTTGATATGGTACGTGCCGGAATTATGTTGTACGGCGTGCCACCATCAAAAGATTTTGTCTCTAAGTTTGAACTTCTTGGCTTACGTCCCGCATTATCTTGGAAAACTCGCATCTCGCAATTGAAATCTGTTCCAAAAGGCGCTACGGTAGGGTATGGGAGGACGGAAAAAGCTCCCCGTGGCGGCAGGCTTGCCGTTTTGCCGATTGGATACTGGGATGGTTATCCATGGGCGTTGGCATCACGAGGATATGTGGCGATTCGTGGACATCGGTGTAAAGTTATGGGTCGTGTCTCGATGAATATTATTATGGTTGATGTATCATCGGTTCCCGGCGCGCAGATCGGGGACGAAGCAGAGTTAATCGGCATGCGGATACCCGCGCTGGAACTTGCGGAATCGGCACACACTATCAGTTATGAAATTATAACCAGAATCAATCCATGGATACCAAGAAAATACGTGTAGGAGTGATATGTGGCGGTAAATCCCCCGAGCATGAAATTTCACTCATGTCGGCACGAAATGTTATTGAGGCTTTTGATACAAAGAAATTTGAGGTGCGAGAAATAAAGATCGATAAAGACGGATCATGGGAAATTCCTCACAAGGGCGATATTGATGTTGCGTTTCCCGTGTTGCATGGTCCGTACGGCGAAGATGGCACCATTCAGGGTATGCTTGAAATGCTCGATATTCCGTACGTGGGAGCTGGTGTGCTGGGTTCTGCAATTGGTATGGATAAGGAAGTGACGAAGCGCTTACTGAATGAAGCCGGCATACGCAATGCGCGATTTGCCGTATTACATCCTGGAGAAAAATTCGATCTAGATTTTGGATGGCCTTTGTTCGTGAAGCCGGCACGTGCCGGATCATCGGTTGGCGTGAGTAAGGTAAAAAATCCCATAGAACTTCTTGCAGGCATTGAGCTTGCCTTTCGATATGACTCCAAGATTTTAATTGAAGAATATATCGAAGGCGACGAGATCGAATGCTCGGTTTTAGGCAACGATCGGCCCGAAGCATCTGTGCCTGGGAGAATTATTCCCCGCCACGAGTTTTATTCATATGAAGCAAAGTATCTTGATCCGAACGGGGCTGAGTTAGAAATCCCCGCGAAGATTTCGACAGAATTGACGGAGCAGGTTAAGCAGATCGCGATCAAAACATATCGGGCGCTCTATTTGGAGGGTATGGCGCGAATTGATATGCGAATTCGCGGAGGGTCGGAAATTTTCATCAATGAGGCGAATACGATCCCAGGGTTCACGAACATCAGTATGTATCCTAAGCTGTGGCAAGCGAGCGGTCTCAGCTATACCGGTCTTCTTACTCGGCTTGTCGAGCTTGCGCTTGAACGGTATCGGGCTTCGCATCTTCTCGCAACATCCCGTGATTAACCCATCCCTACCTTCATATCAGCGCGAAGCGACCGAGCGCAAGCGTCGAAAATTGATTTCACGATCGAGCTTGATTGTCGTTGCGATTTTGGCCGTATGTGCGGCGATTATTGCAGTGCTGTTTTTTGCAAAGCTATTTGATGTCCGTGAGATCAAGGTTACTTCGCCGACGCTCATTCCCCGAGGTGAGGTTGAAAAGCTTGCCTGGGAAGTGCTCAATGATCGCCGGCTTGGCATAGCCCGCAAAAGCAATATCGTATTGTTTTCTCCGCAAAAAATCCGGCCCGCGTTGATGAAGGCTTTTCCGCGAATCGATTCGGTGGAGATTCGGCGTGATTCTTTGCATCGCATTACGATTATCGTGCGCGAGCGCATTCCGGCGGGACTTTGGTGCTTGTCGGCGCACGAACGATGCTTTTACTATGACGCCGAGGGGATTGCGTTTTCAGAGATCGCCTCTTCATCAGGTTTTCTATTTGTACCCGTCAATGACGCCCGTGACCGAAATATTGATATCGGCCAGCGCGTTGCTCCTGACTATTGGCGTGAAGATATCCTGCAAGTAAAAAAAGTTCTTCAATTTGGCGGGATCAGCGCTTCACAATTTATCATTCCCAACGATTCATTTAACGAATTCCATGTCGTCGTTGCCGAGGGATGGAGCATCCTGTATAGCACGGACCATGACGTCAAGCGCCAGACGGATAATCTCCTCGTTTTCTTGAGAGAAAAAATTTCCGCGGATGAGCGTAAAAATCTCGACTACATTGATCTCCGCATTGAAGATCGAATTTACTATAAGATGCGATAGACAAAAATCGAGTTGCCGATGACGGTGATCGGCTTGTGCGCGTAGAGCCAGGCATATTTTGTTTTTGATTCGTTCATGAGATAGGTGGCAGAGACGGCAATCCAGCCGTCGCTTGTGTTTCGAGCTTTGAAATCCGCTTCGCTTTTATATTTATCAGCGTTCAGCCAAAGAAATCGATCGCCGAGATAGTAGTACTGATCCGCCCAGCCGAAGTAATCCAACTCGATTTTTTTGATGTTGTTGTCTTTGGTCCAATTCGCGAAACGCTTGAGATCCTGACCCCAGTCCAAGTTCGAATCCACAACGTACTCGTGTCCACCGCTCGCACCGCCCACGGTTTGATTGAAGTATGTCAGATAAAATGGATAGACACTCAAGTTCGCTAATACATACCAAGCAAGTAGAATATAAAGCGCGTAACGCGCTACACGATACGCGAATTGCGAAACTTGCCCAGCTACCAGCATGATTATAAACGGATACACCGGGAGCAGATGCCGCACGCCGATGTTGAGCGTACTGGTAATACTCACGGCCCAATACATCGCCAGCCAAAGCAGCATGGCGACTTCGGGAAGATGATCCTTGATCTTGAAACGTAAAACTTGAAGCTTAAAGTTTTGAGATTTAAGTTTTAAGATTAACGCGCAAAGCGCAATTATGACCAGCCCCCACCATGCCAGTGGTTCTTTGACGAAATACACAAAGGGAAAATACCATGAACCGGCGGAGTTGGTGATCGTGCCCTTGAAATACACCGTATTGCCGCCGGTAGAGCGCTGCTGCACCATCATGAGGCCAAGGCCGTACTGCGCCGCCGCGCGGAGAACCGGCTTGTCAGAAGCCCATACGACTCCTCGGGCAAGCATCTGATGGTTATGTACGCTCAAAAGCTGTGCAGTATCCCGGTGTTGGCGCTCGGGCGGGTAACCACGCGTATGGAAAAAATACACCGGCCAGACGATAATCACAAAGCCAGTGATTATCACGAGCGCAGTTTTAAGCAGAAATCGATAGTTCCAGATCAACGCGAGAACGATAAACAACGGCACCAATAAGATAGTTGAAAATTTGCAGATCAGGGCGATGCCGAAAAATACGCTTGCAAGCCAAAAGTTTCGCCTGGTCGGTTGCTGGAGGTAGGTGGTGAAAAAATACGTGGCCGACAACACGCCAAAAAGCGCCGCCATATCGGTCGTCACAAACCGCGCATGCGCCATGATGGTGGGAGAGAACGAGAAGAGCGTGAGTGCCAGCAAGGCGGCACGGTCGCCCCAGAGCTTTCGGCTCCAGATGAAAATAATAATCGCCGAGCCGATAAAAAATATCAGCATGGGAATTTTCGCGGCGTGCGTAATCAGATCCGCATTATTGCCGGAGTTATAAATAAGCTTACGGCCAAATTCCCACTGGCCATTGATATCAGTTTGCCAGGCTTTGCTTTGGAATGCAGTTTGATCGAGATCAAGAAAGAGCAGGGGCAGTGCCGCAAGGTCTTTCGCAAGCGGAGGGTGCTCGGGATTGAGCCGCATATCCTGCATAACGAGATACGAATACCCGGCACCGATATGCGGATCTTCATCAACGATCAGCGAATCGTTCCATACACTCGTGATCGCGAGAATCGTCGCGATTACCATGATAGTAATGGCGAGACTACGGGTGGAGAGAAAAGTACGCATGGTATTCCGTGAGCATGATGGCGAATAACAAGAGGCAAACCGCCAGTGTGGCGACGACATTTTTTTCGTATCCGTGATGCTCGTGAATCACCACTTCGTGAGCATCGTATCGGCCATACCATTTGCGAGAAAAATCATACAGCCACCACAAGCCTTCTCCGGCAAATATCATCACCACGGGAGCGACCATGATCAACTGAATCGCATCTGACCCGATTTGAGCTGAAAGAAAGGAGGGGAGTAATCCGATAAAAAACCACGAGAGCAACAAAATCGGCACGGTAGGATAGTGCCCATGGGTATGCCATCGGCGGATCAGCTTGTAGACGTTGTGAATACATCCAAGGATGAATAATAAACTCACCGGCCAAAGAAGCAACTGCGAGCCGGCACGATCACCAAAAGGACCGAAGTGGCTTAGCGTGGTGCCGATATTTGCGATCAAAGCTTGCAACGGGCGAGCTGAAGCAAAAATCGAGGTGTTTACCATAGGATCGATACCATCGCCCTGATGTATCAAAATACCCCACAACACCGGAGATGCCACGATGATCCCGACAACCATAACCATCGCAAATCCCCGGATGAGCCGATTTCGAGTGTGCTCATATGCTCCGTGGCCGTACTTTTGCTTGATCGAGTGCCAATATGCCATGAACACAAGAATCAATACCATCGGCATGATCCAAAACGGGCCCGTTCGCATGCCAAGTCCTACGAAAACTCCGCTTGCCGCAAAATCAAGCAAATTTAGCGACGTCTTGCCCCGCCAGAAAAAATATAGGCCTAGTACCAGAAAAAACTGCGCCGTGATCATCTCGGATCCGATAAAAGAATAGAGTACGTGCCAGCTTGAAATGGCGAGCAGGAAGCTCGACATCGCCGCAATCTGCCAGCTAAAAATCCGCTTGGCAAGTAAGTAGGTCGCGAGTACCGTAAAAAAACCAAACAACGTCGTCGATATATCTTGAATATACTGAAACCGAAACACAAATGCGACGAGCATAATGAGTCCAAGAACCCACCATTCGAAGTTTTTATGTCGATGAGGAGGCAACGGCATACCCTCATCATACATCATGTAGCATGAATCATGTACCACCACTATCAACACCCAGACTATTGCCCCCTTGCATGTTCTACTTTACTATGCTAAAGTGAAACCAGCATGAATTGGGACAATACTAAAACCGATGAATTAATGGGAGCGATCGTACAGCTCCGGAGCAAGGCCGAAGCCAAGCGGTTTTTCCGTGATTTATTGACGGAAGATGAGCTGATTGAATTTGGCAATCGTTGGCTGGCCGCCCGCTTGCTTGCCCGTGGCGTTTCGTATACCAAAATCGTCGACCGCACCCGCCTCTCTTCTCGCACGATTGCTCGCGTCTCAAAATGGCTGAATGCGGGTGCAGATGGATATAAACTCATGATTGGCCGATTAAACCATCATCACAATTCTTCCCCGGCTGGGTAAGGATTGTTTTGATGTGTTTTGAAAATATCAAACCAACCCCCTCCCGACCGGGAGGGGGTTTTCTGTTTGGAAAACTTACACCGGTTCATCAAAAGGGAGAGAATCATGTGCGAAAAGCTGGAGTTACTTCAGAAGGCTTTGAAAATAGAGGCAAGAGAATTCGCTGAACGATTCATGTTCAGATTGAATATGAACTCTTTTAAGGGCGATTTCCTCGACTGGCTCTTGCGGTACGATGCCTTCAATCGCGGATTCCCTGGTGCGGCTGCGGAACTGGCGGGTCGCATCGCGGGGATGATCGATTACTTCGGAGACATCGAGGCCGAGATGATCGCCTCGCGGGTGATTGCCGCAATCACGGATGAGTTCCTGGAGCGACGCACCGGTGCCATTGCCCTGCACAGCAAGTTGCGAAGGGAGTTGGCGCTCTTCTCGCTTGGAAATCTTCTTGCGCACTCGCGGAGCGAGGCACTCGAGATCGTGAAAGGCTACGATCCGCTTCGCAAAGAAATTCTGATTTCCACGAGAAAAGGATACGGCCTTGAGTCTCCGTTCATACTCCGTGGGACATTTGCTGGTCTTGGATTCTTTGCGGCCAGCGAAACCAGTGGAAGCAGTGAATTCGTCGTACTCAACCGGTACATGGATGAGCGGTGGCCTCAACTTAAGGCGGCTATGCAGACCGTGAACGATGAGCAAGGCAGAGAGCTCTATGCCTGGATCGCCGATCACGAGGACTTGGAAGCTGATCATGCACAATTCGCCTTCAACAGTATCGAGTTGGCGGTGCAATTTCTAAAATCCGACATGGAAAGAGACATTGCCTTCGTTGAAGTCGAACGAGGCGTTTCCAACTTCTTCCAGATGGCGAACGAGGTCCTCCTGAGCCCGCTCCGTCGCATATGCCCACGGTGCAAGCATCCTGTCTCCCTCAACACTTGCGCATGTGCAGGTTACGGAGGCCACTAGTTCCTGGGTTTGCCGGTTGTCCCTCAACAACCGGCTTTTTTATCCTGCTATATCACCGTACTAGTACAGTGTATATGAATCAGATGCGTGTTGATAAGGTGATGAATTTTAATTCGCCAAGTGCGGTATACTATCGCTAATGTTTACCCACGTTTTCTTTGACTGTGATAGCACGCTGACCAAAATCGAGGGGATTGATGCGTTGGCGGAGCTGGCTGGGGTGGGGGAAGAGGTAAAAGAACTCACACGGCAGGCGATGGAAGGAGAGCTTTCGCTGGAAGAGGTATGGAAAACTCGCCTGGATATGATCAGACCCACACCAGCCCAGATTGAGATCGTGGCGCGGCGATGTATCGCGGAACTGACGCCTGGTGTCAGAGAGACGCTCAATCGGCTCCACGAAGAGGGCGTCGCAACCTAAGTTGTTTCCGGGGGACTCCGGCCCGTCGTCGAAGCGGTCGCCGATGCGCTTGGCATCGTTCGTGAGCACGTGTACCCAGAGGTCATGGATAAAGCCGCGCTCCTGCGTCGCATCGTCCCGCGCGGAGCCCGCAGTGCATTGATCGGTGACGGAAGCACTGATCTACTGACCTTCCCCACTTAACTTAACACGCCCGCTTTCCGTAGGCATCCTTT
>JBBTUB010000028.1:0-17759 GCA_038064015.1 Patescibacteria group bacterium | reverse complement strand
TTGTCCGAACTCTCGACCATTTTAAGCAAGTCGGACATTGTGGAAACTGGGCAAATTTTACTTTCTTTCTTGCCGCGTACGTTAAGACAAGTGCCGCAAGCGTATAGCTCTCCTTTCAGCTTCTTAAATTCCGTTACTTTCGCCGAAATATCAAAATCTTTGCTATCGGGAATAGTATCAAGCTCCGATCCTTCGTTCATCAAAAAGATTTCCACTTGATGATTGGCTTTGAGCGCAGTAATTCCTAAACGGAACGTATTCCACGCATGCTCTTGTTTATTAGATTGTAAAATTATGCCAAGTTTCATAACGTTATTTAAAATTTTCTTTTCCACAAAATGCGAAACCGCCAATTCATTTTTACCCCCAAAACCGCTTGCAATTTCCTACGTGGTGCCGCTGGTCGGAGTCGAACCGACATGCCGTGAGGCACACGATTTTGAGTCGTGCGTGTCTGCCAATTCCACCACAGCGGCTGTGCTTTTATTTATACCATTGTAAGGTGGTAATTTCCAGGGTATCATGAATGCAGAATGGCGCGCATCATCGGAGTAATCAATGCAAAGGGGGGAGTGGGGAAGACGACGACGGCGAACAATCTCGCCGCGTATTTGAGCGCGCTTGGCAAATATGTGCTCGTGGTAGATACCGACCCGCAGGCCAATGCCACGACCGGCCTCGGCATCTACCTCAAAGACGATCACCTCAATCTTTATCACACGCTGGTGGCCGATTATGAACCAGATGCGATCATTCGCAAGACGGGACTACTTGGTTTTGATGTCTTGCCGGCCGCGCCCAACCTTGCCGGTGCCAATGTCGAGCTGGTCAATGTCGAGGAGCGCGAGTTTTGGCTCAAGCGGGTGCTTAACAAAATCCGTACCAACTACGACTACATTGTGATCGACTCGGGACCAAGCCTTGGGATGTTGACCATTAATAGCCTCGCCGCCTCCGAAGGGCTCGTGATCCCGGTGCAGTGCGAATACTACGCGCTTGAGGGTTTGAGCCAACTTCTCAATACGATTGAGCTGGTACGAGGCTCGCTTAATCCCCAGTTGCAGATTTACGGGGTGCTCCTGACGATGTATGATAAGAGGAACGCACTTTCCCAGCAGGTAAGCGAGGAAGTGCGCAAGAATTTCCCCGGACGGGTATTTGATGCCGTGATACCTCGCTCCGTCTCTCTGGCGGCCGCACCCAGCTATGGCAAGACGATTTTTCAATACGACCCTGATTCAAAAGGCGCGCATGCATATCGCCAATTAGCGGAAGAAGTTATTAAACTTACATAATGAAAAAAATATCAGGATTAGGGAGAGGACTGGCGTCACTCATACCGTCTCGGGGAGCGGTCAAAGTCGTGCCGAAAACAAAAGAGGACAACGTCTATAATGTCGAGATCCACAAGATTCGTCCCAATGCCAATCAGCCTCGGCGTGAGTTTGATCAGGGAGCTTTACAGGAGCTTGCCGGCTCGATCAAGAAGTATGGCATTCTCCAGCCGATTGTCGTTTCCAAAGTCGCTCAGGAAACCGATCGAGGCCTCGATGTGGACTATGAAATCATCGCCGGAGAGCGCCGGTGGCGCGCGGCCAAGATAGCCGGATTGCCGCATATTCCCGTGATTGTTCGTGATGACCTCGACGAAAGCCGCATGCGCCTTGAAGTGGCGCTTGTCGAGAACCTCCAGCGTAAAGATCTCAACGTGCTTGAAGAAGCCGAGGCGTACGCGCGGCTGGCAAGTGATTTTGATCTCACGCAACAGCAGATCGCCGAAAAAGTTGGCAAGAGTCGCGAGGTAGTTGCCAACGCCGTTCGTCTCATCAATCTTCCCGCCAATATCAAAGAGGCGATCCGCTCCGGCAAGATCGAGCGCACACAAGCTCGCGCCTTACTCGCATTTAAAGAAGCAGATAAGCAGCAGGATATGTTTAAGCAAATCCTTGCTGGCAAAGCCGACATGCGCAATCTTGAGGAAACCGCCCGCATGATCCACGGCGGCCGCGGGCTCAACAACGCGCTCAATCCCAAGTTCGTCCAGCTCCAGGATAATCTTGCCAAGACGCTCGGCACCTTCGTCGCCATCCGTTCGCGCGACAACGGCGGCCGTATCGAAATCAAATTCGCCACCCTCGAAGAGCTCAACAAGATCGCGAAAGCGATTCTGGATTAAACATGAAAAAGAAAACCACCAAACAACCGTTTCTTGAAGAATATCGCAAAGGTTTTGAATCTGATGAACTGAATCGCAAGATGGATATTGTGCTTGAGCATGTTGCCGGGATGGATACGCGTATGGTGGGCATGGAAAAAGATATCAAAGAAATCAAGAATACAGTAAATATTATGGACGTAAAACTTACTGGCAAAGCCGATACAAGCTCGGTAGAAAAGATAGAACGTCGCGTTACTCATCTGGAAGGCGCTGTTTTTCCCAAGTAGTGTTATTTTCAGAAAGAACCCCGTACCAGTGTCGGTGCGGGGTTTTTTCTGCCCGAGGTCGTATGGTTGCGCCACACGGTGCCTCGGGCGGTTGTGAGAACAATGATTAATACGTGTTTGGATCATCACCTGATCCAAACACACAATCCCATTCAGAAGTTCCTTCTCCTTCTTTGTTGTCGAAGATCTTGATCTCGACTCTGAATTCGGACGAAGTTTCCGTCCGGGTTTTTTTGACCTGCTTGATAAGTGCTCGTAAAAGATCGACTCGATCGGCGAAGGGGGATAAATCTTGTGGCAGCGTTTTATTATTCAATTTCACCATCTTGCTTCTCCTCTCGTTGGCCGCTTTCTACGGCCGTGGTTTGCGTGTTTTGTGTACGATTTTGTACCGAAACTGGATCTGAGCCTTGCCGTCGGGAAGCTTTTGCAGCCAAGCCTCGAAGCTTCCGAACTTGCCTTGCGCTGGCGTGAGAGTTCCGATGACGAATGGCTTGTGTTGCCACTGGTCGTCGCCGAACTGGTAGGCGCCATAACCGACGCCGGCCTTGAAGATGTCCGAGAAGCTGTACTGGAGCGTTGCGTGGTCGACGACATATTGGATCCGGCCTGCTTCGTTAAGAGGCAGGTAAGGGAAGAAGACTGCTTCTCCGCCAAGCCGCGGATGGAACTCGTACGCGAGGAGTGTCCACGGGATGAGCCAGCGAGCGTTGTCGCCCGCCGATCCCGTTGCCTGCTCGAAGTAAAGGATCTCGATGACCGTGAGAGGCTTGGAGACGAAGAGCTTGCGCCCACCGCCGACGAAGAACTCACGGTAGTCGTTTCCACCGAAGTCGACGTAGCCGATATCGGGGAAGATCCACCGATCCCGGACTTGGAAGACCTCCGCGTAGCGGTACGTGACTTGGTCCCGCATCCCGAGCCGCAGATCCACGACGGTGTTGATCTGCGCGCTTGCGTAAGTCGAGGCCAGAAGGAAACCGAGGACTGTCAGAAAACGCTGCATGAGAGACTCCTTTTCTAGATTCCGAAGCACCGAAGAAGTGCTCGGTAGATTTTGGTGATTGATCGCGGCAGGCGTACTTCGTCGCCTTTCTTGAGTCGCCAGAATTCCGTGAAGAGATCGGTGATCTTCACGTCTATCTACGGCTTGGGTTCGCGGCGGATGACTTTAGAAACGAGCTCCCAAGTATCCTCATGGACTACTTGGATTCGTATCGCAATTACCTCCGCTTCGGATCTGAGGACTACGAAGAATCGATCTCTCGAAGCCACGTGATGGATTTGATCTCGAAGATCGAGGTGCGAGAAACGGCGGATCGGTTTACTGCCACCCCCATACTCGCACTTCCTCCATTCATCGAAATTTCCCTTCGTGACGGAGACGGTACGAGCTGCCAGGGTGACTTCGTTACAGACGTGGACGATGATGCAGGTCGTGGACTTATCCGCAGGCCGTACCTCATCGCCCCTTCCAAGACCTTGGTATTCTGGGCTGTCCAAGATTTTTTCTCCTTTCGTTGGCTTCACCTCTTTTTCCCGCAAGCTCTACAATAGATGCCCGCAGGAGCTGGTCGTTGTCGTGGACGATAGATTTTTCGACACTCTCGGCACTTCTTGAAATGCCGACACATATCGAAAATGTCGTCCTCAGAGATTTTCTTACCCTCCTTTCTCTTTTTGTGAATACTCCGAGCCCATTCACATGTTTTTTCCATACTGTCTCCTTTTTTGGCTGTCTTCTACGGTCAATGCATGCCGTCATTCTTGTTTCTTGGACTTGCCGGGATGGCGTAGAGTGCATTTGACTCCCAACTGTCCTGCTTTCTTTTCCAGACTTCTCTGGCGAGTTGTCCGTGATCGTATTCTGTGTCGTCAGAATGAATGATTCGCTCGATCATTCTGTTGATCATCTCGCACCGAAGAAGATCTTTGGGGCATGACCCCTTCAATCTCCATGGTCCCCTCGAGTCGTAGAACTCTATGGAACCAAGACTCTCATCGTCGCGGACCACCATGGCAAACGAGGAGTTGCCTTGATCGTTCATCCTCGTGATGATGATATCTCCGCTCTGGAGGCTGCTCAGACGTTTCATCCAGTGTGAGTTTAGGTCTACTGTTCTGAAGCTGGCGGGATCTGAATGAGCGTCGATCCATTGGCTCACGTGGAATACCAGGAACGCGAGCAGAAGTACTTTTACGACGATCTTCACGAGCTTCTTCATACTTGCACCTACCTTTTTGAATTGTGAAAGAGCAATCCGGTCACTCTTTCTGGTTGACTGAATTCACCAGACTTTCCCTAGTTTAGCAAGTTCCTGCCAAATTGTCAACTAAGATTCAACACTTTAGTTAGCTGGGTATTAAATAATATAAGCAGGCTGTGGATAAGTAGCTGTTGACTATGATCCAACAACATGTTAGGATGAATGCATGATCAATACATTGCTTCAACAACTTGGTTTTACGGAAAAAGAAACGGAGATTTACTTGGCGCTTTTGCGGCGGGGCAAAGCGACGCCGGCGAGTATCGCCAAAGAGACCGGCGTCAATCGCGCGACGGTCTATAGTATTGCCAAAGCGCTCATGAAGCGGGGGATCATTTCCGAAGACCTTGGCGGCAAGACGCTGTATCTGGTGGCTAAGCCCGTCGAGGATCTCGGCCATATTTTGAAAAAAGAAAAAGAAGAACTTGAGAAAAAAGAAGAGATCATTTCTTCGGCGATTAGCGAGCTTTCGAAAATCACGGCCAACACAACCTATTCAATTCCAAAAATTCGATTTGTAGAAGAAGGTGATATCGAGAAGCATCTTTATGATATGCTGCCTATCTGGGCGGAGAATGTTGCGGGTATCGATAATACGATTTGGGGATTTCAGGATCATGCATTTGTTGAGCTGTATCATGAGTGGATCAAGAAACAATGGGACATATGGCCCAAAGATATCCAACTGAAGCTTTTGACGAATAAATCCTACGTTGAAAATACGATGCGGGGAAAATACAAGCAGCGGCAGATTAAATTTTGGGACAAAGCCGGTGAGTTTACGTCTACGATTTGGGTGACGGGGGATTACATCACCATGCTCTCGTTGCGGGAGCGTCCGCATTATCTGGTCGAGATTCATGATCCCGTCATGGCTCGCAATATGCGAGCACTCTTCAAGGGGTTATGGGAGGAAGTCTAGCCCCTCGCGAACACGAAGCCGATAACTTCGCGTGCTCCCGCGGACTTGAGCACGTGGGCGGCTTCGTTGAGCGTCGAGCCGGTGGTCGAGAGGTCGTCGATGAGGAGCACTACCTGGCCACGAACCCTCTCCGACTCCCCCTTCAATTGAAGGGGGAGTGCAGAGGGGGTTTGCGAGAGCGCGAATAACCCGCGAGCATTTTTAATTCTGTCTTCGCGATTTTTGATATCGGCCTGGGGCGTGCCATGGGTGAGACGTTTCAGGGCGCCGGCCTCCAGCGGCAATTCCAGGCGCGAGGCAATTTCTCGAGCGATGAGCTCGGCCTGGTTGAATCCCCGCCAGCGGAGGCGGCGTGTATGAAGGGGGATTGGCACGATAATCGTGCGGCTGCGATTAAAGTCTATAAATGGCAATTTTGGAACTAAAAAGGTTGCCATCAGCTCGCCGATGTCCTGCGCGACTTCGGTCGCGAAACGGTACTTGAGCGCTTTCACTATTCGTTCAGTAATTTTATCCTGGTAATCAACCGTGACGAGCAAACGATCAAGCGAATGGTTGTGATCACATTTTTGGCAGGTCGCGCCCATAATCGTCGTATTGGTGCAAAACGCGCAGCGAAATGAGGTCTGATATCGCACGAACTCCATGCATTTCGCGCACAGGTAGCGATGCGGGCTTCGCACGGCGAGCAGGCGATGGCAGCTCAAGCATGAGCGGGGGAACACGGTATCCAGTAACCATGAGGATATGTGCTGGACTGTGGATTTCTCTTGCATCCTTTCATGATACAATATTTGAGTGGGATTTTTTAGTCTCGATAAAAAGAGCCGGCTCGGTGTTGATATTGGCACGGCGTCCATCAAGGTTGTCGAGCTTTCAAAAGAAGCGAACCGTTTTACGCTTTTGAACTATGGCATGGTGGAGCTTGGCGCCGGTCAAGACAAGGCTCAGCCTTCCAATCACGATATCGCAATGGGAATCAAAGCAATTTTACAATCGGCGCAGATCAAAACCAAAGATGTCGTAGCATCGATCCCTTCGTTTCCCACGTTCGCGACGACGATCACACTGCCGTATCTTTCGGAAGAGGAGATCGCCAAGGCGATGCCGTTTGAGGCTCGCAAGTATGTCCCGGTACCTTTGAGCGAAGTGCAGCTCGACTGGGCGATCGTCAATGTGCGTAAGGATCAAAAGGGGCAGATCATGCCAAAGACCTCCGCGACGACCGTTGATGTTTTTTTGGTGGCAGTTCCGAAGCAAGAAGTGGCGCGTTATCAAGCAATCATGAAAGAAGCCGAGCTCAATCTTCGAGCGCTTGAGCTAGAAAATTTTGCTCTGATTCGCTCGCTCATTGGCAATGATTTGAGCCCGATAGTGATCATTAACATCGGCGGACGAAGCACCTCGATCTTGATTGTCGAAAACGGTTTCCAGCGCGCCAGCCATGATTATGAAATTGGAGGATTTGAAATCACCAAGTCAATCGCAAAATCCCTTGGCATCAGCGTCGCACGAGCCGAGGAACTCAAGCGCAGCCAAGGTATCAAAGATGTAGATACCAATACGGTTCGCCAGGCGATGAGCTCGCTGATCGATTTGATGGTATTGGAGGTCAACAAAACCATTCACAACTATGAGGACCAGCAAAAAAGTAAGATTGCGAAGATTCTTCTGGTCGGCGGGTTGGCGAACATGCCCGATTTTCAAGCATATTTTTCACAAAAGCTTGGCCGAGAAGTTGCGTTGGGCAATCCGCTTGCTCGAGCCGTCGTGCCGCCGGGAGTCGAGCGGTTTCGCGCCGAGCTCAATTCCACATTTGTCGTGGCGGTCGGCCTAGCAATGAGAGAACTATAAAACCATGAGTGACGCTGGAGGATTACAATTATTACCTTCTCAGAAAAAGAGCCTCAACCTGCATCTGCCGGGTAATAGCCGATTGTTGCTGCTTGCCGTGGCATTGCTGGTCGTCCTGGGAGCGGCCTATGGCATCGCAACCGCCATGAACTCACGCACGACGGATAAGATTACAGCTGCAGAGCAGCAGATCTCGGCGGTTCTCAAACAGCGAAATAAAGCCGATGAAGAGAAATTACTCAATGTTCAGAAACAGCTTGCCGCGACGCGCTCCTTGCTAAAATCCCATACCCAATGGTCGGCGAGCTTTGTCGGCATCCAGAATCTTATCGAGCCCAGCATGAAATTTTTGAGCCTGCAGGTGGATGCGGAGAAGCGCACCTACAGCTTCCACGCGCTGGCGGCCAGCTATACCGCCGTAGCCAAGCAAGTTGCCGCGCTGTACGGTTCCCCGCTGGTCAAAGACGTCCGCGTGAGCAAGATCAGCGTTACCCCCGATGGTCAGGTCGATGTTACGATGGAGTTGGTATTAGCCCCCCATGAATAAAAATCTTTTCGCTACCATTCTTATCAGCGCCGAACTCATACTCTTCTTTTTGGTGGTGCTTCCGCGATTCGATGATTGGTCTGCCGCGCGTGAAGCGCATACCCAGCGCACGGCCCTACTCGCGGACACGGAGGCGGCGCAGAAAAATATCGTGAAGCTCAATCAGGATTATGTCGGCCAGCAAGCATCCATCAATAAAATCCTCCTGGCGTTGCCACGAAAGAAACAACTCGATTATCTCACCTCGAGCCTCCAAGCGGCCGCGCAGCAGTCGGGGCTGGAGCTGCGGTCCATAAGTTTCGGTGATGCCGCAAAAAAGAAGGGAGAGTACCAGGTGATTGAGATGCACATCGAGCTTTTTGGGCGCTATCCCGCGTTGCTCACGATGCTCGGAAATCTTGAGCAGAGTCTGAGATTATATGACGTTTCCAGAATTCAAGTTTCTGAACTTTCGGGATCGACCGGGAGCCTCAATATCACGCTTGATCTGGTTGCGTATAGCCTTTCAATATGACCACACATCACGCCACCAGTCCTTTTATTCTCGCGCTCATCGTCTTGCTGGGAGGCATGGTGGGTTATTTTCTCTACGCCCAGCAAGGTGACAAGGCGTTGGTGGCGCCCGCCGCCATCAGCGATGCATCGTATCTGAAATTTAAAGACCTGAAGTTTGATTTTTCGGTTTTCCAGCAGCCGCAATTTCAAGGGCTCAAAACATTCGGTGAGTATCCGCTTCAGTCGGGTGTTACCGGAAAACAAGACCTATTCGCACCCTAATCACGATGCCATTTCGTACCCCCCAACTTCTTGTCGACGCATTGCTTGAGCGCAAGTTGCTTACCCCTGAAATCGTAAGCTCAGTTCAGGCTGAAGCCGAGGCGCAAGAGAAATACTTTGGCGAGATGCTCATCCAGAAAGGCATCATCGGAGACGCGGATCTTGCGGCGCTCAAGTCTGAAATCTATAAGCTGCCCATCGCGCATGCTTCCGATATTGAAATCGATCCGCAGCTCTCGGAGAAGATTTCCGACGCGACCATTCGTTTTTACAAAATTCTGCCATTTGCCAAAGACAAAGGAATCCTGAAAATTGTCCTCTTGGATCCGGAAAATATCGATGCCTTGCAGGCGCTCAAATTTATCGCCACCGAGCAAAATCTTACGCTCGAAAAATTCATCATTACCTACCAGGATTTCACCGTGCTTCGTGATCGTTTTACCTCGCTGTCATCGGAGGTGGGAAAGGCGCTTGAAACCATCGCGGATGATGTTTCACAAAAAGAACTCAAGATCACCGAGCAGGAAGCGGGGCTCGGAGAGCTTACCGCCGAAGCGCCGGTGACGAAGGTCGTGGCGGCCATCATCAAACACGCTGTTGAGAGCCGCGCTTCAGATATTCATATCGAGCCCTATCAAGACCTGATCCGATTGCGCGTGCGCATTGACGGTGATCTTCAGACGGCGCTGACCCTCCCTGGCAGTTTGTTGTCGGCGCTGATCACCAGGATCAAGATTCTTTCCGAACTCAAAATTGATGAATCACGACTTGCCCAAGATGGACGCTTTTCGACAAAGTTCAGCGACCGCACGGTGGATTTTCGCGTCTCGACGTTTCCCACCCGCACGGGCGAAAAAGTAGTGCTCCGTATTCTTGATCCGCTCGTGGGAAACATCGAGCTCAAAGACTTGGGGCTGGAGGGCCACAACCTCAAGGTCCTCCTCGAAAATATTGCAAAGCCTTTCGGCTCGATTCTGGTTACGGGACCTACCGGGTCCGGCAAATCCACGACGTTGGCGGCCATCTTGCGCCAGATGAACAATGACCAGGTCAACATCGTGACCCTGGAGGATCCCGTCGAGAATTACATCAGCGGCGTCAACCAGTCGCAGATTCACGAAGAAATCGGCTACACGTTCGCCAACGGACTGCGGCATATTTTGAGACAGGACCCCGACATCATCATGGTGGGAGAAATGCGTGACCGGGAAACCGCCGGATTGGCGGTCCAAGCCGCGCTGACGGGGCACGTCGTGCTTTCCACGCTCCATACCAACAATACGATCGGGGTGATCCCACGGCTCATTGATATGGGGGTGGAGAAATACCTGATCGCGCCATCGCTCAACCTCGCGGCCGCCCAGCGGTTGTTGCGCAAGCTTTGCCCGAGTTGCAAAGAGCCCGCGACGCTCAATCCCAGCGAGGCCAAGCTGCTTGCCGAGGGTGTGGCGAAGATCTCTCCTGAAATCGTCGCGACGTTGCCAAAATCTCCGTACCAGATTTTCAAAGCCGGCAAGGGATGCAAAGATTGCAACGGGAAAGCATACAAAGGGCGTGTCGCGATCTTTGAAGCGCTGGCAATGACCGATGAGCTGGAGCGCGTAATCTTGGGAGATCTTTCTGAAGAGAAGCTTCGAGCCGAGGCCGAGCGGCAGGGGATGCTCACGATGTACCAAGATGGTATTATTAAGGTATTACGAGGAGTCACGTCGCTCGAAGAGCTTTTGCAAGTTGCTCAGTCTTCTGAAGATAACGCAGCCTAATTAAAAATGTAAATCTCAAAATGGAAAATACAAATCAACAACTTGACGGATTACTCACCGAAGCGGTCCAAAAAGGCGCTTCCGACATCCATCTCTCACCCGGGTACTACCCGACGATTCGCATTGACGGGGTTTTGATGCCGGTTTCGGATCGCAAGATTCTTACGCGGCAAGACGTGGAAGCGATGGCGTTTTTCTTGCTGGGCAAAGAGCGCAAAGAGAAGTTTTTAGAAACCAAAGAGGCGGATTTTAGTTACCAGCTCGGGCAACAGATGCGTTTCCGCGTGAATGTATACAATACGAAGAGCGCGATTGCCGTGGTGTTGCGCTACATCGTCAACGAGATCAGGAGTTTTGAGGATTTGCATTTGCCCGACCAGCTCAAGATTTTTACCAAACTCTCACAGGGCTTTGTGCTGGTCGCGGGGCCGACCGGTCATGGCAAGTCAACGACGCTGGCGGCGATTGTCCAGGCGATCAACATGGAGCGTACCGAGAAAATCATCACGATCGAAGACCCGATCGAGTATCTATTTACGCCCGAGCGAAGCCTCATTGATCAGCGCGAAGTGGGAAGCGATACGCACTCATTCGCCAACGCCCTGCGATCAACATTTCGAGAGAATGTGAATGTGATCATGGTGGGGGAACTGCGAGATTATGATACCATCAGCGCCGCCGTGACCGCCGCCGAGACGGGACACTTGGTGCTCGGATCGATCCATACCAACGATGCTCCGCAGACCATCGAGCGCATATTGGACTCGTTCCCGCCCACCCAGCAGCGCCAAATCACCGGCCAGCTTGCCAATACGCTTTCGGGAGTCATTTCTCAGCGCTTGATTCCGGGGCTTCGCGGTGGCCTGGTCCCGGCGGTAGAGCTCATGGTTGCCACCACTGCCGTGCGCAATATTATCCGCGAGGGTAAAGTCGAGCAACTCGGCATTGCCATTGGCACGGGAGCCCAAGCAGGGATGATCTCCCTCAATCAATCGCTCGCGTCCTTGGTGCGGGGCAAGCTCATCGCGCTTGAGCAGGCGCAGTTTTATTCCCCAAATATTAATGAGCTTCAGACGTTGCTGAAATGAATTTTACCTATCAAGCTAAAACGAGCACAGGAGGATTTATCGAAGGTACTATTGATGCTCCTTCCGAGGAGCAAGCCATACTTCTCCTGCAACAAAAGGAGCTTTTCGTCCTCTCACTGCTTCCCAAGGACGGCAACGTCCTGAAAATAGACCTCCTTTCTTTTTTTCAGCGGCCTACCCGCAAAGATGTCGTGGTCTTTACGCGTCAGCTTGCCACACTCATTGATGCCGATGTCCCGCTCCTGGAGGCGCTCTCTATTTTGGGACGACAGAGCGAGAAAGAATCTTTTCGCAAAATCATCGCCACCATCGTGGCATCAGTTCAAGGGGGTGCCACCTTGTCGGTGGCTTTCGCCGACCATGAGCGGGTTTTCAATCCTTTTTACACCAGTTTACTGCGCGTAGGAGAAATCTCCGGGAAAATGCAAGAAACGCTCAACTACCTTGCCGATTATTTGGAGCGGAGTGCGGGGCTCAACTCCAAAATCAAAGGCGCCATTTTTTACCCGACTTTCGTGCTCTCGGCACTGGTCGTCGTGGCGATTATCATGATGACGACGGTGATCCCGCAGTTGCTTACCGTCATCAAAGAATCCGGTGCGACTGAGCTGCCGCTTCCGACCAAGATGCTCATCGCGACGTCCAATTTTTTTCAGCATTACTGGGCGATTATCATCGTCGCGGTCGTTCTTCTGGTCATCGGCACCTACCATTATATTCGCACCGAGCGAGGAAGGTATGTGTGGGATAGTTTTAAGCTCTCTATGCCGAAGTTCGGCAATATCATCCGTGCTTTGTACTTGGCGCGCATCGCGGAAACGCTTGCTACGCTCGTGCATTCGAGCGTACCGATCCTTGAAAGCCTCCAGATTACCGCTGACGTAGTCGGGAATGAGGTATACAAGCGCATTCTGATGGAGGCGCACCAAAACGTCCAAAGCGGTGGCACACTTTCCGCCACGCTCGCCGAATATCCGGAGTTTCCCAAGTTGGTGAGCTCGATGATCTCCACCGGGGAGCGGACCGGCCGCATTGACGCGATGCTCAATAATGTTCTCAAGTTCTATCGTACCGAAGCGGAGGATAATGTCCAAAACCTTTCCCAGTTGGTGGAGCCTATCTTGATCCTCATTCTTGGTGTCGGGATTGGCTTGTTGGTGGCCGCCATCTTACTGCCCATCTATAGTCTTATTAATACGGTCTAGCATGTGGACAAGTATTATTGTATAATGAAGGCACTATGAAAAAATCAATCTTCTCTCGGGGCTTTACGTTAGTGGAATTACTCGTTGTGATCGCAATTATCGGTATTCTTGCGACACTGCTCTTGCTGCAGCTCAATACCGCTCGCTCAAAAGCAAAAGATACGAAGCGCACTACTGCGGTGAGTCAGCTTCGCACGGCGGCTGAGCTTTATTATGATGATAATGGGACGTATCCGCCAGATCTCGCGGACGCTACTATTGGTAAGTACCTGGCAACAGGGAAGGCGCCATTGGATCCCAGCACATATGCGGCCTATGGCTATGGCGTCAACGCCACGAAGACAAAATTCCAGATTTGGGCACAGCTTGAAAATGCCGGCAATGCGAGTCCCGCTACTGGCGGCGTACTGAGTAATGATTCGGATATTCCTGCTGGATTAACCGGTGGTACCGAGGGTACAGCTGAAGCTGGTGTGGGAGGAGCATGTACTGCGGCCGGTGCTGATTGTGTTTTTGACCTCGGCATCAACTAACTTGTGATCGCTTTCTCTGTGTTCATCCTCGGTCTGCTCGTCGGCAGTTTCTTAAATGTACTCATTTATCGACTTCCTCGAGAGCTGCCGTTTGTAAAAGGCCGTTCGCACTGCCCTCACTGTGATCGAGTCCTGGCGTGGTATGACCTTGTTCCCGTGGTGAGCTACGTGATGCTTCGCGGGAGGTGTCGGCAATGCCATCATCACATCTCTCTTCAGTATCCGTTGGTTGAGCTGCTATCAGGAGTGTTGTTCGTGTTCGCTCCGTCATTGCTGTGGCTGGTCGCTCTGGAGGTATTCTTGGTGCTTGCGGTCATCGATCTCCAACATCTGCTTATTCCTGATGCTCTCCTGGTGGTTTTGATCGCTGTAGCACTCGCTATGAGGGTTGCGTGGCAACCCTGGAATCTTCTAAGTGCTTTAGCTGTCGGGGGCCTACTTTTCCTATTGTGGTTCCTATCAAAAGGGACGTGGATCGGTTTTGGCGATGTGAAGCTTGTGGCCGTACTCGGATTGCTCTTTGGATTCCCGGGGACAGCCATCGTGATCTACGGCGGAGTCATGATCGGCGGTCTGGTCAGTGTGGTATTGTTAGCGCTCCGCAAAGCGAATCGCAAAACCGCTGTGCCCCTGGGAACATTCTTGGCACTGGCGGCGATAGTCTATATTCTGTATGAACCGGCACAAAGGCTTTTCCCTTATTGAGTTGATCGTCGTCATGAGTATCGTGGCGGTTCTTGGAACCACCTTGGTGCTTAATTTTCGCTCCTCCGCAACCAACACCGCAGCGCGCCATCAGGTGGCGTTTACGGTTTCATCGGATTTGCGAAGAGCTCAATCGATGGCGGTCTCGGGAAGTGGCCACCAGGGTACTCCGGCGTGCGGCTTCGGCCTGCACTATGTCAGTCCGACGAGGTATCAAATCTTTGCTCATATCCTGGGGGGCGCATCATGCGGCATGAAGACCTATCAACCGGGGGATCCGATCATTGAAACGAAAAACATCCAGAATTCAGCGATGTCATTTAAAGAATCGTTTGCGGATGTGTACTTTGAGCTTCCGTACGCAAAAGCGTATCTCGGAGGCGACTCGGATCCATCCCAGGCTCCTGTTACGATTGAGATCGTGGTGACCGGCGAGGTCGCCGGCACCGTGCTTTCCGTCCATCAATCAGGTAAAATTGATGTGACGAATTAACTATGAAAAATCCCGGGTTTACCCTCGTCGAAACACTCGTCTCACTGTTCGTATTAAGCATCGCTATTACGGCAACGTTTGCGATCATTACTTTCAATCTTAATAGCGCGAACTTTATCAAGAACAGCTTTATCGCCAGTGGTCTTGCCCAAGAGGGGGCCGAAGTGGTTAGGAATTTACGCGACACGGATTGGTTCAAGGGCAATCCCTTTGGCTCGTTGGGCGGTCCTTTGGCGGCCGGGGGCACCTATTGCGTCCAGTGGGATTCCGAGCAACTCATCAGCTCATGTTCCAATCCGCTAAAAAAAGATGCCGGGGGTTTGTATACGTATGACAGCGGCCAGAACACGATTTTTAGCAGGACCGTTACCGTTACTTCCGTGTCGGCCGCAGAACTTAAGATTACCGTTGATGTATCGTGGCCGGATCATGGGGGCACCAAACAGGTAAGCGCCGAAGAACATCTTTTTGACTGGTACTAATGAAACAATACGGCTTCACACTCGTAGAAGTGCTGGTATCGATGATGATTTTCAGTGTCATCATGCTGGTGTCGGTTTCATCATTCGTGTACGCGCTTGATCTTCAGCGGCGCGCGTTTAATCTTCAACAGGCGGAAGAGAACGCAAATTTTATTCTCGAGTCCATCACCAAAGAATTGCGTGTTTCAGCGATTACTTCTCCGCTTGCCGATAGTTGCCCTGTCGCGACGCTCGTCATCCAGCATCCTGACCATGGCGAGGTTGAGTATTCGTTAGTCGGAACTGATATTCATCGAAAAGTCGGTGAGACGGATACGATCATGAATTCCAATACCGTCAAATTTTCTCGATTCGATTTTTGTGTGGCTGGTGCGACGACGAAGGATTCGCGGCAACCTAGAGTTATGATCCGCCTTTCCCTCACAACAACCAACACGAACCGGCAAGCCAGCGTCGATTTGCAAACTACGCTTTCGCTTCGCGAATTGAGCAATTGATATGAGAAAATATAATTCCAAAAAAATGCAAGCTGGCATGGCGATCTTGGTCAGTGTTTTGCTCGTCGGAGTGATGCTTTCGATTGTGTTCGCACTCTCAGCAATTTTTATTCCTAAAATCCGAGCCTCTTCCGAGACAAAAAATTCCGTACCCGCAATCTACGCGGCGGAATCGGCGCTCGAGTGGTGCCTGTATGTGAACCAGGTAGGCGATATCGACGCGCCCGTCATGGACATGGTTGGCTTGGAATATGACGTGGATTGCGAAGTATCTCCTGTCAAAGCAACGGGCATGTATCGTGGCGTTTCACGCGTATTTCAGATCGATTAAAGGTATGGTAAGGTAGCGTATGACCAAAGCCGAAGCGCGAG
Source organism: Patescibacteria group bacterium (assembly GCA_038064015.1). Lineage (GTDB taxonomy): Bacteria > Patescibacteriota > Minisyncoccia > 2-02-FULL-40-12 > IGHO2-01-FULL-4-A > JBBTSB01. The sequence goes on along the minus strand of JBBTUB010000028.1, from coordinate 1,809 downwards.
CACGCGTTGCGAAACTCAAAGAAACGATCACTACCTACCGCTATCATCGGCTGGTTTTGGATACGCCGATGGTCGAAGAGTCAGTTGAAGATTCGCTCAAAAAAGAGCTTTTTGACCTTGAGCAGGAATTTCCGGAGCTCATGATGCCCGATTCGCCGACCCAGCGCGTCGGAGGGAAGCCGCTTGATAAATTTGAGAAATTCACTCATCCAACGCGTATGCTTTCGCTCTTGGATGCGTTTGGCAAGCAAGATTTGGAAGATTGGCTTGCTCGGCTCAAGCGGATCGATCCGCGAGCGGGGGATTCGGGATATTTTTGCGAGCTCAAGCTTGATGGACTTGCGATCGAGCTGGTCTATAAAAATGGATTATTGGAAGTCGGCGCCACGCGTGGCGATGGCACGATCGGTGAAAACGTGACGCAAAATTTAAGAACCGTCGAAGCCTTGCCCCTCGCGATTGATGAGAAAAAAGAACTAGTAATAAGAGGCGAGGTTTTTATTACCAAAAAAGAGTTCAAACGTATAACCAAGACAGAAGATTTTGCCAATCCGCGCAATCTCGCGGCAGGATCAATACGACAGTTAGACCCCGGCATCACCGCCTCGCGGAAAATGGACTCATTTGCGTATTCGCTGATTACGGATTTGGGACAAAAAACCCATGAAGAGGAACACAAAATCTTGCACAAGCTCGGCTTTAAAATCAATTCGCATAATAAATTTTGTAAAACGCTTGAAGAAGTGCAGGAGTCCAGGGATTATTGGGAGAAACATCGCGAAAAGCTTGATTATGAAATCGACGGCATTGTCGTCATCGTCAACGATGACCGAATGTTTCAAAAACTCGGCGTTATCGGCAAGACGCCGCGCGGCGCGATCGCGTATAAGTTCTCGCCCCGTGAATCAACGACGAAACTTCTCGATATTATCGTCAGCGTCGGGCGTACGGGCACGCTGACTCCGGTCGCGGTACTCGAGCCAGTGGAGATCGGCGGTACGACAGTCAGTCGAGCCACGCTTCACAATGAAGATGAGATCAAGCGCCTTGGCGTAAAGATCGGTGATACCGTCGTTGTCGGCCGGGCCGGAGACGTGATCCCGGATGTGAAAAAAGCGATCGTCGAGCTTCGTACCGGCAAAGAAAAAGAATTTGTATTTCCGAAGAAATGTCCGGCTTGCGACCACCCCGTCATGCGACGGGGTATTGATGTAGCGTACCGCTGCATCAATAAAACTTGCCCTGCCATCAAGCGCGAGAGCATGTACCACTTCATTGCTAAAGGCGCCATGGATCTGGACGGTATCGGTCCCAAGCTGATTGATCAGCTTATGGATACGGGCCTCATCAAAGACCCGGCGGATCTCTACTCATTAAAGAAGGAAGATTTTTTGAATCTTGATCGTTTTGCCGACAAGTCAGCAGAGAACGCGGTTGCGGCAATTCAGGCACGCAAGACCGTACCACTTGATCGCTTTATCTTCGCGCTTGGCATCCCGCACGTGGGATCAGAAACGGCGACGGATCTGGCGCGGCATTTTGGTACGCTTGAAAAACTTGCATTCTCATCGCTCGAGTCGCTCGTCACGCTCCGCGACATCGGCGATATAGTCGCCAAGAGTATCTATGAATGGTTTCAAAACTTGCACAATAAAAAACTTCTGGAGAAATTCAAAAAAACAGGCCTCAAAATCCTCACTGCTGAAACATCACAGAAATCAAACAAACTTCAAAATCTTACGTTTGTTTTTACGGGTTCGCTTGAAACGATCAGCCGAGAATCTGCCGACGCCCTTGTTCGCTCTCATG
>JBBTUB010000027.1:0-5392 GCA_038064015.1 Patescibacteria group bacterium | reverse complement strand
ACTTGCAATTATATGTTTGAAGTGCGCCCATGATATCGAGGCATCGCTCCGGTTTATAATACATATTATTTCCGTCAATACAGTCAGTGGGATCTTCCACATCAGCCATGTACGCGCAATCCTTTGCATTACTGGCATCAAACATGAGGCGTGAATCGCGGCAATTAAAAAGATAATCCCCTGTCGAGTTCACGCACTTGGTTTGAAACGCATATTTGACCACTGCCTTCGCTTTCAGTTCATCGAATTTTTTCTTGGCCGATTCCAGATTTTCCGGCGAAGCAAGAATCTCTTTTTTCTTCGCGAGATATTCTTCTTTTGAATATTTTTTGTTTTCGATATAGTACTGGGCGTGGCGAAGATTGCTAGAAAGAATGCAGTCCTGCGAGTCGCGCACGTCAAAGCAAAAGAGCAAATCCCTGCTTGACTGGCACCGCTCGGAAAACAAACATCCGTAGCATTGTCGGATGTCGATGCATTCGTAGCAAAGTTCGCTGTCATAGGTCCAGCAACAATCGACGACGGACTTGCAATGCTCGACAAGCCGCCCATACATGCAATCTTCATTTTTTCCAGCAGCAAACAACAAGTAGCAGTTCTTATTGTCCTCAGCGTTATTCGTATATTCCGAGTTGACGCTCGTGATACAGAGGAGGTTGATACGCGGGACTTTGTTGCGAAGTTCTATAAACTGCTCGAAAAACGATCGGTTCGGATCATATTCCATCCCGAACTCTTTACCATCCCAGCTATCACCCCACCAACAAGGATTACAATAGACCGGCCAGGGGGTGCCCGCAGGATAAATTGATACGGAATCTTTTTTGCAATTATCACACGCTCGCCGATACAGTGTCCGTTCGTTGCGATGCACCAACCGCCTCTGCATCCGGCATGGCGGACAGTATTTCGGCGCGGGCACCTGCATCTTCTCGTAAAACGTAAAGTCGTCAGGAGTTATGACGAATGCAACGTCGCAGTTTTTGCAGATAGGCTGTTGCATGACTAGGATATCTCTGCTTGATAGCATTTTTCGCAATACATGTGTTCGGGACGATCCGGAGCGTAACTTGTAGCAAATTCTTCCGAACAACCATTATCCCCGTGCGAATGACCATGCATCATACACGAACACGAGCGATTCCAAAGTTTGCGAGGATTGCGCATTTTGAGTCGCAAACCATGGCGACAATTAGGACACAAACGCGGCAGTGGCAAATTCATACGGCGATAGTACTGTAATTCTTGGGGAATAATAATGAAAGCTGTCGTGCATCCTTCAGCGCAATTGCCAGCGTGCTCGCAACCGATAATTTCTTTTTCGATGGTTTCGGGGATGTCTCTCGATGAATTTGGAATACCATCAGACTTCATGGTGATGGCATAATTGCGATTTTCAATGGCTTTCCAGGGAATTCCTTTTTCCAAAGCCTTTTCTTTATTGAGCGGAAAATATTCCTGCGCTACTGTCTCATTGTAGGCAAAGGGAGAAAGATTGATCGGGAAAAACTCCCCATATTCACCACCAATTTTCATGTGCTCGATAATCCTCGGAACTAGTGCCATGTATTCTTCGGGTGAATATTGCTTATTTAATATGCAGTACGACTGTTTTCGCAAGCCAACACACCCAAAAATATTCGTACAATTCTCGCATGTATCACAATATTCGCTATCGCTATCGTGCCACACACAATAGCCGAATTTAACATTGTTGACCGCAATGGCACTCACAATCTCATATGAATACTGCGATTGGTCTACCACCACGTAGCCATCGGAGCAATGAGTAACTTTGTGACCATGGTTTATGTAGCTCGAATCCTCAACCGCGGTGCTATCAAAAATATACGAGCTGTTTTTGCTGTTCGAGACATAATCGCCCGTGACATCGCGATTTTGAAAACCATGATAATACTTCTTCATAAATCGCGAGGCCAGGGTTGCTGCTTCTTTTTTGAAGGCTTCAAGGCCCTGATGAGTGTCGAGATGAAGGCTCTTAACTTTTTCTAGATAATCCTCTTTCGTATACGGCATATTGAGAATATGGTATTTTTTATTCCTCAAATTAACGGAACCGATGCAGTCCTGGCAATTTGCGCAATTCTTACAAAACATGAGATTTTGCGAATCGGAACAATCCTGCGAAAAAAGGACCTGATAGCATTTGTTGCAATCAAGTGACTCATAGCATAGTTCACATTCGTTACAGCCGTAACAATCGATGACGCCGATAGAATGATTGGTGCCATATGAGTAGGCAGAATCTTGATTGTGGTCGCTAACGAATGTCAGGTAGCAATCCTTATTGTATGCCGCCCCGTTGGTGTATTCGCTATTCGAGTTTTGAAAAACAAACGCGTAGAGCCGAGGTACTTCGAGTTGGAGTTCTTTGAATTGCTCTAGGAAAGGACGAGAAAAATCCACGTCTTTTCCAAATGAAAGGGGGTCCCATCCATCGCCGTGGTAGCACTCGTTGCAGTAGACAACAAAAGGCTTATCAGGAGAATAAATCGTGATCATGCTGCGCTTGCACAATCCACATGCCTGGCGATACAAGTTGCGCTCATTGCGCCATGCATATCTTCGCTGAAATCGACATGAGGGACACAGCGTAGGAAGTGGAACACTCATCTTCTCATAAAAACTCGCATCATCAGGCGCGATGACAAAATATTGCTTACAGTTTAGACATTCTTTTTCTTGATCGCTCATAGAATTAAATTAACATTTTATTATTATATTAGGAAGATACGCTAGTAATGTCAATTTATTTCCACATTTTGTCGGTGGATATTGACACATAAATATAGCTAATATATACTTATATCTACCTTTTGTGGATAGTTTTAGACAATATACATGAAAAATACACTATTTTCCTCACTTTTAGAGATGGGTTTTTCCCAGAAAGAAGCTTCGGTGTATATGGCTTTACTTGCGCTTGGCAAAGGCACCGTATCAGAAATCACCCGAAAAGCAGGAATCAACCGGACTACTGGCTACGACATTCTCAATGATTTGGTACAAAAGCGGCTCGTGAGTGTTTCCGGAAAAGAACCGAAGCAAGAATATCTGGCCGAGTCGCCGGATAAAGTTATTGAATACCTGGAATTGGAACTGGAGCAAAAGCAAAAAAATCTCAAAGAAGCCAAAGCTCTTATTCCCCAATTAAAATCAATTCATACAGTTGCAGGACGGCCAAAAGTTCGTTTTTACGAAGGCAAGCAGGGATTGATCGAAGTCTACGAAGACACGCTGACTTCGACGGAAACAATCCGCGCATATGCGACCGTTGATGATATGCATCGAGCCTTGCCAGGATATTTCCCCAAGTACTACAAGCGCCGTGCGGGCAAAGGCATCCATATCCGCGCCATTATCCCAGCTACACCAATCGGCCGCGAGCGCGCCTCAAAAGACAAAGACGAATCACGCGAGACGGCGCTCGTCCCCGCGGACAAGTACTACTTCTCTCCCGAGATCAATATCTACGACAATAAAGTCATGATCGCCTCATGGCGTGAGCAACTTGGTATCGTGATCGAGAGCGCTGAAATCGCGGATGCGATGAAGAAAACGTTTGAGTTGGCATGGGCGGAGGCGAAGCGGCTTAACGCTAAATAGGCTTGCCTTTTGGAATGTTTTACGCTACGCTAAGCGCAATAATTTAACTTTTTTCTCATGCAAAAAATAGCAAAGTTTGATCTGTTGGTAGCCATATATATTTTTTGCATCGCGGCGGCGGAGCTGATGGGAGCTAAGACGTTCCCGCTCTTTAAGATTTTTGATTACCAGCTCAACGCCAGCGTGGCCATCCTGGTACTCCCGCTTATTTTTACCATCAATGACATGATCAGCGAAGTCTACGGCAAAGCCCGTGCCAAGAGTGTCGTGCGCTCAGGGCTCATCGTGGTATTTTTGATCTTCCTCTTCACCCTCATCGCCACGCACCTGCCACCGTCCGTCCGATTCTCGGGCAGCGAGGCCGCGTATGACAAGATCTTTGGCTTCTCCGCTCGCATCGCGGCGGCGAGCTTGATTGCATTCGCCTTCGCTGAATTTCTTGATGTTTACATCTTTGCCAAGATCCGCCAAAAACTCGGCACCAGCAAACTCTGGCTTCGCAACAACGCCTCTAATTTTATCTCTCAATTCGTCGACACGACCGTATTCATGTTTCTGGCCTTTTATGCCCTCGACAAGGGCCTGGGCAACAACGTGGGGTTTCTCTTTAGTCTCATCCTCCCCTACTGGCTCCTAAAGTGCACAATGTCGATCATTGAAACGCCGCTGGTCTACGCCGGTGTGCGCTGGCTCAAAGGCGATACATCTACCCCTGATGCACATTACTCTCGTGATGGTGTCGTCGCTTGACGGCAAGATCACCAAACACGACAACCCCAAAATCGCTTCCTGGACCTCTCCCGAGGACAAGAAGCTTTTTGGCGCGCTGATCAAGAAAAGCAAGCTCATTGTCATGGGAGGTAAGACATACGAATCAGTAAAACATCAAATAAAACTTGAGCTGGGAAAACTTCGCATCGTCATGACTCGGCATCCGAAAAAATATCGTGCTGTTCCTGGCATGCTTGAATTCACCAGCGAATCGCCACTCGCTCTTACAAAGCGTTTGGCCAAATATTATAAGACCATGCTCCTGGTCGGCGGTAGTGAGATCAACGCCCTCTTTCTCAAAGCCAAGCTCGTCGATGAACTTCACCTCACGCTTGAGCCATTGCTCTTCGGTACCGGCAAACCAATCGTCTCCCCCCTCCCCCTCGATACTACCCTCAAACTTATTTCTCTAAAAAAAATTAACGCCCGCGGGACATTGAGTCTGGTGTATACTATTTCCTAACATGCCAAAGCGCTGGTTTATCATTGATTTTGACAGCACGTTTCTCAAAAGCGAGTCACTCGCTGAATTTGCCAAGAAAGCGCTCTATAATAACGAGAAGCGGGATGAGATCATTGCCAAGATCGACAAGATCACCAAACAAGGCCAAGAAGGAAGCATTCCCTTCTCCACGTCGCTCCGCTCACGGCTTAAGCTATTCGCGGCAACCAAGGCCCATCTTGAGGAGCTTATTTCGGAGTTAAAAACTCAGGTGAGCGACTCGATCGTCCGGAATCGTGAATTCTTTAAGACTCATGCCGCGTCAATCTATATCGTATCAAGCGGCTTTCAGGAAATTATCATCCCCATTGTCCATGAATTTGGGATCTCAGAAAGCCACGTCCGAGCCAATAGCCTAAGATTTAATTCAAAAGGTACGATTATCGGCGTCGACGAAACCAATCCGTTGAGTCATGACCGAGGTAAAGTAACCGTCGTGGAAGGTACCCCAAATCTCATACAACTTTTCTGAACTGTGATATGCTCCTGGCA
>JBBTUB010000026.1:1300-11459 GCA_038064015.1 Patescibacteria group bacterium | reverse complement strand
GCCCGCCTGATTGCTTGATGTACTTGCCTTCGGCCTGCGCGGACTGTTTGATCGTTTCTTTGTAGGCAACCTGCGGACGGCCGACATTGGCTTCCACGGCAAATTCCCGCTTCATGCGGTCAACGATAATATCGAGGTGCAATTCTCCCATGCCTGAAATGATGGTCTCTCCCGTTTCCGGATCGCCTTTAATCCGAAACGTGGGATCTTCATCGGAAAGTTTCCGAAGCGCCACGCCCATTTTTTCCTGGTCGGCTTTGGTCTTGGGCTCGATGCGAAGGCTGATGACGGGCTCCGGCACGTCGATACCTTCCAAAATCATCGGATGCTCCGGATCACACAACGTGTCTCCGGTCTTGGTATCCTTCATGCCCACGGTACCGGCGATGTTGCCGGCGGTGATTTCTTTGATTTCTTCGCGCTCATTGGCATGCATGCGCAAGATGCGGCTGATGCGCTCCTGGTTGCCCGTGCGAGTATTTAACACATAGGTGCCGGTTGCAAGCGTCCCGCTATACACGCGAAAATAGGTCAGCGAACCTACATAGGGATCAGTCGCTGTTTTAAAGGCCAGCGCGGCAAAAGGTATTTTTTCATCGGCATTGATCAGGACGTCAGCGCCTTTACTATCCACGGCCTTGGTCGGCGGGATATCCAGAGGCGAAGGCAGGTAGTACGCAACCGCGTCAAGAACGAGCTGGACGCCTTTGTTCTTGAGCGCCGAGCCGCAGAATACCGGATAGATCGAGCCGGCAATAGTTGCTTTTCGGGCAATCTGGCGAAGGCGATCCAAAGAAATTTCTTTGCCATCGAGATACTCGGCCATGGCGACATCGTCATGCTCGACGATTTTTTCGATCAGCTTGGCACGCTCAGTGGCGACCTGCTCTTTAAGAGACTCTGGAATATCATTTGTCCTCGTGATTTTTTCGCCTTTATCTCCCTCGAATACCATGTATTCCATCGTCAGGAGGTCAACAATGCCTTTGAATTGATCCTCATGCCCATCGGGGATTTGGAATTTCACCGCATACGGGCTCAAGCGCTCCAGGATGGATTGATAGGATCGATCAAAGCTCGCGCCCAGGCGATCGAGCTTATTAATAAAGCAGACGCGCGGCACATTGTATTCGTCGGCATAGCGCCAGTTGGTCTCCGATTGCGGCTCCACGCCGGCAACGCCGTCAAAGACCACCACGGCGCCATCGAGCACGCGGAGTGAGCGCTTCACTTCAATCGTAAAGTCGATGTGCCCGGGAGTGTCGATGATATTTAAACGAAATTTGTCTCCTCCGGAAGATGGAGTCCAGTACGCCGTCGTCGCGGCGGCCGTAATCGTAATGCCGCGCTCGCGCTCCTGCTCCATCCAGTCCATGACGGTATCGCCTTCATGCACCTCGCCGATTTTGTGTGAAATCCCGGTATAAAAAAGCACCCGCTCCGTTGTGGTGGTTTTGCCGGCATCGATGTGGGCAATAATCCCGATATTGCGGATTTTTTCGAGGGGGTAAATGTCTACCATGCGAAATGCGCGAAGGCTTTGTTCGCGTCAGCCATGCGGTGCATATCCAGTTTTTTCTTGACCGCCACGCCCGTATTGTTGACGGCATTCACGAATTCTTCAAAAAGCTTGGTTTCCATGGGTTTGCCTTTGCCGCTGCGTGCCGCGCCGATCATCCAGCGAAGCGCGAGGGTCAGTTTGCGCTCGGGAGTAATCTCGTAGGGAACCTGATAGTTGGCGCCTCCGATACGGCGGCTCTTGAGCTCCACTTTGGGTCCGGCGTTCTCGATCGCAAGCTCAAGCACTTCAAGCGCAGGCTTTTTGAGCTGCGTTTCGGCTTGTTTGAGCGCGCCATAGACGATCCGCTCGGCGATGGATTTTTTGCCGCTGCGCATCACTTGGCTGATAATCTTGGCCACGAGGACGGAATTAAACTGCACATCCGGCTCGGTTAATTTTCGATTGGTTACTTTTCTTCGCATGGTTATTTATTTTTAGTCCCGTACTTGCTGCGGCCCTGCTTACGCTTGGCGATACCGGCAGTATCGAGGCGTCCTCGGACAATATGGTACTGGACGCCGGGAAGATCCTTCACGCGACCGCCGCGGACGGTCACCACCGAGTGCTCCTGGAGATTATGCCCTTCACCGGGAATGTACGCGGTGACTTCCATGCCGTTGGTAAGGCGAACGCGGGCGACTTTGCGGAGCGCGGAGTTCGGCTTCTTCGGCGTCATGGTTTTGACCAAAAGGCATACTCCCCGTTTAAACGGCGACCAGTGGCTTACGGGACGATTCTTGAGCGTATTGAAACTCATCGCCAATGCCGGCGATTTTGTCTTTCCTCCTCGATGCGCTCGAGGATGTTTCATGAGCTGGTTAAACGTAGGCATCAGTGTCCCACTATAACCGAGTAGAGAAAATTAATCAAGGGGGAAAGGACGTGAGAAAAGAAGATAATAAAGAAGAGGAACAAAAACACCCCGTACCGAACGAGGAAGTACTTTACCTCAATCCACTTTGCCGGCAAAAATGTCAAAAGAAGCCAGTGGCCGTCCAAGGGCTGGATCGGTACCAGATTGAAAACCGCCAACAGCAAGTTAATATAGACTACTTTTGACAAGAGCGCCGGGAACAGGGGCCCGACTGAATCAGGCAAAAAACGCAGTACCAGGCCAAATAACACCGCAAGAATGATGTTTGAGAGCGGTCCGGCAATCGCAACTTTCGCGGGCCCGTATTTTTGGTCGGATAGATTGAGCGGATTATAGGGCACCGGCTTGGCATACCCAAAAAGAAACGGCGACTGGATCACCAGAAGCATCAACGGCAACAGGATCGAACCGAAAAGATCTAGGTGCTTGATGGGATTGAGGGTCAAGCGCCCCGCATCGCGCGCCGTCGTATCGCCCATGCTTTGGGCCATGAGGCCGTGGGAGATTTCGTGGATAATGACGGAATAGAGAAACGCTATGGCAACGAAGGCTACTTCGAGGATAGGCATGGCTTGTAATCTAGCACAATTCCTGGTACTATGAAAGTCCAATGGCAACCCGATGTCCTAAATGCGGCAAGAAGCCAATGATGGCGAATAAACGCAAGCTTTTGCGTGGCCACTACAATCCCGTCAATCGGTATAAAAAATACCCAAATTTACAATGGGCCAAAATCGACGGCTCTCGCATCCAGATCTGCACCTCTTGCATTAAAACGCTCGCAAAAACTTAGAATATATTCGGGCCGTCGTATAATGGTAGTACGCGAGGCTGGGGGTCTTGCAGCGGGAGTCCGATTCTCCCCGGCCCGACAAATCGGAACTTGAATCGCAATTTCTGCGTCCTACTATTTCCTAACCTTCATGGAAAATTCATCACCACTCTGGAAAATACCTGCCATTGCTGCGCTTGCACTCGGCCTTGGTATTTTTTTTGATAAGCTTTTTTTCGGCTATGTACCCGGTATCTCGTTTCCGATTTTTTGTCTCGCGATGTTGGCGGTGATTGCGCTCTTACTGAGAAAATTCAAGCCCGACCTCATCCGTTCTGCGTGGCCCTACGCTGTTTTGATTTTGTTTTTTTCAAGTATGGTCGCCATACGCGCGGCTGAATTTTTGACGTTTTTGAATATCTGCGTGACGATTTTCTTGTTTCTCGTGCTCGTGGACCATGCCTTGGGAGGCAGACTCCCCCGCTTTACCGTCCTTGAATATCTCAAGACTGGCATCGTGCTCCCCCTTCGGACGGTTGCCTCCGCGTTTGAGGGAGTCGGCGATCTCTTCGCTTCACGGACCGCGTTGAAAGAACATAAGTCGCTTGGTTCGGTTCTTCGAGGCATTCTGCTGGCGCTCCCCATGGTAATTTTGTTTCTCCTCTTATTCTCCTCCGCCGATTTGGTATTTAAAAAGTATCTCACCGGCATTATTGATATAAATATCATCAGTGGCGACACGATCTTCATGCTCTTCCGGATCCTGATCATCACCGGCATCTTCTTGGGAGCACTTCGGCTCTTGGTACATGTCGTCGACTCGCCCGCGAAGAGCATGCAAATAGCCCGCAGACTCGGCGATCTGGAAATCGCGGTGTTCTTAGGGATTCTCAATGCCGTGTTCTTCACGTTCATCGTCATCCAGCTCACATATCTCTTTGGCGGCCAGCAGAATATCACCGCCCAGGGCTTTACGTACGCTGACTACGCACGGCGAGGATTCTTTGAGTTGATCGCCGCGGCGGCACTCTCACTCGTGCTTATCTGGGGAGCGGAGCGTTCATTGGCCGTCCCCGAACAAAAACTCCCGCAATCATTCCGATGGCTCGCCAGTGGGCTCGTCATTCAGGTCCTCATTATGATGATTTCGGCCTTCAAACGGCTTTCGCTTTATGAGCAAGCGTATGGATTCACGAATCTGCGATTTTACAGCCACGTCGCCATCATCTTGATTGCCATTATATTAATTCTCTTTGTTATAAAAACACTCCTGCACAAACAGGAGCATACGTGGCTATTCGCTTCTTTTATCAGCGCGCTTGCCGTCTTGGCCATCGTCAACTTCATGAACCCCGAGGCCTTCATTGCACGCAAAAACATCGAGCAATTTGGCAGAAGCGATAAACTCGACACTAACTATCTCGTGGAGCTTTCTTCAGATGCAATGCCTGAAATTATCAAGCATCTCCCCCTTGTGAACCTTGCTGGCAGTTGCTTCTTCTCTGACCAATCTCGGCAACTTCACAACGTGCTAAAGCACTGGCCGTCGTGGAATCTTTCTCGCCGGAACGCCTTACGGCTCCTGGATTCCGACAAATTCTGGCTCTGGAATCAATGTGATGCCGGTGGCGTCGCGGACTAAGCGGCACACTTCGGTATAGAGCGCGAGAACATCGACAGCGCTCGCGTTACCACGGTTGTAGATGCTGATAACTTGCTTATCAGAAAGCTCGGCGCCCCCGATTCGCATGCCTTTGAGATGGAGCAATTGATCGAGGAGGAACCCGGCCGGGATTTTGATCTCGCCCGAACTGCGGGTAAATTTGTTTTTTAATTCTTCGAGCTGGATCGCCATCGATTCGCCGAATTTCATCGCGACTTTTTCGCGCACGCGCTTGTATTGATCGGGCGTCAGGATGGGATTCTTGAAAAACGAACCTGCGCTCCAGCGAGTACTCGGATCAAAGCCCTTGCGGGTACGGATCTCGATGATGACTTCGCGCATTTCTTGAAGTGTAGGATTCGTGATTTTTTTCTCTTCGAGATACTTCTTCACGTCCGGATATTCGGTTTTTGGCTTGCCGTTTTTTGCAAGCTTGATGTCTACCGACAAAATTACATATCTGCCTTTTTCTGTCGTATTAAAAATGCTTTTGCGATACCCGAACCCGCAAGATTGTTGATTGATGATGGATGATTGATGATTTTGAATATCGTAAACCGCGACGCTTTCGATGACATCCGAAGCCTGCTGGCCATACGCGCCGACGTTTTGCATCACAAAACCTCCGGAATCTCCGGGCACAAGCGACAAATTCTCAATCCCCCACAATCCGGCTTCTACACAGCGCTTCACAACGCTGTCCCAATTCTCACCGGAAGCGACATGCACGCTTTCGCCTTGGATCTCAAATCCCAAAAACTTCGGATGGATGACCAAGCCGTCAAAGCCTTCATCGCTGATCAGCACATTGCTTCCGCCCCCGAGAATCAGCGTTGCGACATCTTCTTGTTTCGCGAACGCAAGGGCTTCGGTAAGTTCTTCAACGGTGCTCACGTCCACAAAAAAACGCGCCGGACCGCCGATCCGAAACGTCGTGAAGTCCTTGAGCAGGACGCCTTCTTTAATAGTCGTGAAGTTCTTTGGGAGCAAACCAGTGCTTTATTTCGCGTTGCGCTTCTTCGACGGAGCCGGATGCATGGACAAGATTGTAGATCGTGCGCTTTTCTTTGTTGGCAACCAGCGGTGAATCCGATGAGTAGTCTCCGCGGATCGTCCCCATGTCAGCGTTGGCGGGAATCGTACTGCCGACAATCTTGCGCCCGATCTCCACGGCGTGCAATCCGCGAAACACCATCGCCACGACGGGGCCGGACGAAAGAAAATCAACGTTCCACTCGTTGATGATTTTCCCGATCTCCATCGGATGAGCGCTGCCCATTTCTTTCACCGGATCGATCGCGTGTTTTTTAAAATTTTCGAGCGTCTTGTTCCCCATACCCTCAAGCTGTTCTTTCGTCGGCAGATAGTGTTTGCGAACATGGCCTTGAGAAGCTTTGGTCATTTTTAAAGCAACCAGCTGGTAGCCTTTCATCTCAAAACGGCGAACAATCTCGCCGATCAGCCCTCGCTGGAGCGCATCGGGTTTCGCAAGGATCAGGGTGGTTTCTTGAGTCGCCTTGGTCATGGGCCTATCATACCCTACTCCGGAGATTTCTTCAAGAGCACCAGGAGCCACAGCGTACCCGCATACCATACCATCAGGCCAAACCAAGAAATAGTATACGGCACCGAAGCCCATGAGAGCGATGCCGTAAAGCGGATGATTCCCAGGATGAGTCCACTCACCATGACGGTAAGCATGCCCAAAAGCTGCCCCAGCGGCGGCAGGATCCAGCCGATGGCTCCGGTAAGAAACCCGAGGAGCATGAGCAATGGGATGAACGGCAATACCAAAATGTTTACGGGAAGCGCGATGATTGAAATGCTTTTGAAATACCAGACTACCAGCGGCACGACCATGATCTGGGCACTGATTGTCATCAACGCAGTCTCTCCCCATACGCCCAGAACGCGCACGAACGGAAGCCGCGCTTCGAGGATGGGCGACACCCAGAGCAATCCGGCAGTCGCCAAAAATGAAAGCTGGAATCCTATGTCTCCCAATAAGATCCCAGGCTCAAGCGCCACCATGATGCCGGCGGTCAGTAAAAGGATGTGTACGGATGAAGAGAGCCGTCCCACGCGCCGTGCCACCAGCCCTGCAATTCCCATGATCGTCGCGCGAACGACGGAGGCTTGGGCGCCGGTCAACAGCATGAAGCCGAGTAAAATCAAAATCGTGATCCAAAATGCCGCCGGTCTGGGCACGAGCCACAGCAGCGCGGCCATGACATAGATGGCGATGATGCTGATATTGTAGCCCGAGACAGCAATGATGTGGCTCGTGCCCGTAAGCTTAAAGTCCTGTTTGATTGACGCCGAAAGCGAGGACTTGGCTCCAACCAGAACTCCCGCGACAAACCCGGCATGAGGCTCCGGCATCATTCGACTAAGCACGGCAATGAAGTCGTCGCGAAATTCTTCGAGACGCGTGATGATGGGATGAGATGATGGCGCAGGCGGCGGAGATTGCGGATCGTGAGCGGTACGTACTACCACGATGGCGAGGAATCCGATGACGATGATGAGCAGGACTCGAGAAGGATGGAGAAACCGCTCCATGGGTCAAGCGATGGCCCCAAGCTCACGCAGGACGCGCTCAAAAGCGCGGATCGCGGCCAACGCCTGCTCATGCTTCATATGATAATTCATTTCGTGGACGAGCAAGTTGCGCAGTTTGTGAGCATCCCAAAGGTCCTGGAGTGACGCAAGCTGATTCGGCGCCATGAGCATCAGCCGCTCTCCCATCGTCTCTCCGGGAAATCCACGCTCCTGAAGAACCCCGTCCACCAACTTGTCGGCTTCGATAATCGCGAGTTTCCACTCGGAGTCACGGATCGAGTTTGCGTAGCGAAGGATGTTCTCCCAATGCTCGGAGTAGTTCTGGTATGCCGGCGCCGCATCATGGGATACGACATCGCCCGCGTGTTCTCCCGCGTGCTGCTCTCCATGTCCACCATGTCCCTTATCATGGGCGTGGTGGCTCTGAATAAGAAGATGGGCCTTAATGTAACTATATACCGCAAAGCCAAGCATGATAAACGTGAAGACAGCAAAAATGATCTTAATATTGCCCTGCCAGCCCGTGTAATTAACCGAGGTGACGAAATCTTTGACTGAGTTGAAAAAATCCATAGCTCTATTCTAACGGGATTCGTATGCGTGCGCAACCTGCAAGATTTTCGCCTCCTCGAATTTGTTTCCCATGATCTGCAGTCCGATCGGAAGTTTCACGCCGTCGATCTCGCCAAATCCGCACGGAACCGATATACCGCACAATCCGGCGAGGTTCGCCTGCACCGTAAAGACGTCCGCGAGATAAAACTGCAACGGATCTTTGAACTCTCCCAGCTTGGGCGCCATAACGGGTGATGTCGGGCCGACGATGACGTCATGGTCTTTGAATACGCGGTCAAAATCGCGGCAGATCAGCGTACGCACTTGCTGCGCTTTTTTATAGTAGGCGTCATAGTACCCCGCCGAAAGCGTGTACGTCCCGATCATAATGCGACGCTGAACTTCTTTGCCAAAGCCTTCGCTTCTGGATTTCTCGTAGACTTCGAGTAAATTATCCCCCTGAGAAGCGTAGCCATATCGAATCCCGTCCAGCCGGGCAAGGTTGGCCGACACCTCCGCGGGCACGATGATATAGTAGGTGGCGAGCGCATAGTCGGTCATGGGAAGACTAACTTCGCTGACATGCGCCCCAAGCGCTTCAAGCTGTGTGATTGCCTTTTTAATAGCAGCTTCTACTTGCGAATCAAGTCCTTTTGCAAAATATTCTTTTGGCACGGCGACGCGCAGGCCTTTGATGTCTTCATCCAGCGCTCTGGAATAGTCAGGTACTGCGAGTTGAGATGTTGTTGAATCTAAAGCGTCATGTCCGGCGATCATATTCATGACCAGCGCGGCATCTTCGACGGTCTTCGTAATCGGCGCAACTTGATCGAGACTCGAAGCCATTGGGATGAGGCCGTGGCGCGAGATGCGACCGTAGGTCGGCTTGAAGCCGACCGTACCTGTCCATGACGCTGGCAAACGCGCCGACCCTCCCGTCTCCGATCCAAGCGCAAAGAGCGCCATCCCCGCGGCCACCACCGCCACCGAACCACTGGATGATCCCCCGGCAACGCGCGTGTGATCATAGGGATTGAGCGTGGGCCCAAAGGCGGAGTTTTCGCCGGTCGTACCCATGGCGGAATCATCAAGGTTGGTCTTGCCCAAAATACTCACACCTTGCGCGCGGAGTTTTTTCACCACCGTCGCGTCGTAGCTGGCAACATAGTTTTCAAGAATCTTTGATCCGGCGGTGCACTTTTCGCCTTCCACCATGATGAGGTCTTTGACTGCGCAGGGAATTCCTCCGGGAGCGTTTTCAAAAATCGAAAGATATGCATTGAGCCTTGGGTTCTCTTCATGCGCGCGCTTCAAAAACGCCTGTGTCAATTCCTCTGGCGAAATTTCTTTCTTCGCCAGAATTTCTCGTGCTTTCTTAATTGTCAGCGTTTCGACATTCATCATTATTCATTCGTCATTACTATTTCCCTTCCATGACTCCTTTTACTTTCACATACTGACCATCGTGCTCCGGCGCCGCTTCGACAAGATCATGAGGATTCCCCTCATACCATGGAGCAGCTTGATCACTGCGAAAAACATTCTCCAATCCCGTCACCTGCGCCGTCGGCTCCACGCCGGTCGTGTCAATCTCATTGAGTTTGCTCACATATGTCAAAATCGAACCAAGCTCCCCCGTGAGCTTGGTTTTTTCTTCTTCAGTTAATTTGATCCTCGCCAACTTGGCGATGTGTTCGACGTCTTCGCGAGTAATATCAGGCATGATTCATCATAGCAAATCCAGACAGATTGACAATAAACTCTCTCTCTCTCTTAGGATTGCACCAGCAGCGGTGCTGCATTGGAGGATCAAAACGTGGTTACGAACGTGCAGGTTACGGTTACTCCGCCCGACGGTTTCACCGTCGGCGGGAAAACCGTCAAAGTCCGTGACGTACAACTCAGCGATGCAGGAACGGGAAGGACGTTCCTCGGTTTCGAGGTTGTCGACGATCATGTGAACCAGGTTTTCGACGGCGGCCTCGTGGAGTTCGAGTTCCTTGACAGCGATCTCGAGGCCCACACCACCGGTGAGGGCAAGGCCGAGTTCTGGCTCGGTCTCCGTGACGACATCGTCCTCTTGCAGTGCCAGCATTGCAAGGACTGGTGTACCACATCGATCTCGCACTGCTAACAGCTCTTTCCCGGCGGGCGCGTGCCCCCCGCCCTCGG
>JBBTUB010000026.1:0-1290 GCA_038064015.1 Patescibacteria group bacterium | reverse complement strand
GGCCCCCTACACACATGACCTCATGTGTTTTATTTTTGCTCTGACTTCTTATCCGCCATATGGAAGTTATGTAGCCATGTGTCTTCGTCTTCGCTGTGCGTCGCTTCGAGATAGGTTACATACTTTTCAATATCGTAAAATTTTCGAAGAATCATAATTTGCTCGCGACACTCGTGCGGATAGACCCATACGCTTTTTTGCACGAGCCGAAACCCTAGCTCCTTGATCCGCACCCGAAACGCGTCGCGATTTTTGCTCTTCCAATTCGGAATATCAAAGACGATGATGCGCCACTTCTGATCCCATGTTATTGGTTGAGGGAGTGTTAGTTCGGAAACATCAACATACTTGATGACACGTTCCCCTTCTCGTGTAATCTCAATCTTCATTCCTTCCGGACTTTCGGAAAGTATACGTACATATCCCCGACTCTTTAAATACGTAAGAGACTTCTTAAACTTGCGACGCTCAAGCGCTTTGAGGAGATTTAATCCAAAATAGGGACTCGTCGCCGCGATCGCCACCATGCCCGTGATCGCAACGCCTTTGAGAATTCGTACGGCGAGCGAGTCCTTCCGTATGTGCACCCGTTGCACTCCCCACGCTTGCTCCTGCAATACTGACTTCTTATTTCGCATATGAAAAATACGTAGTCACTATACTTATATCATACCAACACCATACATCATTGACAATAAACTCTCTCTCTCTTAGGATTTGATTGAAGGGAGAATTTCATGGTGTTTATCCGTTTCACGACGTCCAAAGGATCGTCAGTTTTCTGGGGTGGTACAGACGAAAAAGCCATCCTCAAGGAAACCAATGGCGGAACGGGGTTCGGCCAAGATGGCGAAGCCCCTCGAGCGGAGGTTCCAATCGAGGACGTGCAAATGCATGGTTTCCAGCTGGTCGGCACCCGACTCAAGGCACTCGAGGAGGGAACAATCAAAACTTGTCGGTTCGGCGAAGTCGAACCGACGACCGCCTAGCGTCGTTCTTCGCCGGTGGTCGGGTGCATTACGCACTCGTCCACCGGCCCCCTAGATCATTTTTAGAAATTCCTGCTCGGTTAGGATTTTAATACCAAGTTTTTTTGCTTTCTCGGCTTTACTACCCGGCTCGTGGCCGATGACGACGTAGCTGGTGGTCTTGGAGACAGACGAAGAGGCGTCGCCGCCATGAGAGCGAACAAGGGCTTCGGCAGATTCTCGGCTGATCGTTTCAAGCGCCCCCGTAAAAACAAACGTAAGATTTTGATGTTTGTTTGATTTCTGTGATGTTTCAGCAGTG
>JBBTUB010000025.1:0-72113 GCA_038064015.1 Patescibacteria group bacterium | reverse complement strand
CATTAGCGCTACTTCTTCTCATTGGGTGGCCCAAAAATTGGAAACAGTGGTTTAGTAGATAAGATTGTTGTGCGGCGCGCCAACTTCGTTGGCACGAAATTCGGCGGCGGAAAGCGAGACAGAACTGGACGGCTTTTTGGCCAGTCTCAATGTTTCATCTACAAAATATCTAGAGCTTACACTACGGTTAATCGGTGTCCTAATTTATGTTTTTTAGTAATAAGGTACTTGCTGTTTACTCCATTGGGCTGACTTTCTATGGGGATACGCTTGGTAATATGGATTCCAAAAGTAGCAAGTTGTTTTTCTTTATCCGGATTATTCGTCAAAAGTCTAACCTTTTCTATTCCCAGATCTTTTAATATATCAGCTGCCACTTGGTAATTTCTGGCATCAGCAGGTAAACCAAGCGCATGATTTGCTTCTACCGTATCGTGTCCTACATCTTGCAGTGCGTATGCTTTGATTTTATTGGCGAGACCAATACCCCTCCCTTCTTGGTTAAGGTACAAAATAACACCACTTGTAGCTTTACCTATTAATCGCATGCTTTGATGTAATTGTTGCCGGCAATCACATCTTTGAGAAAGGAGTGTATCACCGGTGAGGCATTGAGAATGAATTCTTGTTAATACCGGTTGTTGCATGTCACCCATGAACAAGACCGCGTGTTCGCGGTTGTCAAAAGTAGATGTATAGACTGAAATTTGAAAGGGACCGTACCTGGTCGGCAGGGTAGCTGTGGCAACTTTGATCAATTCGGATTGATGAGGACACGGCGGGAGCGGATGGCTTTTCAAGAATTTTTTTAAATCGCGTATGGACACCAATTTGATATTGAGCGTCTGTGAAATCCTTATGAGGTCGTTACGTCGAGCCATTCTGCCGTCCTCTCGCAGGATCTCGCACAGAACTCCCGCTGGAGTCAGATGGGCGAGCCGAGCTAAGTCAACTGCTGCTTCCGTATGCCCATCTCTTTCCAATACACCCCCTGGCTTTGCCACTAAACCAAAAACATGTCCCGGTTTCGTCAGATCAGAGGCTCTGGATTTTGGGTCGGACAAAACCCGGATAGTTTTGGCTCGATCAAAAGCGGACACACCGGTAGTAATGCCTTTTTTTGCATTCACGGAAATAGTAAAATTCACTTTTGTCTTTTCAGTATTGCTTAGGGGATCAATCATCAAAGGAAGGGATACGCGGTGGGCTTGCGCTTGAGTAATTGCGGCACAAACCAAACCTCCGCCTTTTTGAACCATCGTAACAATATGTTGGGAGTTGATTTTGTCAGCAGGAATATAAAAATCTCCCTCATTCTCACGCTTGGGGTCGTCTACGACGATAATTAACCTTCCTTTTTTTATCTCGTCTAACACTTCAGGAATTGTTGAGAAATATTTGTTCATATATTTTCCAGAACTTTGATCATTTCCAGCGCAGTGAGCGCCGCTTCAACTCCTTTGTTTTCTTCTTTTCGGGTAGCTCGCTCCAGTGCGTCTTGCAAGTTATATACGGCGAGCACTTCAAAGATAACCGGAATTTCGTACGCCAAAGAAACTTCCATACAGCCTCGTGCACACTCGTTAGCAATCTGTTCAAAGTGGTAGGTTGTACCTTTGACAATTGCGCCAAACGTAATAATCGCGTCGTAGGTGCCTTTCTTGGCTATTTTTTTTGCAACCAGTGGTATTTCCAGTGATCCGGGGACTCTGAAAATGTCTATTTGCTTATCTGACAAGCCCTTATCTTTAAGTGTTTTAATACAATGTTTTTCAAGATTGTCGGCAATTTCCTTTCGGAAAGAACTGCTAATAATGGCGATTTTGATTTGTTTGATACTCTTCATTTTATTTTTTCTTTAGAAGCTTCTCGACATACTTTGCCAAAATATCAACTTCAACATTAGCAACATCGCCAACTTTAATTGTATGAAGCGCTGTTTTTGCCCACGTGTGAGGGACAATTCCAACCGTAAAATAACTTTTAGCTGCTTCTATAACCGTGAGAGAAATACCATTTACGGCAATTGATCCTTTCTCGACGATGTATTTAGAAAGAGCGTTGGGGATTGAGAACTTGAGCATGAAGCTGTTTCTTTGATGAATTATGCGTTGTAGTGTAGCAGTCCCGTCAATATGTCCTTGAACGATGTGACCTGACAAAAATGAATTCGCCGTTGTCGGCAGTTCTAGATTAACCAGATTTCCTGACGGTACATATTGTATATTTGTTCTGTGTGCTGTTTCTAACATAACATCTACCTCAAAGGAATTCTTGTTGTACGTTACTACGGTCAAACAAATTCCATCTATGGCAACACTCGTGCCCTTTTCTAATCTCGTCAAAAAGTCCTTATCAGTTTTAATAATTAAACTGGTTTTTGTTCTATGAACGACGCTACCTACGTTCGTAATAATTCCTGTAAACATAGAATAAAAAAATCCCCGATACTTCGGGGTTGAAAAATTTCCATCATCACATGACGGCAATTGTTCCTCCTTTTATCCCGACTGTACGGTCGGCTTTGGAATTTCACCAAATCGTGTCCTTTGAGGACTCGTGGGCTATACCACCGATTGGGACTTGCACCCAACCCCGAAAGAATATGTATAGTATACACCTTTCAGAGATTTTTGATATAGCAGGTTCGAGTAAGGTTGTAAACTGCACCATTTACTTTCCATTTAGAGCCTGGAATCGATTCCTCAGTACGAGGTCAACCCCAAGTGCCGTCAGCATCCCGAGCGCGGCACCGACGAGGATATCCGTGGGCCAGTGGACGCCGACAAAAATCCGGGCAAGGCCCATGAGGGCTGCGAAGATATAAAATACACTGCCAAGTTTTTTGTTGTAGAGAAATACTCCAGTTGCCAGCGCAAAGAAAAAGCTCGCGTGCCCCGATGGAAACGCCCACGCATCATTGGTCACGAGTTGGTGCACCGCATCTACCGAGATAGGCCGCGCCCGATGATAGAGCGCACGAATGATGGCGACAAAGACCCCTCGGGCAATGACTGCCGACACGATGCTCACGAGCACCATGCGGCGCTGCTCTTTGCGTAAAAACCAGAGCGCTACGAGAACGGCGACCAGCACATAGGCCATGCCCGATGCCAAAAAAATCCCGAGCTGGTCGAGCCATTCCCATCTGCCCGCAAAATTATTGATCGCTTGAAATATTGTTAAGTCCATGAAGTAAGGTTACGATATTTTCCAATGCCACTGCGCATACGAGCGGTCCAACACCGCCGGGGACGGGAGTTACGAGCGCGGCTTTCTTGTTGACCGCCTCAAAGTCCACATCTCCACTAATCTTACCATCAGCTCGCCCATACCCAAAGTCCATCACAACCGCGCTAGGTTTCACCATATCAGCCGTGATCATCTTTACTTTGCCCGTACCAGTCACGATAATGTCAGCCTGGCGCGACAGCTCGGCCTGATCAGGATCGTGGCGTGCGATCACGATGACGCTTGCCTTCATGCTTGCCAGCATATGAGCGGCGGGGCGTCCCACGAGCAAACCGTAGCCAAAGACTACCGCGCGCTTCCCCACCACGTCAATCTTGTACCAGTTAAGGATTGCTTTGACCGCGGCGGGACAAGGCGGCATGACGGATGAGCGTCCGACAAAAAACGCTCCCTGGGCTTTTTGACTCAACACATCGGGATCTTTTTCCTGCGGAATGGCATTGAGGACGACTTGCTGGTTGATATGCTCGGGCAAGGGCAACTCAAGAATGATACCATCGATACTTTTTTGCTTGGCAATCTTGTTTACTTCTTGCCGTAGCTTCGCCGTCGTGATGTCCGCCGGAAACTCGTACCACTTATATTCCATCCCAGCCTCCACGGCCATTTTCTCTTTGATCTCAAGAAAGCGCTTCATTTCTTTTTGCGCCCCAACCAAAATCGCCGCCACCTTTGGTTTCTTCTCCATTCTTGCCACCTCACCCTTCACCCGCTCGAGTATGGCATCTGCGATTTCTTTACCGTTGATGATCATTTTTTCTTTGGCTTTATTATCCCTAAATCTTTACAAATTTTTTCGGCCAGATAGTTATCAATGCTGGTATGGCACGGAACGGTTGAGAAAAGTCCCGTCTTCGGATTCTTATACAACGTATGTCGTCCGCCCTCATGCTCAAACTCGCATCCGGTTTTGAGCAGATGCCGGATGAGATCGGTACGCTTCATGAAAATTACAGAGACGCGCTGATCGTAGTTCGAATCAGATGTTGGGCATGATGCGTCTGACGAGTATGCGCCCGGTTTGCTTCCAAAATCATATCCAGCGCCTCTTTGAGGTTTTCTTTTGCTTCTTTCAGGGTTTTTCCTTGTGTATTGGCCCCCGGAATTTCCTCAACCCAGCCGATGTATCGTTTACCGGATTTCTTAAATACCGCCGTGAATTTTGAATTTATTCTGACCATGTATGCTTTGACAATATCACAGAAAATGAGCCTACACAACTTCAGCCTGATAGCAACTCTCACAATATACGATCTCTTTGCGTTCCGGGCTATAGCTGGTCTCAAATTCATTCGAACATTGGCCATCGTGTTGAGGATGGGTTTGAGAGCACATGCACGTTCGATGATAAAGCGGCGTTCGGTTCCGTTGCGCAATACGATAGTTATGGCGACAATTTAAACAAGTGCGTGGCAACGGTATTTTTTCCGTCCGGAGAAATCCAAGTTCATTAGCGATGATGCGATACGCGCGTTTGCATTCGATACAGGCAATAAGTTCTTTAAGAATATCGTCCTTCACATCTTCAATGGCATCTGGCAAAACACTTGCCTCCATACTGGTTTCATATTCTTTTTGATCCAGTTCCGTCCACATATATCCCTTCGAAAGTGCCTCTTCTTTAGTCAGTGAAAAATGATCTAGTAAAACATCAGTGTTCGCACCATAGGGAGAAAGCTCGATCGGGAAAAACTCACCGTATTTATACACTCTTCCCCCTTTGTCGATGTAGGGTACTTTTGACATGTGATCTTTGATTATTGATATGTGCGCGAAGTATTCATCGCGCGTATATTGCTTATTCAAAATGCAATACTGTTTCTTGCGAAGTCCCACGCATCCGAAACAATCTTGGCAGGACACGCATGACATGGAATACTCAACATCACGTGTATTTTCATAGCACTCGACGCTAAACTTGAGTCCGTTTGCCATTCCCGAGCCAAGCACCTCATAACAAAGTTGATTGTTCTCGCCCCACATGGTGATGTCGTAGCAGTCCTCATTCTTTGGTACGGCCTGATACTGCACGTATTTCATATCCTTGCTCTCCTTGACTAAATAGCTGGAGTGCACATTCTTGCAATTGAAGATATATTCGCCCGTCACGTTTTCATTTTTAAATCCCTGCATGAATTTGTTTGGGAACTGGAGCCAGAATTCCCGTGCCCTGATCTGCGCCTCTCGCATTCCTTTATAGGTGTTGAGTTTCATCTCAGAGAATTTTTTCTCGTATTCTTCCTTTGAATATTGCTCATTAAAAATGCAATACGATTTACCGGTAAGATTGGCACAGCCGACACAGTTGCTGGAACTTCGGCAATTCTTTGAAAACCATAATCCATGCGAATCGGTGCATTGCGATGAATACGCGCACTGATAGCAATTGGTCATCATAAAGCACATGTGGCAACGCTCACATTTTGAACAGTTTGAATTGTCATAGCAATTCTTCGAGTAGTCCACCGCATTTCCGTATGCACTGTCCTCGGTATTACTGATCTGAAACATGAGATAGCAATTCTTTAGATATGAGGCATTGGCGCAATAATCTGAATTAACGCACTGCACGACATTGCGACAAAAAATCGGCGCGACTTTGAATAATTCAAAAAGCTGATAAAAGAAGGGGCGCGAAAAATCATAGTCTCGACCAGTCGCCATTTGGTCCCAGTCGTCAGCGTACCACTCCTCTTGCGTATAGAGCGTCAATCCCGCCTGGGGCGGATAGAGCGTAAAAATATCTTTGCCCGACTTTGCGCTTTTGTTTTTTTTCAGCGATCGCTCATTGCGATAGGCACACCGGCGCCGAAAGCGACACTGCCAGCAAAATGTCGGCGGCGGAACCTGGATCTTTTCATAGAACGCGAAATCATCCGGCTCGATCGTGAATGACTGCTTGCAGTTCTGGCAAGTGCGAGTCTCTTGGCTCATAGTCCCGGTACCGCGAATCCGTGGCACATAGCTTCGACTTCTTTTCGGATTTTCTCGAGTTCGGGTTTGCTATCGCGCTGCTCGACTGCTCGGATGATCCACTTCGCGAGCTGCTGCATTTCTTTTTTCTTCATGCCACGCGTCGTAGCCGCCGGCGTACCCAGACGCAATCCGCTTGGGCTATAGGGAGGATTGGTATCATCAGGAATCGGGCTCTTGTTGGTGGTAATACTCACGGAATCAAGCAATTTTTCGATCTCCTTGCCGGGCACCCCCCACGACTGCATGCAATCGACGACCATCATATGATTATCAGTGCCGTCCGTGATCAGCTTCGCCCCGCCGTCCATAAGTCCCTGCGCGAGCGTTTTGGCGTTATCAAGAATTTGCTGAGCATATTTCTTAAACTGCGCGGTCATCGCTTCTTTGAGCGCGACGGCGACGGCGGCGATTTGATTCATATGCGGACCACCTTGAAGCCCCGGAAACACCGAGCGATCAAGCACCGTAGGAAGATACTCTCGTTCAGTGCCGGGCTCGGGCGCTTTGAGCGGATTGCCGACCTTTCCACGGGACAGCACCATGCCACCCCGGGGACCTCGCAGCGTCTTGTGCGTGGTCGTGGTAACAACATCAAAGCCGTAATCAAAGGGGTTGCGCATGACATTGGCCGCCACGAGCCCGCCGATATGTGCAATGTCTGCCATGGTATACGCCCCAACTTCGTCAGCTACTTTCTTGAAGTCTGTATAATTATAGTCTCTCGGGTAGCTGGTATATCCGCACAAGATAATTTTTGGTCTATGTTTTTTCGCTAAGCGCATCAATTCCACAAAATCAATCCTCCCTTTATCTTCCGGATGTGTTTTATAGCGGATAAAGTTAAATAGCTTGCCCATGTGACTCACCGGATGGCCATGAGTTAAATGCCCGCCATGCGACAAGTCCATGCCCATAATCGTGTCACCGGGTTTCATAATTGCCAGATAGACGGCCTGGTTCATGGGAGATCCTGAAAGCGGCTGAACATTCGCGTGATCGCAGCGAAAAATTTTCTTGGCACGATCAATCGCCAATGATTCGATAATATCGGTAAATTCATTTCCTCCGTAGTAGCGACGGCCGGGATATCCTTCCGAATATTTGTTGGTAAACACAGAACCAAGTGTGGCAAGCACTGCCGGAGATACGTAGTTTTCTGAAGGAATGAGTTCCACTCCCTTCTGTTGTCTCTTTTCCTCACCACGTAAAGCATCGAATACTTCCGGGTCCTCTTGTTCTAATAATTTTCTATAATTCATAGCTATTGGAATTTTATTCCCAGTATCGTTTCTAGTTGTTTAGGCTTCACCGGTCCGATGCGCAATATGCGTGGCTTCACGGAAGAAAAATCAATGATCGTCGACGGGGCCGATGGCGGCAACTCGCCCGCATCCAGCATGAGATCGGGCTGCCACATGCGAGGCTTGAAGGTCTCTATGACCCACCGCGAATTCCCAGCTTCCTTGTCATCCGAAGCTTCAGCGGAGGATGATGACATATTAGCAGAAGTCGAGATCAAAGGGTAGCCGAACTTTGCCATGAGTTTTTCGGTGAGTTCATAGTCGGGAATACGGAGACCGACGTTGGGCTTGTCGGAGGTGACGATATTGGGAATGATGCTTTTTTTAGGAAGAATGATGGTGATCGCCCCGGGCCAAAGCTTTTCCAGTAACGGCTCAAGTTTCGTCGGAACCGCGGCGAGTTCTTTGACCCATGCCATATTACGGGCAATCACCGATAGCGGCTTTTCAAGCGACCTGTCTTTTATTCTATAAATCGTCTCAACTGCCTTGTAGTCCGTCGCATTGCAGCCGATACCGTAGACGGTGTCAGTCGGATAGACCACGGTACCGCCGCTCTTAAGCACCGCAACCGCTTCGCGGATGGCATCGCTAAAGTCCTGCAGTAAGTTTACTTTGATGATCTTCATAGTGCTTGAGAATCTCCGCCTCCGACGATCCTGCATGAAAGGCTAGCGCGTTGTCGGTATACGTCAAGTGCCCGCCGGGACGGATTGCCAGCGGTCGGGTCGCGATACGGCGCCGTTGCCAGGTGGCGGCATGCCGCTCAAGCCAGTCACCAGGTTTTCCCGACAATAACTTTTCTCCGGCATATTGCACATGCGCACTCAAACCAGGCTCAAAAATTCTTGTGCCGTCAATCTTCCAGTGATCAAGATGTTCAGCAACCCATGTGTTTGCTGATTGAAACGCTTCGAGTAAGCTGCGATCGCGGACAATCAAGGGAACAAGGTTGGCGTAGAGCTGTGCGGTATACAGGCTGCGAAACGGGATCGCCAACGACTCGTCCGTAATAAAGTGGTTGGGGCAAATTTTGTCCGGCGCTACGGTATCGCTGTGGCGGCGGCGCGCGCCAAGTACGGTCAAGACAAAAAGAGTAAGCAGGCGAGCGAGCCAGATGCGCCCATATCGCGCGACGATGATAATATCAAGATCGCTTTGCTCATCGGTATTGTTCATCGAGAGCGACCCGGAAGCGAAAGCCATTTTGATAAACGGAACGGCGCGCAGCCAACGCATGATGCGATACGTCCGCTCCCATTTGAGCCGCGCGAGGCGCTCCCGCTCACGCTTGAGCGGCACGAGGTACTCTCGATCAAAGAGGTAGTAGCGGCCCTCGCGCTCGCCCACGACACCCTTGGCCACTAACTCCGGAAGTGTATCGTGCGAATCGCCTTTGATAAGATATCGAGAAATTTCCTCGGCCGAAAGCGGCATATCGAGCACATCATAGTAGGCCAGCGTCGAAAGAATTGCGTCTTTGAGCATTGCTCTGTACTTTACCGAAAAGGCGTGGTATAAGCAAATCGTCCATTTTCACCCATTCCAAAGGAGGAAAAAACGTGAAGAAAAAGATCCTTCTCGTCACTGGCGACACACTGGAAGCTACCGCAAACTACCATGCTGTGGTCGCCGAGTTCGAAAATCTCGACCTCGTGAGAACTACCAAGATCTCCGAGGGACAGGCGTGGGTCTCGGACTCTGAGGCACCGTGCCTCGTCATCGTCGACATGGAACTGGGACATGATGCAGTTGGTTTCATCGCCTGGATCTGGCAGGGCATGGGTCTGGAGGTCCCGGTGATCACCCTCTGCAGGAAAGGAGGACTGCATCCTCCGGCGTCACTCAACGTCACCGTCATGGACAAACTCCACACGGTCCGTGACATGCGGGAAACCATCGCAAGACTCCTGAATCTCTGAAAGGAGAAATCATGGACATCGATCTGTACTCAAGCGGACCCGTCACCTTCATCGATCTCGATGGCGAGATGAACGCCGACAACTGCACCGAGGTGCGCGACATGGTCATGGACTCGCTCGCGGTGCACAAGTTCTTCGTGATCAACGTGAAGAACGTGCCCTACATGGACTCGACCAGCATCGGCACGCTCATGAGTCTGGTCCAGGAGGTCCAGCTCATGGATGGTGAGCTGAAGCTCGTGGGACCCCTACCAAGTCTCCGCCGCATCCTCGGCCTCGTCAACACCGAGCGCGTGTTCGACATCTACGAGAAGACTGAAGAAGCGATCAGAGCCATTGGACTCGATCCGAAGGAGTTCGCTCATCTGGTCCTATGAGCAACTCTACAGTACTTACGAGAGGGCGGCGTGCCTCGCCATGCGAGACAGCTTTCGCCGCCCTCTCCGTCCTCTTTCTATATGCCTATAAAATTTCCTAACACAATTCCCATATCCCCGGGAGTTTATTTTTTTCTCGACGCCAAGGGCAAGCGACTCTATATCGGCAAGGCCGTCAATCTCCGGAATCGTTTGCGCGGCCATCCGATGCTTACCAAAGCAACATCGGTTGATTGGCAAGTTTGCGATTCGGAGATCGAGGCGCTCATTCTCGAGTCGCGATTCATCAAAAAATATAAGCCGCCGTATAATATCAGCCTGCGAGATGATAAAAACTATTCATACGTCGTATTCACGGATGAAGAATTCCCAAAAGTTTTTGTTGCGCATCGAAATGGGATTGGGCCGTTTACGAGCTCGACCGAATTGCGGGCGGCGCTCAAAGCGCTTCGCAAGATTTTCCCTTTTTGTAGTTGTAAGAAACCTCACACCAGAATGTGCCTCAACGGTCATTTGAAACTGTGTTTTGGATTTTGCTGCCTCAAGGAACCGACAACAACCGCAGAAAAAAAGATGTATCGAGCAAGCATCAGGGCGCTTCAAGATGTGCTGTCGGGCAAACGACGTTCGATTTTAAATCAACGTATGATTGAGAATATAAAAATCATCAAAGAAATAGCCGGACGAGAATCTGCAATAGAAAAATTAGAAAAAATATTAGGATTAAAAAAAATAATAAGAATAGAGGGCTACGATATCTCAAACATCCAGGGAAAATTCGCCACCGGCTCGATGGTAGTATTCGAAAATGGGATGCCCAACAAGTCGGAATACCGAAAATTCAAAATACAAGCACCAAACTCACCAAACGACATTTTGATGCTTCGTGAAATGCTGGAGCGCCGATTGCGGCATCCCGAATGGCAATTTCCCGACGTGATGCTAATTGACGGTGGCAAGGGACAGCTGAACGCAGCTTCTGACGCTATACGCTACACGCTACGCGATACACTTCCCATCTTAAGCATCGCCAAAGGCAAACAAGAGATTTTCTCGACCACGCTTTCAAAGCCATTGTCTATAAGTCATTTGCCATCGGCGGTTGCCATGCTCCTGCTCCACATCGACGCCGAGGCTCATCGCTTCGCGATCACCTACTATCGTAAGTTGCACCAACGGACGATTTCTGGTACCCTGAAAGCACTATGATTAAGGTACTTCGGGTCTTTGTGGGAACAACACTTGGGCTTGTTATTGCCCAGTATTTCAACTTTTTGGACATCAACGGCATCCTCAATTATCTTTGGGCTACGTTGATCGTTATGGCAGCCGTTTTTGTTATTCGCGGGTTTCACTTCTAATACCATGAGTCCTATCACCATCGCACAAACCGTCCTGGGTGCCCTCTTGATCATCGCTATTTTGTTGCAACAGCGCGGGAGCGGCCTGTCCGGCACGTTTGGAGGCGGCGAAGGAAGCACGTATTCAACGAGGCGTGGAGTGGAAAAAATCATCTTTTCCGCTACCATCGTACTCGCGGTACTTTGGATCGGTGTTTCAGTAGCACGTCTACTCATTTGATGAACGATTCAAATCAGCTTGATAATTTTTTTATGGGTCCCAAACGGGAACGGGATCACCGCACGGGGAATAAGTTCTTTCATAAGCTACGAAATTGGCTTCCTTCCAAAGAACAATTCTACTATCTCCCTCGAGTGTTATCCCGAAATGAACGCTTTATTATTGTTGGCTTGGCCACGGTAGCATTTTTTTCCCTCCTGGCAATTCCTATCAGTGCTCATCATCATGCTACCGTGGAGGTACCCGCGCACGGCGGATCATGGACTGAAGCGATTGTCGGTGCTCCACAACATATTAATCCGCTTCTCCTGCAAGCGAATGATGCGGACAGTGACCTGACAAATCTTATCTTCGCCGGACTTTTACGATACGATCGGGATGGCGCCCTGACTCCGGATCTCGCGGAATCATACACCGTTTCGGATGACGGCCTGGAATATACGTTTAAACTGAAATCCGATCTTCGCTGGCATGATGGACAGGCACTGACCGCAGATGATGTAGTTTTTACGATTCTGACGGCGCAAAATGCCGACTACGGAAGCACCCAGCGGGTAAATTGGCAAGGTGTGGATATCGCCAAAAAAGACGAGCGTACAATCAGTTTTCGTCTCAAGAATCGATATGCGCCATTCCTGGGCAATGCTACCATGGGAATCCTACCAAAGCATGTGTGGGAAACGGTCAAGCCAAGCAACTTCAGTCTCGCTGAAAACAATCTTCGTCCCCTCGGTGCGGGCCCTTATAAATTTTCAAAAATTAAACGGGATTCGACCGGCACAATCAGAGCAATCGATCTTATCGCGTTTGATGCCTACGCTGATGGTAAGCCATATATCGATCGCATTACGTTCCAATTCTATGATTCGGAGCAATCCGCCCTTGCGGAGTACAATAAAAGCAATGTAGATGGCTTAAGCTTTGTTTCCGCCCAACAATTGGACTCGCTCCATCTCAAGAATCAGCTCTCCATTCGCGATCTCCATCTCCCTCGTTACTTTGGAGTGTTCTTTAATCAAAATCAGAGCAGACAACTCTCCGACAAAAAAGTCCGTCTTGCGTTGAACTACGCGACCAATAAACAAGAAATCATCGAAAAAATCCTCAACGGTAAGGGTACGACCGTAGACTCTCCACTGCTTTCCGGCATCATTGATATTCCTGATGCTGATACGAAATACGGGTTTGATGTTGAGAAAGCAAAGTCGCTTCTTGAGGAAGCCGGATGGAAATTCGCTGACGGCCAAACGGTACGAGGTAAGACGATAAAGACTGACGGGAAAGAAGAAGCTCTAAAACTAGAAATAGAGATTACAACTTCCAGCTGGCCGGAGCTTGCCGCGGTAGCCGATCTTTTGAAATCACAATGGGAAGCTGTTGGCGCCCAGGTGACGGTCACCACGCTGCCAGTCATCGAAGTCCAGCAAGCTATCAAAGAGCGAGATTACACGGCACTACTCTTTGGTGAAGTCCTCGGTTTAGAGCCTGATCCTTTTAGCTTTTGGCATTCTTCCCAAAAAAAAGATCCCGGACTAAACCTGGCGCTCTATGACAATAAAGACGCTGATAAAATTCTTGAAAACGCACGGCAGATCATGGATCCTGCCAAGCGCAAAGAACAATACGCTAAACTACAAAATATCATTCTCAATGATGCGCCCGTCGTGTTTTTGTATAGTCCGAATTACCTCTATGCCCAGCCTAAGAGAATACACTACACCGGCGGGAGTATCATTGCCGTTCCTTCGAATCGATTTGACACGGTACACGAATGGTATATTGACACCGAACGGAAAAAGAAATAAGATGGAAGTAACATTTTTGATCTCCTACGCTCAGTCTGTGGTTGTGATGGAACTGGCAGACCTGCCTGCCGGCAGGCAGGCGCGCTAGCTTCAGGGTTATTCAATAGATGTCCTATGTATATGCAATTGCGAGTCTTTCAAGAAATTATATCTATGTCGGTTTAACAAATAATACCGAACGACGAATTGGTCAGCACCAACAGGGAAAAGAAAAAACTACGGCTCCCTATCGACCATTTAAAACTGTTTTGATTGAAAAATATCGGACAAGAGTTGAAGCTCGAGAACGAGAAAAGTACTTGAAGTCAGGAGAGGGAAAAGAACTTCTCAAAAGGCTTCGAGATTAGAAATTAAAATAACCTGCGGATGTGGTGGAACTGGCAGACACGCTGGCTTCAGGAGCCAGTGGCCGCAAGGCTGTGGGAGTTCAAATCTCCCCATCCGCACAAGTTAAGTACTGAATAACCTAGAATCCTATGACAGAGCAGCAAAAACCAACTCTCTCGGTAACGAAGCCTCACAAGGCGCCTCGCTATCGCGACCATCGCAACGCCGGACCAAAACGGCGTACCTTGCAAGTTTTGAAGCGACCGGAACGTGATGTGCATGAAGACTTCATGCAGCAGGACTCACTCAAAGTCACCCACTTGGGAGGCTTGGGAGAAATCGGGCGCAACATGCAGGTCCTTGAGTACAAAGAAGATATCATGCTGATTGATGCCGGCTTTGGCTTTCCTGAGGATGATCAGCCCGGGATTGACTACAATATTCCCAACGTCACCTATCTGGATGATAAAAAAGACCGCATCCGCGGCCTCGTCATCACGCACGGCCACTACGATCATATCGGCGCGCTTCCGTATATTCTTACCAAAATCGGCAATCCCCCGATCTACTGCTCGCGCCTGACCTGGGGCATCATCATGAAGCGCCACCAGGAGTTTCCTCATCTGCCCGCGATGGACATCACCATCGTGCAGGATCGTGATGTGATCCAGCTCGGCGCCCAGTTCCGCGTCGAGTTCGTCCACGTCAACCACAACATTCCCGAGGATCTCGCGCTTCACATTACGACGCCAGTTGCCACCGTGTTCCACACCGCCGATTTCAAGTTTGATCCCCAGCCGCTCAATGAAAAGCCGACTGACATCGAGTATCTCAAGAAGCTCGGCGATCAGGGCGTGACGCTGCTCTTGTCCGACTCGACCGGCGCCGAGCGCCCCGGATCATCGGTCTCGGAAAGTGCGATTTATGAAAACTTGGAGAAGATCTTCCAGCAGTCCAAAGGCCGTATCATCACCGCCACTTTTTCTTCACTGATTAACCGTATTCAACAATTGATTCAGTTGTCTGAGCAATACGGGCGCAAGGTCGCCATCGACGGCTACAGCATGAAGAGCAACGTCGAGATTCTTAAAGAACTCAATCAGCTTCGCATCAAAAACGGCACACAGATCGCCATTGAGCAAGTGGATGACTTCCCCGAAAATCAGATCACCGTCATTGGCACCGGCGCGCAGGGCGAAGAGCGCGCGGTTATGATGCGTATCGCGTCCGGCGAGCATCGCTCCGTAAAGCTCAAGGACTCCGATACCATCATTTTCTCCTCATCGGTCGTCCAGGGCAACGAGCGCACCGTCCAGCGCATGCGTGATTTGCTCTACCGCATGGGAGCCACGGTATACCACTACCAGATGATGGACATCCACACCGGTGGGCACGCGCTCCAAGAAGACCTCAAGCGCATGATACTCTACATGCGGCCGCGCTTTTTCCTTCCCAATCACGGCTATTACTCCATGATGGTGACGCACGCCAAGCTTGCCCAAGAAGTCGGTATTCCCAAAGAAGACTGCATCATTCCTGACAACGGCAATATCATTCATGTCACGCAAGACGCATGGTGGTATGACAAGAAGAGCGCTTCCGTCGACAATATCATGGTAGACGGCCTGGGCGTTGGCGATGTCGGCAGTGTGGTGATCCGTGACCGCCAGGTGCTTGCTGAGGATGGCATGTTTGTCATCGTCACGTTGATTGATTCCAAAACCGGCAAAGTCCGCGGCAGCCCCGATATCATTTCCCGCGGCTTTGTGTATCTCAAAGAGAACAAAGAGCTGCTGACGCTGGTCCGCAAGCGCGTGCATGCCACGGTCGCCAAAGCCGGCACTCGCCCGATCAACTGGTCCGACCTCAAAGACGTCATCCGCGAAGATATCGGCCTCTTTCTCTTCCAAAAAACTCAGCGCCGGCCGATGATCCTTCCCGTAGTCATTGAAGTCTAATTGACGAAAATCATCATCTCTGCTACCATACTTACGTGATTAAAAATCTCCGACAATCTGTGAATTTCTTCTTTACCGATTTCTTCCTGAAGAGGCGGTAATTTCGATTTTTTAACCTGAAATCAAACCCCGCCTCCGGCGGGGTTTTTGTTTTGGAAGTTTCTGGCGAAGATCGATAGTTTATAGATCTTCACACGAGCCTTCCAATCCCGGAGGGTTCATTTCCGAAAGGAGGCGCCCCTATGGGCTCGGGATTCAAAAACGGCAGCTTTGTCTGGAGTCCGGCACGACAACTCTCTCTCGAGGAAAAGAAAGAGAACCGCGCGAAGGACAAGAGGCAAAAGGCCAAGAGACCCGGCCTCAAGGCGACGAGACTGGCCAAGCAGGCCAGATCCCAGCAGAAGAGTTCTTCGCCTACATCGTAAAAACGTAGGCGACCAACCCGGGCATGTTGTAAAACTGCCCACAAATCTCTACAATACCCACATGGACTCCACCAAACTAATCTATCCTGAAGATATGCAGAAGCTCACTCACGAAACTTGCGTGATGGGCATTTCCGAAGAAGACGGCAAAACAGTCGTGCTTTTGGATGAGACAATTTTCTATCCGCAAGGTGGCGGACAACCGTACGATCAAGGCGTTATTGAAAACGAATCGGGAAAGTTCATCGTCGAAGAAGTTCGCTTTGTCGATGGCGTCGTCAGACACATTGGACATTTTGAGAAGGGCTCTTTTTCGACAGGCCAAGAAGTTGCCTTGAAGGTTGATCCGGAGCGTCGAGCACTTCATGCGCGACTCCACTCCGCCGGACACGTGCTCGATATGGCCGTCAATGAGCTTGGCCTGCCGTGGATTCCCGGCAAGGGCTATCACTTCCCTGATGGACCGTACATCGAGTACGACGGAAGCTTTGAGGAGGCTGAAAAAGAAAATCTTCAAAAACAAATCGAGTCGGCTGCGAACAAATTTATTGCAGCGGGTATCCAAACCTCAATCCAATTCATGCCGAAGAGCGAGATGCACAAGGTCTGCGCCAACGTCCCCGATTATCTTCCCGAGGGCAAACCGGCCCGGGTGGTTTTGTATGGTACATTCGGCGTCCCCTGCGGCGGCACGCATGTCGCGAATCTCAAAGACATCGGACACCTGATGATTCGTAAGATAAGCAATAAGAAAGGCCTAATCAGAGTCGGCTACGACGTAACCTAATATGTCCCAGCCCTCCTATCGCACCATCTTGCGCTATTATTGGATGCAAATGCGAAAACACCGCGGGTATTTCGCTATGGTGTTTATTATGTATGCCATCGGCGTTGTCTTCGCGGGACTCATCACGCCACTCTGGTACCGCCGCATTATCGATGTCCTTGCCGCCTCTCACGATCCCCTGCAAACCTGGCCGGAGCTGGTCAAACTACTCACGTATATCGGGATCACCATGGTCGTGTACAACACCGCCTACCGGCTTGGCGACTTCGCAATTTCTCGCTTCGAATCAAAAACCATGAAAGATCTCATGGACTTTGCCTTTACCGGACTTACACGACACTCATACAAATTCTTCACGAACTCGTTTGCCGGCAGCCTGGTCACCAAAGTAAAGCGTTTCGTGCGCTCCTTTGAAGACGCGTTTGATGCAATATCATTCGTGTTTTGGATGACCGCGGTGCGAATCACCGGCATCATCGTGGTCCTGTTCTTCACCGCTCCATTCCTTGCCCTTATATTTCTTGGATGGACTGCAGTATATATTCTTTTCGCGTGGTACCTGACCAAGAAGAAAATTCCACTTGACCTCGCTCAATCTACGGCAGACTCAAAAGTCACGGGACGCCTTGCGGACGTCATCACGAATGTACTCAACCTAAAAATGTTTTCTTCTCGTTCGAGAGAAATCCGCAGTTTTACGAATGTTACGGAAGAAGAACAAAGTGCGCGACATCGAGCCT
Organism: Patescibacteria group bacterium; assembly: GCA_038064015.1. Classification (GTDB taxonomy): domain Bacteria; phylum Patescibacteriota; class Minisyncoccia; order 2-02-FULL-40-12; family IGHO2-01-FULL-4-A; genus JBBTSB01. The sequence goes on along the minus strand of JBBTUB010000025.1, from coordinate 54,662 downwards.
GGACGTTTGGCAACAAAATTAACACCATCCAGGCGATCTTCTTCGCGGTGTTGGAGTTTGGCAGTATGGCATTTGCCCTTTATTTTTGGCGCGAGGGATTACTTTCGACCGGTACGGTGGTATTGATTTTGATCTACCTGATCGCCATGTTCGAAAGCTTATGGGATATCGGCAAAGCGATGGGACGGATCTCGCAAAAGTTTGCTGACGCCTCCGAGCTTGTCGAAATTCTCGAGACACCGATTGATATCAAAGATATTGAGCATCCCGAGGTGCTCAAAGACGGGCAAGGCGAGATTGAGTTTGATCGCATGTCGTTTCAGTACGGCAAGAAAACGAATCGCGTATTTGCGGACTTTTCACTTCGCATCTCTGCGGGGCAGCGGCTGGGGCTCGTGGGAAGCTCGGGTGCTGGCAAGTCGACGATCACGAAGCTCTTGCTGCGATTTACCGATGTCCAAGAAGGAAGAATTCTCATTGACGGCCAAGACATCGCAAAAGTCCGCCAAGACGACCTGCGCTCCAAGATTGCCTATGTCCCCCAGGACCCGATTCTCTTTCATCGCACACTCCGCGAGAATATCGCGTATGGCAAACCAGGCGCTACCGAGGAAGAAATCATTGAAGCGGCCAAAAAAGCCCACGCGCATGAGTTCATCTCCAAGTTTCCCCAAGGCTACGATACGCTGGTCGGCGAGCGCGGGATTAAGCTGTCGGGCGGTGAGCGCCAACGCGTCGCGATCGCCCGCGCAATGCTCAAGAACGCCCCGATCCTGATCCTCGATGAGGCAACGAGCTCACTGGACAGCGTGAGCGAAAAGTACATCCAAGAGGCGCTGCGCGAGCTCATGAAAAATCGCACGACCATCGTCATCGCCCACCGACTTAGCACGATCCAAAACCTAGACCGCATTGCGGTGCTTGAAGATGGCAAGATTGTCGAGGACGGCACCCACGAGGACCTGCTGATCAAAAAAGGTGTGTACTATAATTTCTGGGAGCATCAGAGCTCCGGATTCATCAAATAGCTATGGAACAATCTTGGTTTTTCTATTCACTCTTTGCCACCATCTGTTTCGGTGTGGGAGGAGCGCTCATGAAAATGCCGGCAGCGCGAAACCAGAACCGTTTTGTCATGGCAGTATGGTCGGTTGGTCTTCCATTTCTGTTGTCGCTCATCGTTTTTTGGAATCATATTACTGCCTCTACTCCGCGACTGGTATGGATCGCTGTTATCTGGGCATTATTCTTTTCGGTGGTTCGGATTCTCTATATTCAAGCATTCCACTATGCCGATACGAATGTCGTCACACCGATTACCAACACCATCAATATTATTCTGACGGTTGCCAGTGGGCTCGTGATTTTCAGTGACCGGCTCTCGATGCTTGAATTTATCGGTATCCTGCTCGCCTTTGCCACGCTGGCCTTATTTGCCTTCGGGAAACGAGATATGCAATATTCTCGGGGCCTATTTATGCTGATGCTGATTATTTCGATCTGTTCGGTCGCGTACAAAATTTTCCAAAAAATTGGCGTGGACTCCGGTGACCTTTACACCTTTCAAATTTTGCAGTTTGGCTTTGCAACGGTCTTTCTTTTTCTCCTCTTTGCATTTTTCCATCGTACGGAAATCACCAAATGGCACAGTCATCTGAGCGGTCCTGGTATCACAAGCGGATGCATCATGGGAGTACTTTCATTTGCCGGAGGCATTGCGTATAATATCGCTCTCTCCCGAGGGGCATTTACCCTCGTCAACGCGATTCATAGTATGTACCTCCTAGTGACAATTTTCTGCGGGTATCTTTTGTTCCAAGAACGATTTACGAGACGCAAAGCACTCCTGCTTTTCTTGACTCTGTGCTCCATTGTACTGATCCGCATCGGCTGATATACTTTTACCATGGCAAATCGTATTTTTTCAGGTATTAGGCCATCGGGCAAACTCCACCTCGGCAACTATCTTGGCGCGATCAAGAATTGGCTTGCCCTGAGCGAAGTCGAAGGGACTGCGCAAAGCATCTATGCCGTCGTGGACCTGCACGGCATCACGACTCCCTACGATCCCAAGACCTTCCACCAAGGCGTCATGGATGTGGTGCTTGATTATCTTGCCGCAGGCATTAACCCCGACAAGTCGCTTTTGATACGCCAATCCCATGTCCACCAGCACGCCGAGCTCGCATGGCTTTTTAATACGATCACTCCCGTTAGTTGGCTTGAGCGTCTTCCGACCTATAAAGAAAAAATGGAGCAAACCGACGGCAAATACAACCACATGGGCATGCTCGACTACCCCGTCCTCATGGCGGCGGATATTTTGCTGTACAAATCAAACCTCGTCCCCGTCGGCGACGACCAGAAGGCGCACATCGATCTGACCAATGAGATTGCCAAGAAATTTAACTCGATGTTTGGCGAGACTTTTGAGTCGGTCAAAACGGTCAAAGCTGAAGGCGCCAGGATCATGTCCCTCAAAGACTCCTCCAAGAAAATGTCCAAGACCGGCGATGAAGGCATCGCACTTTCGGATGATCCTGATGCAATACATGCCAAGATCAAAAAAGCAGTCACCGATCCTGCCGGCATCGCTAATTTGCGTACTATCTACACCCTACTGGCTGGCGACGAACCGAATATCGAAGAAAATAATTATGCCCAATTTAAAACAGCTCTTGCTGACGTCGTCGTCGAGTTTCTCCGCCCGTTCCAATCCCGCCGCGCCGACCTCGCCAAAAACCTCGACCATGTCGAGTCGGTCTTGAAGAAATCAGAAGAACAGGCTATGCTCATCGCGTCACAGACCTTGAGTGAAGTGAAGGCAAAAATGGGTCTGTAAGGAGGTAGCCGTGGAACAGTTAGTTACAATCGCCATGTGGGCGATTCTCGGCGTAATCGTGGCGATCCTCGTAGTAGGCTTCGCCATATCAGTTTGGGAGGAGTTCTCTTGATCCCCGTGGTCGTGATCCTCGATCCGCCCCGGGGATTCACGCTTTTTTACGAGCTATTCCGTGCGTAAGCCGCAGCTCGATCAACGAGTTCGGCTGGTGGCTGCACTCCAGTATAGAGGATGAACTGCTCGCGCGCTTGTATCATCGTGATCTCGAAACCGGAAACCGTTTTGATGCCGAGCTTCTTGGCTTGCTGTAATAGTTTCGTTTCAATCGGATTCGCTACTACATCAAAAACTATTTTTGCTTTCTCTATTAATTGGTCCGAAAATGGAACCATATGAATATCTGGATGCATGCCCATCGGGGTCGCGTTGATTAGCACGTCATAGGACTCATCCACTGGACTTGTCCCTGATTGAAATCCATATTTCTTCGCAAGCGATTCTAAAGTCGTTCCATTTCGTGATGCGATGAAAACATCCTGAAAATGAAGCTCCTGGAGCGCCGCCGCGACCGCCTTCGCCATTCCCCCGCTTCCCAGCACTAGCACTCGTGATGAGGTGGGTACACTGTTGCTTCGAAAAAGTTCCCTAATCGCAAAATAGTCCGTGTTATATCCGACGAGATGCCCCTGGGAATTTACAATTGTATTGACCGCTTCTATTCGCTTGGCGGTCTCATCCAGTTCATCGAGTAATTCTATAACCACTTCTTTAAATGGCATGGAGATCGCGCAGCCACGAACACTAAGCGCACGAATTCCCCGAATTGCTCCCGGCAAGTCATTGGTAGTAAACGCTTTATAGAGATAATTGAGCTCAAGCTCGCGATAGAGAAAATTATGAAAACGAGTCCCAAAATTCCCCGGCCGTCCCGCAAGAGACATACATAGAATCGTATCTTTATTGATTTCCTGAATCATGATGAGTTCTTCGTTATCAGTTGATCAATTTCGTCTTTTATTTTCGCAATCAACACATCGAGATTCTTTGATCGTTCTTCGAGATTATCGCCGGCGGGGACAAATCCTTGCACGTAGCACTTGAGGGTCGGCTCGGTGCCAGAAGGCCGGATCGTAACCCTGGTCTTTTCATCTTCGCTCAAGACCAGCGTAAACTGGTCTCCTGTCTTCCCTACTTTGTAGGTGTCCATGGTAGATGCATCTAGCTGCGGTTGATAGCGGTCAATAGTTCGCAATACTTTTTGTCCGGCAAGCTCCTGTGGCGGATTCAATCGAAAAGCTTTCATGACGGCGGTGAGCTTTATTTTTCCTTCTTTGCCCGCAAATTCACGAACCAGAAGCACGTTTTTATAGTATCCGTACTGCTCGTGAATCATCTTGAGATAATCAATAATGGTTTTCTTCTGATCCTTGAGCACCGAGGCGAGCTCACCGAGTAATAGGGACGCAATAGCGGCATCCTTGTCACGAGTAAAGGTCCCTGCGAGATAGCCGAGGCTTTCTTCAGCGGCAAAGATAAAGTTCTTGGGATCCGTTAGTTTTTCGATAATCTCGCCGATGTATTTAAATCCCACCAAAAGATCTCCTCGCACCTCAACACCAAACGACCGGCCGACATCTTCAATGAGCGAAGTGGTAACGTACGTTTTAATCACCAGCCCTTGAGGCGGCATGCGATTTTGGCGCTTCATTTGCGAGAGAATATAATGCGTCAATACCGTACCGACTTCATTGCCGGTTAGGCGCACCAGTGATCCTTGATGCATTACCGCGACGCCGACACGATCAGCGTCGGGATCAGAAACTAACACGAGATCGGCATTTTTTTGTTTCCCAGAGTCCATGGCAAGCGCTATAACTTCATCGTACTCCGGATTGATTAAGGTCCCCCGAGCGGTAGGGAAAGCCTCGTCAGGCTCTGCTTGCTGCGGGACAACTTCTACTTTGAATTGCTCTTGGGTAAGGACTGGCACGATATTGGTCGAACCGGCTCCATGCAATGGACTAAAAACGATCATCGCCGAACGGCTTTTTGAGAGCGACAAACCTCGAACGGCGCTGATATACGCCACGTCAAGTTCTTTGGAAACACTTTGGATCAGTGACTTTCTTTGAGCCTGCTCAAAGGGAATTCGAGTAATACCTTTCACGGCAGTCACACATTGCATAAACTTTTCATCTAGAGGTGGTACCACCTGTCCCCCATCAGACCAATAAAACTTAAATCCATTGTCGGTTTTGGGGTTATGCGACGCCGTGATCATGACTCCGGCGGTAGTCTTGAAGTGACGAACAGCGAATGAAAGCTCCGGCGTAGCGCATAGATGCGGAAAAAGATAACTCTTGATACCGTTCGCCGCAAAGATCTCGCAACAGAGTTTTGCAAAATCCAGCGACTGCTTCCTGGCCTCATACCCGATGACAACGCCGCCCGTGAGAGCACTTCCGCCAAAACTTTTCATAAATTCAACCAAGCCTTGAGCAGCCTCTCCAATGATCCTGCGATTGATGCGATTAGGACCTATTCCCAAATGACCTCGGATCCCTCCAGTCCCAACCGTGAGATGCGTATAAAAACAATCCTCAACTTCTTCCCAACGATGGAACTCGACAAAACTCATAACCTCGGAAACAAATTCCTGGTAGTTGGGATCAGTCAGCCATTGCTCCAAATTACGATATGCTTCGGGAGAAAGTCGTGTGTGACATATCGCCAAAAGATCAGTAGTGGTTCTCATTTTGATTCAAAAATTCTTTGTGGTAGGATCAGGGCTATGCAGTTACGAGATCTCAAAAAAGTTCATCTCATTGGCATCAAGGGCACGGGAATGTCGGGGTTGGCGCTCGCTCTGGCGAAGCTTGGCATCAAGGTCACCGGATCGGATGCCACAGACTCGTTTCTCTTGCTTGACTCGGCTGATTTTCGCCGCGCCAGTGTGACGATCTACGAGCAATTCGATGCCACAAACGTGCCGGAAGACGCAAATGCCATCATTGCCTCTAGCTCTCATCTTACCAAGAATGTTGAGATAAATAAAGCCCGAAAGCTCAAGATTCCTGTCCTGACGTACGCCGATGTCGTCGGCATGCTTTCGGAAGAATTCAAGTCCATCGCCGTCTGCGGCTCTCACGGCAAGACTACAACGACGAATTTGCTTGCTCATGTATTAGCTTCTAGTAAACTCCCTATGCTGGCTTTAGCCGGCCCAACCAGCGAGCAAGTATTAAGCGAGCTTTGGGTGAAGTCATTGCCATTCGGAAAACCTTTTCGTAGCGCGACGGCGCGAGAAAGAGACGCGTTTCCAGCAGGAAACGACGGCGTGTTTTCCGAGGGGCACATGGCTTCACCACTCTTTGTCTTCGAGGCCGACGAATACCAGAATAAATTAAAACAATACTCCCCTTTCGGCGTCATCCTCACGAACATCGAGCTCGACCATCCTGACTATTTCAAGACCAAAGAAAGTTATAGAAAAGTATTTGAGCAATTCGTGAAAAGAATTCCCAAAGAAGGCTTTTTGATCTACTGCGCCGATGATGCTGACTGCCGGGCAGTTGCTGCGAAAGCGAAGTGCCACACGTTTTCATATGGCTTTTCCGAAGGCGCCGACTACCTCATCCGAGCCGTACAGCATGCCGATCATGGCACGCCGTTCGCCCTACATCACGAGGGCAAGGCCATTGGCATTTTCCGTAGCGCTCTCATGGGTCAGCACAACGTCCTCAATGCCGCCGCGGTTGTCTTGGCGTCTCGTGAACTCGGCATTGATGAGCAACGCATCCAAGCGGGTCTCTTGAGTTTCCGCGGCTCCCCCCGCCGCCTGGAGAAAATCTCCGAGGATCCCCTCGTCTACGACGACTACGGCCATCATCCGACGGAGATCAAGGCTACGCTCCATGCTCTACGTTCTACGTTCCAAGATAAGAAGATCGTGGCTGTCTTTCATCCCCACACCTATTCCCGCACCAAAAAGTTTCTCAAAGAGTTCGGCGCGTCGTTCACCGATGCCGACCATGTGATTGTGTTGGATATCTTTGAATCACGCGAAGTGGGCAAGCAGACGATCAGTTCAAAAGACGTCGTGACTGAAATCCAAAAACATGGCATCAAAGCCGAGTACGCGCCTACGTTTGAAGATGCTGCGAAGCTGCTCAAAGGCAAGCTCAACGACAAGACGCTCCTTCTCACCATCGGCGCCGGAGATGTTTGGAAAATACATAAATTAATCACCTAACATGCTATCTGTCGGCATAATCAGAACGGAACCCGATATATCCCCTTCCATTTCAATATAAAAATGCCAGTGCCAAACTGGCAGAACATCCCAGGTAAAGGACCGTCAAGCCCAATTCACAAGAGAATCACTTTCAAGAAAAAGTAGCATAATAAACAAAAACAACCCATCATTGAGTTGTTTTTTTTCGGAATAGCAGGCAAATGCATTTACCCCAAGGCCGCATATATGCTCCCTTGTGCTTGGCCAAGCTCTCGGTAGACCCGTAAGCCAGCATTGCTTTTCACCGCACCTTTCGCCCTTTCGGGAGAATCCACCGCACAAAGGCGGATGGCGGACTCATTGCACAATCCTGTTATGAGCAAAAACCCATAAATACCGACTCTCGCTATTCCAGAAAAAGAATAGCACAGTGAGGGTGCAAATCACAATTCTTTCCCGAGTGCCTTTGCCTTTTTCAAAAACTTCAAATCTCTGACAATAATGAACGCTCCATCGTATGTTGTCGGCTCGCTGTTTCTTACAAGCTCTATGGCTTCATCAATCCCTACCCACATTTCAGTAAATCCAGCTTCTCGCTCGTCCTCTTCAAGGTGAGGCTCGCCCTTGGGACCAACAACATTTGCAAGATAACAGTATGATGTTTGTACGAGGTCTATTTTGTTTCTATGCTCGGTGATTTCTCCAACTTCACCAAAAACTTCAATCTCGCATCCTATTTCTTCTCTACATTCGCGCTTGAGAGCTTCAATCACTTCCTCATTCCCATCAATGCCACCCCCTGGAAGTTTGTAGTAATGCTTATTGGCGACATGGAGTAGGCCAACGTTTCCATCTGAATCAAAAAGCACGGCGCGAGCGGCTTTTCTTGTACCGCCTCGTTGCCCTTTCTCAACTTCCATATCAGGCAATTCTGGGAAAATATCGCTTTGCTTTATGACACCGAGATTATTCATGCCTCAAAACTACCACAATTTCGGGATAAACAAAAACAACTCATCAACGCGACACCTGCTCATAAATCCTACGGGCTATCCCTTGCTCTTTTCTGTCTGCGTCATGGTGGAAATGGATTTCTGTCTGGTATCGAGGCCATTTGCCCGTCTTGTTCCTAATGAGATAAACCACTTCCGCCTCGATTACTTCGGTTCTTTCCTCGCTATTGAATACATATACGAACAGATCAATCGGACCAGATTGAACCTTTCGCGCCAACGCCTTCCATGCGTATCCATGATAGCCATTCTTCCCAGAGGCGGTAAGCCCATACCTAAAACGCTCGCTCAATGGTCTTTTTGTTATGCCCACATATAATATCTCCTTTCCCTCCTTGAGAATGTAAATCTTGGGCAACTTTTTATTCGCCAAGCCCCAGCTTCCTTTCTTGTAATCCCCATGCTGTTCTATAAGCGACACCTTCGCTTTGCTCACTTTACTTTTCAGAAAGTAGGTCGCGGTCAGATACATCTTAAATCGCAAATCTTGATTTTTCATAGTAATTTGATCAAATCATGCAGATGATTTGGGTTAGATATTAAATCAACCAGCACAAGGCTATTCGATCTACCATGTTGAGCTAAAATCTCTTTTTCGAATTCAAATGGCTTATCCTCAAACCAAAGAAAATCGGAATTATAATCGAAGATTTCAGTCTTCTTATGCGACCACCTTGTAGGCTTTATCTTTTCACAGTATAGAGCCGCTTCTGCTGGCAAGATTTCTTTAATATACCTCATGACGTCATCGGTATCTTCTCCCTTGCAATGAGTAGTAGCCCAATAACAGTCATGTCTATCCGTAGCAAACTTAAGGAACTCCGTAACATACGCGGCTGGCTTCCTGCCTCTACCTACTATGACTCCATCAATATCCAGAAAAAGTTTCATTTCTTTTTAGCTTGATTTCTTAATCTTCGTAAGCGTATCGAGTCTCGCTATTCCAGGATCAGCATAGCAGGTTTTACGATATTTTTTCAATCACTATTTTCCCATCCACCTCACTGTCCGATTTTTCGCATCTTCTGGGAAATCATCCTGCAATCGTGGCACAAACTGCAACAACTCAAATTGCGATGATTTTTTTAGTATTTCAATTTCCTCGTTAGTTTCAACTGGTATGTAGGTTCGGTATTGCGGGTCATTTCCATTGATCCAGTCTATTTGTTCGTAGAACTCCTTAAAATACCGTTGCCCGCACTCTTTGCATTTGAGTAGTTGCCTGCTGAAGTGGCTATCGTCTTCAAACGTTTCAATGAGGTCAAAGTTTTCGTAGTGAAGGTCTTGAGGTATGAGCATATCCTTTTTCCATAAGATGCATTGTGTAGGTTTTTTCATATCATTATTTTATTCTTTTGGTAGTTTCTGGTGTGCCTTATAAACACAGCCATTGTCTGCATCGTATACGCGCACGTCGTATCCCGCATCCCATTCGTACCAGTCATGCTGGGTTTTCGCTTCTGGATTTAGAGCCCAGAATAAACGATCGGCAAGAGCTATTGCTTTGTCGTGATCTGAAATGGGCGCATAGCCACCTGTAAGCCAGGCATATCGCCAATCTCCACTAACCACATCAGCGTAGTGATATGCGTCAAACAAATCCAAGATTAAGAGCTTGAACGGAGGCTGTATATTTTCTGTTTTTGTTTCCATATTTTTGTTTGTAATCTGCTAATGGCTCCGCACCGTTTTTGTTGTGGACCAGACAAACAAAAAAGCGGCTAAGAGTTTTGATCCAGCATCGACCGAGCTGAATGAAATCTCCCAACCGCTTTGGCAGTTAGTCGTATATGGCTTGTGGCTTCTCGCAGATTTCCCAAGTTACCTACCCTTGCGGGAGTCATACACGGTCCGTAAGCTGTACGGACCACAGTGATTGATACTCAAGGAACTAAAGATAGTATAGCACAATTCAAGGAAATTAACAATCATGATAGCGATTTCATCGTCTCAAAAAGTTTCACCTGCTCTTGTTGTAGCGAGGCGTTGAACATGATTTTATACTCAAAGTTTTTATTGATAGCTTGGAACTCTTGGAAGCCGAGCTCTTTTGCCAGTATCTCGTTGGTGAGGTTGCCCATTGTGCCATCGTAGGACCGCTTGTTGGCCTCGTAGTCGGCTTTCTCGCTCCCATCCTTGGTCTCCACTACCAAAAACCTGCCCTTGGACGTTTCAACGAGAAAGTCGGGAAAGTATCGCGCCATTCTTTGTTGCTCGGGACTCCAGTATTCAAAATAAAAGTCGGTATGGGTTGGGTCCGCGCATACGCGAGCTCCTGTGAAGTATACATCCGCAAGTGCCTCATCTTTTTCAAGTACACTGCGCAACCATCTGAAAAGGTCTTTTTCATCGCCACTGTCAAAATTGTACGGATTGATGTGAAAGCCGATCCGTCCTGCATGTCCAGCTTCTTCCTCATTTGCTTTGTAGACTACCAGCGACTCTCTGTTTTGCTGTATGTTGATTTCAAAAGGAAAGCTCTCAATCTTGGTCAACTCAAGCTCTTCTTCCATGGTGTCTGATTTTTCCTCGTACCGATAGGCGCGTTTGAGAATTTCTCCCACCACGAACGGGACCAGTGCTGGGCTGTCATTTACCATGGCGACAAAATCAGAGCGCGTCTTGCCGCTTTCCGCGATAATCTGGTCAACGACAATGCACGGCAAATGTGTGGAGCGATTGATGATCTCGGCGATCTCATAAAAAGTAAAATCACCCTTTTCTTGTATTTTGCGGGTGGCTTGTACCTGCTCATAGTGTGCCTTACCTTCATTACCAATAAAGATGCCGCCTTCGCCAACGTATGCTTGATATTTTTCTGGATTGAACTTGTCAAAATCAATCTTGATGCTTTTTACATCGCTTGCTTGCACCGCAACAATTTCGTGAGTGATTTTCTTGACCATCACGGTCTTGCGCTTTTGTATGTTCAGCGTATGCGGGACCATGCGCTGATCCTGTGCATTGAGCTCGTTGACGCTGGTATTAAAATTGCTCTTGAGTTCATGGTCAAGGATGCGGTAGTTTTCGTCCGATAGAAAAACGTGCGCCTTGGTCTGATTATCGCCGATACGGCGTAAACAGCGCGTTGTGGATTGAAGCACAAGAATGGTGCTTTTTGGCTTCTTATACAGCGCTACAGCGACGAGCGAGCGGCAATTCCAACCCTCGGTCCCTTTGCCTACCAAAAGCACGATCTGTTTCCTGCTGTCGGCGGTATCAAGGCGTCTGAACTCATCAGCATTTTCCTCTGCTTTGGTGTGATACTCAAGAACGGCATCAAGAGAGATACCACGCGTGGCAAGTATCCTTTCCAGCTTGGGGCGCAAATCTTTTCGCAAGTCGTCAATGTTTGCGGCATAAAAAGCGATCTTTGGCAGTCGTCCCTCAAGCCGTTTCTTGCCATACTCCGCGACAAACGTATCAATGACTTCTTCCAAGAACTTTTGGGACCGCACATTACCAAAGCCCACAATGCGCATTTGCTTCAAGATGCCTTTTTCAATGCCCTGCTTGAGCCCAAAGTGAAACACAACATCGGCGATCATCTTATTGTTCACATACGGCGTACCTGTAAGATTTACCACTGAAACAAGCGGCGTGCTCTTATGGAGATAATCAATCGTCTGGCGTGTCTTTTTGAGTGTACCCTCAAGTGTTTTGCCGTAGGAGTGGTGGGCTTCATCCACAAAGATCGTGAGCTGGGAAAGCTGGCGTATTGCCCGCAAACGGGCATTTTCAATCTCGCGCTTCTCATTCTGTTTTTTGTCGCCAAAAAGACGCAATGCGCCGTTTTTGCTTTCGCTGTTCCTGGTCTTGAGTATTATCTTTTGTGAGTTTGAAACAATGACGTTGTAGTTGCCGATGGGAGCAAGCGCAGTCTCGGGGCTTTCGAGGTAGTGATACTTGATATTGAGGATGATGTTTTGGTACTCCTTGGGCAACACCTTGGCATAGTCAAAGGTTTTGATTTCTTTGAGACTTTCAATGATCGTGGTATCGGGCGCAAAAACCAGAGCATTTTTCGCAAATCGCATATCGTCTTTGTGGTAAAACGAGAGCGTAAAATCATACAGCATCATCACCGCCATGAGTATAGTCTTGCCCGATCCCATCGTGAGCGCGTACACCTGATTTGCATAATCAAGCTCGCCAAAGGCATCAATCAATCGTCGCTCTATTTCGTCTTTATCCCCTATGAGATCAAACGCCTGATCTTTTGGCACGCCCAAGCCAAGCACAAGGTCTTTTTCGTTTTCAAATGAGGAGCGAAAAATCTCAAGCGATGCTTTGTTGCCCATGACTTCCTTGAGATAGATATACGTTTCAAGGGCTTGGACCTGTGGCTCATGTAAGAAGCCAACACGCTTGATATGGGTGAGGATATTTTCGGTTTCTCGGTATATGCCCTTATAGCCAGCAATGCGCCAGTCATCAACCTGCTTTCTGATTTTCTCAAGAAATATGCTGTCCATGGTTATGCTTTGACCTCAAATGTCTCAAAGTATTCTTCGCCGAGCACATCAACGATTTTGACTGCGATAGTATAATCTCCTTGTTTCGGATATGCCCACTCATACTTGGCTTTGATGATTTCCTTTTTCTCGGGAAGGTCCATGATCTCGGCATTGAACAGCTTGCCGTTGTAGTCCACGTCAACGGCGACGCTATCAATGATTTGTTTGAAGTCGCCAACCTTTGCTTGTTGGTCTTTCTTGAGCACCTTTTCATTCTCAATTTCCAGCTTACGCATAAGGATCGGCGAGTAGAAATCCGTGAGCTCTACAGTGAGTTTTTTATCCTTGGCTTTTACGGCAATCTTTGCCTCGGGCTTTTTCTTGAAAATGAGATTTTTCTTGTCTGTATTGATGTCGCGCACATCAATCATCACACCCGTTTTATTCTCCTTTTTGAGAAAGTCCCAGACATCAAGCTCCGTGCCAGAGCAGATGACCAGGACCCCTTCGTCATACACGGGATCGCCAGCCTTGGATTTTGTTTTGACCGTAAAGCCGTCAATTTTGTCATTGACGTTTTTGATAAGCGAGCGGATGTCCATTTTGTTGAGGACCCGATTGAGCGGCATGACTTTCACAAAGTTTTTATCCAAAGCACCATCAAAGTATGTGCGCTTGATTGGCTCTACGCCATACATCTCCATGATGATTTGCTTTGCCTCAAGCTCGTTTTTGAAAACATCGTAGTCATTGACGTTGAGAACTTTGAAGCCGAGCGAACCTTTGAAGTTTTTAGTTTTGTCCTGTTGCTGATCGGCAATGATTTGATTGAGCCTCTTTGTGCTGGTCTGTATTGCGCCGAGGTTGATGTCGCATCCTATCCATCGGCGGCCGAGCTTTTGAGCCACGGCGCATGTGGTCCCCGAGCCAACGAAACAGTCCATTACAAGATCGCCTTCGTTCGAGGATGCTTTGATAATGCGTTCAAGCAACGCCTCGGGTTTTTGGGTGGGATAATCAGTTTTCTCAAGAGCATTTGCAGTCAAACCAAGGGAGGGTATATCGGTCCAAACATCCTGTATTTTCAAATCTTTCATAAATCCACCCTTTACTTTTTCCACGAAGTATTTGATCCGTATCCCGTCCTTGCTTGTTCTATAAACTCGCCCCTCTTTTTCTAACTTCTCAATGTTTTCATCAGAATAATCACCTTTGGGTAAGGTATAAAAAAATCTTCCTTTTTCATCCTCGCCAAAATTCGCATCTTTATCAGACACGAACTCGCGATAGTATAATTCGTAGGATTTACAACGCTTGGCGTCTTTTGCGTAGCGATATATGACATCATGCTTTTGTGCAAATCTTGTCTTGCTTGGTGAACCAGGACCTTCATATTTCCAAATGATTTCGTTGACAAAATTGTCTGCTCCAAAAACCTCATCCATCAATAAACGAATGTAGGCGTCCCTATGCCAATCGCAATGCAAATAAATACTTCCCTCATCCGAAAGCACCTCTCGCATCAATAAGAGACGCTCATACATAAATTGAAGGTACTCGTCTTTTTCCCAGATGTCGTTATATTGTTTTTCCTCAAGCACACCTTGCCGCTCGCCTTCGATTTTCTCACCCCTGATTTTTACTTTTTTTACATACTCCACCCTACTATCAAATGGCGGATCAATATAAATGAGATCAACCTGCCCTCTGTATTCTTTGACGAGGTGTGATAGGACCTGTAGGTTGTCGCCCCAAAATAGCTTGTTGAAATCCTTTGCGCTTTTATCGCCGTATATTTCTTTTTCTTGAGCAGGATAATACTCAACGCTTTCAATTGGTTTTTTGCCAACCCATTGGAGCATCGGCCTACCCTTCGCTTGTTCAATCGCAAAATGCTGTGTGGCGACTTTCGTCGCCGATTGTAATGGTAATTTTTTCATTTTGTAGCAGTGGATTTTATAGCAAGAGAACAGAAAAGGCGCCTCCCCTTGCCGACAAATCCCTTTCGGGTTCTGTCTCCTGACCTTGCGGTCAGGACCACTGCTACATGTGGCAGGTAGAAACGCCATCTCTATGTAGCAGTGTGTTAGCCATGCCCTGTGTTACCAAGGTTTAGGCAATTGTCGTTGAAAAACTATGTCATTTTTTTGTCATCAATTTCATTATCTCCGCTTTATTATATCTGCGATCCTTTCTTTCACCAAATCTCACTGCTCTCAATATGCCTTTGCGGTCCCATTGCCGCAATGTGTTCGGGTGTACTTTCAAAATCTCGGATGCTTCCGTGATCGTGATGAGCTCGGGAACGTTTCCATGCTTTTCCATGATTTTTTCTCTTGATTTTTTACTTACCATTTGATACCATTATCTTACAGCAAGGCGCGAGCTTGAGCAAGAGCGCAAATTACCATTACACAACATTACCATGGCATCGCACTACTCGGACCAACGAGATTTTATACAGCATATCAGTCCTGAAATCATAAAGGAGTATCTCAAAAAGATACACAGTCTTGACTACACGGTCCCAACGAAAGAAGAGACGCGAGAGGAAAGCGCGGATCGCACGATGCAGTTTATTAAAAAACAAGAAAAAGTGGTCCAGGATAGGATTTTGATGGAACTGGATTATGTAAACGCATTGTCCTCGGCAAACCATATCGAGGCACTTTGCGCGTTGGCTCCACATATCAAACGCAAAGAGCTTATTGAAGATAAAAGCGAAACAAACGACGAGCGAGCATTGCTTGCTTACATAAACTACACCAAAGAGTTTGACGAGTACTACAGCATGGCAAATATAGAAAACTGTGCTGTAAAGGAGCTTCGCCTTCCAAAAGTGAAGCCGATAGCTGAACTCATGGCAAATCCAGAAACCATGAGCCAGTTTGAAAAACAGATACAAGGCATTTATCGGCAATCATACAAGGGTGAGCAGTGCAAAATCAAAACTTTCATAGATAACGACAAGCTCATTTTGAGAGCATACCTTGAGGACCTCACGACAAGAGACACGGCATTTGTGAATGGAAAACTGGATGAGAAAGTACCTCGTCGTGCGGTCTTTGATGCGGTATTCGTATATAGCCAGGATCGCAAAATGCTCGGCGTTCGTGCTATTGGTGGTAGAGATGTAGTGCGTGATCTTCAAAAACTTTTCTGTTCGCACTTTCTCGGCATACAAGACATCAACACCGATGAGGAGCTTTATACGTTGCCGTCTATCAAAGACATCATCAAGCTCAATCTGGTTGCTGACGCGACTGATGGTGTGGAGCGGGTATATTTGAAATCAATCCGTCTCAAAAGCAGAGGGTCGCCACATAAAATCTATATTGATATTGGTGGCAGGACACTACTCACGGGCACAGACGCAATTCAGGCGATACTCAAAGAGCTTTGGCTCGATGCCAATGCAGGCTGGGAAGCTGAAGGCATCAAAATTACTGTTGTCTTTCGTCAATCGCAAAGCGGGAAGGGTAGGAGAAAACAAGTTTCGGTCAACATCACGCCTCCAAATCACTGTGATCTGAAAAATCGTCCGCAAGATGATGTGGTCCGCAAACTTCTCAAGGACTGGGGTTTGTATACTGCGTAAAACATGCAATGGTTTTTTGAACGTATCTCCGCCCATACTCTGCCTATATCGTTTGGCATCAACGAACGCAAAAAGTATCCATCGGATTTTTCAAAACTTATCGAGAAAAAAATACTTGTTCAAGGGCAATATCTTGAAGCGGTCCCGTGCACTTTGTGCGAAGAGGGGCATGAGTGTTTGGTTAGGGATGCTGACAATGAGGTTTTTTATGTGTGTGAAAATGGCGCTGGTAGGAAGACACTCTCAAATGAAGATTTGGCGATTTTTGACTATAACAATGACGCTCTCCTGAAATTGATTGCAAACGAGCTTGGCATCAAAGTGCTTGGCAATGGGGCATTTTCAGACCAAGGCACACATGCCGAGCAGGTGCTCTATAGCATCGGTAAGCTATACCACGGCAAGGTATCAGGTGAGGTTTTGTATTTGAGGACCAACAACGATGCAGAGGTTGATTTGTATGTTGCACAAGTGCAGAACGGAGCGAAAATCATTTTATCAAATACTCAAAAGCCAACGCTCAAGCTACGCTTTGACAATGTATTTTTTGCAACGCTTGCTGATATGCTTGCGGATGGCAAAAGCAAGACATGGTTTGATAAGGAAAAGCTAACTGCTTCGCTTGAGGGTATACGCCAGGTCAACTTTGACAAGGCAACGGGGCAACTCTATCTCAACGGCAAGCTAAAATACACGCCCGAGCCACAAGGTCCGCACTACTGGTTTTTATTGTATCTCTGGGACGCTTGGGAGAGACCAAGAACATACCAAGAAATATACGATTATGTCTGCAAACAGACTGGCAAACAATCTGCGGATACCCCCCAAAAGTTCTGCCAAAAAATGAAAAGTGAAATCAAAAATAAATACGCGGGCATTGATAAAATTATCTCAATCCCCTCAACGGGAAGCTACATGATGACCGATCCAAAAGGTTAGGAGAAATCCTGGAGAAAAAGGAGAAATCATAGACCGATTTTCTTTCGCAAAAGACGCATCATCAAGATGTGTTTTTTGTTTGTCTGCAAAAAACCAAATTATTACTAAACCATTACCCAACTATGAAGAAAGGTGAAACGCTGGATGATCCAGCATTGATCTTCAGCTTGTACGATCTCGGTTGTAGTGCCGCGCTCCTGTGCGCGGGCTTTGAGTTATTGTCTGTCAAAAAAGACAATCCTCATAAGTCGCTGTTCTTGTTTCGTCGTTCGGACGGTATTGAGGGAATCACGGATCGGTATTTCGCGGATCGTTTGGAAGTCAAAGCTCGGTCGTTCTTTGACAACATAAAAGCTCTCAAAAGCATGTTACGGAGCGATTGAACCCATGAAGCGAAAAAACGCGAATGGCAAAGTTCAATCCTCAAAACGTCTCTGTGCATTTGAGCTATACAATCCAAGAGTTAGCCGATGCTTTAGAGGCCAGTGAAAAAACATGCTTTCGTTGGATTGATCTGGGCTTGGCCACTGTTCCAGGCAGTAAAAATCCGATACTGATCAAGGGTAGCGCGGTGAAAGAATTTCTGCGAAAGAGAAAATCAAAGCATAAGTTTACGCTCGGGCGCTATGAATTTAACTGCCTTACCTGTAAAGGTCCAAGACGTGCAAAGAAGGGTTCGATAGCGGTTGTGGGGAGTATGAAGAAGGCGCTTTGCAGTGTGTGTAGCGGTAAAATGGCCAGGCCAATCCAACGGTCTCAAAAGGAATATCAGATACCCACAACTCCCGTTCAAATGTCCATGTTCGATAACAATTAACATAATCACCAAAATGACAAATTCAACACATCAAAACGAGCTCGCAAAAAGAAGATTTTATGTACACCTCAAAGGTGGCGAAGGATTTGCTAAAGACTCGGTAACGAAGTTCGCGGAAGCCATTGCCCAGTGGCAGAAATTCTCTGAAGATGATGACTTTTCCAATTTCACCAAAGAAAAAGCGATGGCGTTTACTGACTGGTTAAAAGCGCGAGACGCCAAGACGGACGCAGGCCATCTTTCGATGGCAACCCAATATAACTACCTGCGCCGCGTGAAGCGATTTTTCAAGTGGCTATCGGAGCAATCAGACTACAAGCAGAAGGTGCGAAAAACCGACGTTGATTTTCTTCGGCTCTCAAAAAAAGATGCCCGCATAGCTACTTCGGGGACCACAAAACGGATACCGACGTTTGATGAGGTAAAGCAGATCATCGAAAGCATAACGGTGAGCAATGAGATTGATATGAGAGATAGGGCGATCATCAGCTTCGCGCTCATTACGGGCATGCGCATTTCTGCTATCACAACGATAAAAATGAAGAACTTTGATAAAGAAACCAAGATCATTGACCAAAATCCTGGGGATGGTGTACTGACGAAAAATTCAAAGAAAATCCTGACCACGTTTTTCCCGATAGGTTGGAGCGAGCCAGAGCGATGCTTCATGGAGTGGTATGATCATTTACTGGAAAAGGGTGCACAGCCCGATGATCCGATTTTTCCCTCAACACTCAAGGGATTTTCAAATAAAAGCGACTACAGCAAAACGCTGGTGAGCAGTGATTTGTGGAGCAGTTCGGGCGGAGCACGCAAGGTTTTTGAAAAAAGGTGCATCAATGCGGGTTTGCACTATTTTCATCCCCACTCCTTCCGCCACTTGATTGTGAGCATAATGAGCGAAACAAGACTTACCGAAAAAGAGAAGCGGGCTATCAGCATGAACCTCGGCCACGACAATGTGGGCACGACATTTGGATCGTATGGGTATGGTGGTATGAGCGGAGAGGACGCCGTAAAGATTGTCCGAAAGATAACATCGGGGCAAGGTAGTGAGGGTGGAGTGGGACTTTCAGATCAGGAAAGGGCGATCCTTGAAAAGCTGTTGGGCAGATAATAAATGATGCAGTTTTTCGCTATGTCCCAGAATCTTCTCCATCCCAATAAAAAATGTCCTCAATTCGTTTATAGCGAATCCGAGGATCAAGCCAAGCAAGAAAAGCTTGAACGAGCTTTTGATCTTCTCTTTGAAGAGCTACTGAAAATGGAAGTGGACAACTCGTTTGACAGCTAAGTATAACTAAGAATATAATAAAGACATGAAGTTTCTCACCAGAGCAGAAGTAGCAACATATCTGCGAGTCCACGAACGCACTATAGAGCGTTGGCTCCGCACGGGCGCTTTAGTGGGTCACAAACTCGGCACAGGCAAAACCTCTCTTTGGCGTATCCCCGAAGATGAAGTGAAGAAGTTTTTAGAACGGTCTAAAAACAAAAAGAAATGACCGATCCCCTATCACAACCCAAGATCATTTCCGTATATGGTCGTGTCTCAACTTCCAACCAGGAAAATGAGGGCACGATTGAAACACAACTCTCCGCGGTGCGGGATTTTGCGCACAAGAACAGCTATACGATTGTTCAAGAATATCTTGATGATGGATGGAGTGGCGACAGCATAGTGCGTCCCGCCTTGGACCAATTGCGGGTAGACGCACAGAAGAAAATTTGGAATGCAGTGCTGATATATGATCCCGATCGTCTGGCTCGCCGATATTCATACCAGGAGCTTGTCATGGATGAACTAAAAGAAGCTGGCATTGAGGTCATCTTTGTAACCATTTCAGCTCCAAAAAACCCTGAAGATAAAATCTTGCACGGAGTACGTGGGCTTTTTGCAGAATACGAACGGGCAAAAATCTCAGAGCGCTTCCGTCTCGGAAAACTTCGGAAAGTCCGAGAAGGGCATATTCTGACAACGGAAGCTCCCTACGGATATACCTACATCCGCAATAACAAAGAAACTAAGCAGCACGGATACTATGAAATCAACCCTGAAGAAGCCCGTGTGGTAAAAATGATCTTCTCCTGGATTACTGACGACTGCATGAATATCCGACAAGTGGTCCTGGAACTGCAACGATTGAAAATCCCCCCTCGGAAAAGCAAACGAGGCGTATGGAATACCAGCACGCTCATCCATATACTCCATAACACTACCTACTACGGAGATGGTCGTTGGGGCACATCGTACGCCGTAGTGCCTATAAAACCTTTGAAAATAGAGAAGTATAGGAAAACGAAGAAGACCAGCAAAAGAATGAAGCCAAAGGAAGAATGGATTGCTGCAAAAATACCTGTAACTCCAATCATTGATGTTGATCTTTTCAATCGAGCACAAACACAGTTAAAGGTGAATGCAGCGATCAATCCCAGAAATAGGAAGTACCAATATCTACTAAGTACGAGAATTTACTGTACCTGCGGGAAAACTCGAGTGGGCGAAGCTGCTCAAGGTGGCAAGCATCTGTATTATCGCTGTAGCGATCGGATTTATAGCTTCCCCTTGCCTCACACATGCCTTGAACGCGGTATCAATGCAAAGATTGCCGATCAGCTCGTATGGGGCAAAGTTGCTGAACTTATGAGCTCTCCCAAGCTGATGCTTGCCCAAACCGAACGCTGGATGAAAGCCCGCCGTGAAAAAGTAAAAGATACTGTTTACGACCTTGACGCCCTGCAAAAAGAAAAGGAGAAATTGAAGGACCAGGAAGAACGTTACACCAAAGCTTACGGTGCTGGCGTCTTCTCTTTGGATCAACTAAAAGCTTACACTACTCCCCTACGAGAACGCATAGAAGCTATTGATACCCAAATTGCGCAAGCAAAATCTGCCGAGCAAGAACTTGGGATTTCAGGGATGCCGACCCAAGACGAAATATCGCACTTTGCAAAGAAAGCATCGGCTACGCTTCATGCCTTGAACTTTGAGACAAAACAGGCAATACTTATGAATGTTTTAGATAAAGTCATCGGCTCGCAAGAACGGCTCGAGGTCTATGGACATCTTCCCGTATCATCCAGCCATGTCGTATTCAGTGCTAAGTATCGGAATCGTGGGAATGCCTAATGTTGGCAAGTCGACATTATTCAAAGCTCTCACCAAAAAACAGATCGATATCCAGAACTACCCGTTCACCACGATTGATCCCAATGTGGGCGTCGTTGCTGTGCCGGATGAAAGGCTCGAGCTATTGGCTAAGCTCTTTAATTCCAAGAAGATCATCCCGACGGCAATTGATTTCATTGACATTGCAGGACTGGTAAAAGGCGCCTCGCAGGGGGAAGGCTTGGGCAATAAATTTCTCGCCAATATCCGCGAAGTGGATGCGATTGCCCATGTCGTGCGCGTGTTCGACGACAAAGACATCACCCACGTCCATAATCGCGTAGATCCCCTGGACGATATCGAGATTATTAAAACCGAGCTTGAGCTCGCAGATTTACAGACGAAAGAGAAGCGTGAAAAGAAAAAAGGCGAGGACTTGCCTGAATTGGACTTACTCAGCAATAAAAAAGTGATCTATGTGTTCAACGTTTCAGAGGCACAGCTCAAAGCTGGCTGGAAGCCGCCAATTGACGGCGTCGTGCTATCCAGTACGTTTGAATTATTATTATCAGAAGCAACTCCCGAAGAACAAAAAATGTATCTTGAAGACGTAGGCATTAAGCAATCGGGTCTGGATGAGCTCATCGTCAAAGCGTATAAGACGCTCGGCCTCCTGACATTCCTGACGACCGGCGAAGACGAGACCCGCGCCTGGACCGCCCACGTCGGCGACCCCATCCCCCGCGCCTCGCGTGCGATCCATACTGACTTTGAGCAAAAATTCATCCGCGCCGAAGTCATCAATTGGAAAGACCTCCTCGATCTTGGTGGCTATGCGCAAGCGCGCGCCACCGGCAAGCTCCGTACCGTGGGAAAAGACTACATCATCCAGGAGGGCGACGTGGTTGAAATAAAAATCTAGAGTTCGATGAATCCACCGATGATGTTCTTCTCGATGAGTTCGTTCATGCGCTCGCGGCCGAATTGATCAATGAACTTCTGGTTCCAGAGTGCTTCTTTTTGATGGTAATCAATTGATTTTTTCTGCACCAGCGACATGACGACATCCATGAGGTTAGAGCTTCCCTCATCGCTCGCGATGTAATCATACTCCTGCCATCCGGCAAAATCGCCCTGAAGCGCGGCCATATCACCTTCTGCGCGGTAAAAGTGCTCTGCTTCAGGATTGACGTGCGGCTCCGCAAGGCGCCAGTCGTTGGGATCATCTTTGGATAGGTACCGCTGGACGATGCGCATAGTTCCTGCCGGCGCCGGAACTTCCGGCACATCGCCGCGCAAAAGCGATGTAAATTTGGTTACAAAATCAGGCTCTTGCGAATACTGCTTGATGAGCTTGGAATAAAATGGCACTTCGTTGAGATAATGGAGCAAAAGCGCCAGGGCGCGGATCATCACCCCCGGCACGTCCTGCGGAATCGGCTCCACAAAAATAATGCCAAGTTCCTTAAGGTGGCTTAGATTGTGAAGCTTTTTGCTGCCAAACTTTGCCGCGATTTCCATCCATTCCGGTTCCAGCATCTTGAGCTCCACCTCGCGCTCCTCAAAGTCTTCTGCGCCCAGCCCAGCATATGCCTCATCAAAAAACTTGTGCATCCATGTGTTATCTTGCGCAAATCGAAGCGATGCAAACACCGATGCAAAGGGCTTTTCTTTGAAAAGCTCAGAAACACTCTGATATCCAAAATGGTCAAGCAGATTTTGGGGCGGAAATTTTTCCAAGAGCTTGACCGCACGCTCGTGCTTGATAAAAAAGCCACGGTGTTCATCGGTCAGTGAAAGCGCCAACGCAAACAAATCCTTGCCCTGGAGCCAAGCATCCATGCGCGTCACTTTTTGGATTAATTCATTTCGTGTCAACATGGACCAGCGGCCACGGGCCGTTATCGCCTTGCTTGAGAATGCCTGCTTTTCCACCAAACTGCGTCACGACGGATGATGCATTGGCGGTACCGAACTGAATCGCTTTTTCTATATTTCCGCTTCGTATATACTCACTCACAAATCCTGAACCAAATGCATCTCCCGCGCCCGTGCGCTCAACAACCGGCGAATCGGGAATGCCAGCGGTATAGGTATGCCCTTCCGGATCAGTGACTGAGACGCCCTGCGGGCCATCGCTGATCGAAATAATAGCTTTTGACATGAATTCTCGTGGGCTTTGCTCGCCAAATAAGCTCGCCGCTTCTTCTTTATTGACTAGAAATATATCCAGGTGCGCCAAAAACGGCTTGAGCTTCTCAAGGCCGTGCGCAAGTTCCTTGCCACCGGGATTACAGGCGATCTTGATATTGTTCTTCACCGCATGATTCACGAGCGCTTCGAAGAGATCATAGTGTCCGCCGAGCGAATCTAAGAAAAGCCACTTTGATTGTAATTTCGAAAAATCAATCTGTGCCGCAGAAAAATGTTGTCCCTCGCCTTTGTATGACAAAATAGTTCTTTCACCATCGGGGTAAACCAAGATTACCGAATATGCAGTCATGCTTGCCCCGCCGAAGCCTTCAGGCGAAGGGGGGTCGTCATGCTGCTGGAACATACTGACATCAACGCTTTCACCCTTAAGCTCGCGAAGTATCTCCTGGCCATTAGCGTCTTTGCCAATAACACCGATGCACGCGGTTTTCAGTCCCTGCCGTGCGAACGTAACAGCATAGTTCGTCCCTCCTCCGCCGGTGGCAAGAACGAGCTTTTTGACCTCAATCTTTGATCCAGGTGTCAGGCAAATGGAATGATCTCCGCCCGAGGCGGATCCGCCTCCGGCGGAAAGCCCGGCGCTTTCCAAAAGCACATCCCGGGTTGCTGATCCAATTGAAATTATATCGTACATAGTTCTTGAAGTTTTGCGATTTGATCTTTTACTTCACCTTTCAGCACATAGCTTCCGGACACGAGCATACTAGCACCGGCAGCACAAAGATCAGGAGCAGTTTTGTCAGATACTCCACCGTCTACCATGATCGGCTTATCTGGATAGTAAAAATGGAAGTCTTTAATCTTCTCAATGACACTCGGAACAAACGGCGCCCCCTGGCGTCCCGGCACCACGCTCATGAACATGGTGAAATCAAGCAAATCAACGAAGTCTTTGATCGTATCAGCAGAAGTATCCGGATTGAGCGCCATGCCCGCTGAAGCGTCGCCCTCTTTGATCAGATTGATGACTTCGACATGCTTGTGGGTCGACTCGGCATGGAAGATGAAACGATCAGCCGGCGTTTCAAGCCAGCGGGCAATGTGGTTCTCCGGCTTAGAGACCATGAGGTGGATATCAAATTTTAAATCTGTCTCGATTTGCTCGATATCCTCAAAGCCGTCAATCGTCTTGGTCTGGACAAAAATCCCGTCAGCAATATCCAAGTGCACCCGCTCCGTATGACCCTCCAGCCGCCGGATGGTAGTTTCAAGCTCCTCACGAGTCTTCACTAAAATTGCAGGAATAATCTCAACCATTGGCATCATTGTACCACATTCGGCGGGGTTCTGCCTTCAAGGCACTCGATAATATTGGTCGCGGCGACTTCGGCCATTTTCTCACGAGCTTGGCGGGTTCCTCCGGCAATATGGGGCGTCAGAAGCACGTTTTCCATGGTGAGAAGTTCGGGATGAATATTCGGCTCGTTTTCATAGACGTCCAGTGCCGCGCCTTTGATCGTTCCAGCCTTAAGCGCATCTACGAGCGCAGCCTCATCCACCACCGGCCCTCGGGAAGAATTGATCAAGTACGCGCTTGGCTTCATCAGTTTCAATCGTGTTTCGTTCATGAGATGGCGCGTTGAATCCAAAAGCGGCACATGGAGCGACACAAAATCGCAATCCGGCAAAATCTCATCAAGCTTTTGCTCAGGACCAATCGGGATGACTCGCATGCCAAAACCGTGCTCGGCAATTTCAGCAACCCGTGAGCCGATTTTCCCCATACCCACGATGCCCAGCGTCTTGCCTATGAGTGACTCCCCGAGCATGTCCCACATGCCCCAGGTTGTAAATTTTCCGGCTCGCGTCGCCCGATCTCCTTCACTCAAACGCCGTGCGATATTGAGCATCACGGCAATTGTATATTCAGCAACCGCCTCTTCGTTGGTGCCTGGGGTATTAGTTACGATAATGTTCCGCGCTTTTGCCGCCTCCATATCGACATGATTAAAGCCGACGGCATAGTTAGCAACGATCTTCAGTGTCGGCAGTCCGGCATCCATGACGGCGGCTGTGATCTTATCCGTAAGCAATGGTAAGAGCGCATCCGCGCCTTTCACTCCCGTAATCATTTCTTCCTCGGTCGCCGCCCGATCCACCGCCGCCGTATTAACGACCACTTCATACCCCTTTGCTTTGAGCATATTGATACCGTTGTCGGGAATTGGTCGGGTAATGAAGATTTTCATATTGTGATTATTCTAGTACATAGAAACCTAGAGAGCAATTATGGCAACCCTTCTATAATCAAATTCATTAAAGCGTTGTAGGTGGCCTTAATATCAATATATGACTTGTTGGCATCAAGTTGCTGGATGTTGAATGTTACCAAATACTGTCGGTGCTTAAAATAACCTCCACCACTCTTTGTGTATAGTTTTTGCGACTCCGAATACTCCGGTAAAGCAGAGAGGTCTGGGCACGGCGATCCACTGGCACATGCATAGATGGAGCCGAGCACGCTCAAGCTTTTGGTACGCAAAATCACAGGATCATTCGGCAATACTGCGCGAAATGAGAAAGCACATTTGGTAGCCGTAGCCTTATAATAATTCGCGGCCATTGGCAAGCCGAATATTTTCTGAAGTTCGGCTTCACTGGCAAGTTCAGTTGAACACCAATTATCTCCCGACTTCTTTACCGTAGGGTACGTTCGCGTGCCGCTTGAGGTGGCAATCGGCACGGATGAGGTAATCACTTGGGTTTTGCACGAATCCTGGCAAGGCAATGACGAGATTAATTCTGATGGGTGTTGACTCGGATTTTTAGTGATAGTGTAATCTTTGGAAATGGCAAAGGCTTTTTTATAGCGAGCAGGATCAGTGGCGTCTTGTTTTGCCAGAGCGTCAGCAAATGAACTGCCAAAGATTCCCGGACCCGTATTGCCAATGACCGCCTGCACCAACTCCCCGAAAACTTGACCGAATGTTTGGCCTTTGGGGTCAGTGCTCTCGGCACTTGCGCTTTCAATATTCCGAGTATCGGTAGCCGCGTAAGCCTCCAGCCCGGGAACTTGTTTAATAATGTTCGCCACACCCACACCTGAAACACAGGCATCAACCACAAGCGTCTTGTGGCACGAGGGTATCGTCGCCAGCAGTTCTGCTAATCGCTTGTCGGTCATACCATGTGCAGTGCCAAATTTAATGAGCCGACTGGCGCTCTTAAGATAGTCTGCAGATCGTGGCGACTTGGTTATGAAGTTCCAACGCTTTTCTATTTTTTCGATTTTCCAGTTTGCGCTTTCTCCGGGAGCCTCTAGAGAGTACGGGTATTCGCCCGTTCCAAGCTCAACTCTCTGACTAGTAAGACGGTTTGACCACGTGAGCACATTGCTCCAACCGCCATGAGAAGCGATAAACACCAATACCTCATCGTTGCACGAAGTTTGGCTCGCAATATTCGCGATAGCGTTTTTTAGGGCGCTGGTTCCCGAATCCCCGTCTACGCCAACGCCACGCCACTTAGATTCTGGCGCAAGATAGGTAATGTCATCGTCCGAGTAACCCTGCGCTTTGAGCGCCTGGTACATACGGTCCCCATCGAGGAAGAAGCCGCGCTGATCGCTCGACCCCACAAAGATAATCGCCCTACGGTGCGATGGTAAATTTTCTTCCGCATGGGCGATAGGAATACCCCATACGGCACGTATGTTGTCGGTACGTTGAGCGAGCTTGCTCGAATTTTTCAATGCCAAACCCGATCCGTTGATCACAGGATAATATTCTTCATGGAATATACTATGGGCTCCCGTAGCCTTGTTGATAAAAACATACGCGACAGGATGTTCAAATTGCGCGTTGGGCGTGGCATCAACGTAAAAAAACCAATACTCGCCATTTAGTTTTATAGAACTGCCGCCGTACGGCCTCACGTCATCTTTGTTGGTAAGTACCGTGGGCCACGTAAGCACGGTCGAGTTCACATCCAAATGTTCGGTAGTCGCGATGCGTGAGTATAATTTCTTAGCTTCTGTGAGAGTAGGCACAGATGTCATGACAGTTGACGCAACTTCCACAGGACACGCATGGGCATACTCCGCAAGAACGTCTCCACGCAAGAGATCGAGTCCCTCTGTGGCCCCTTTTTGAGCAATGGCATTGTCTATGGAGGCAAGTGTCGTCTGCTGGTCAGCGCAAGCAAAATCACTCTGCTGGGCCTTCGTTATTACGACCAGCATGTGCGCTTGGGCTTTATCGGCAGATGACAACACGTTGCTCCGTGGCGCTGTTTTACCATATCTGCTGTACGCAAACCAAGCGCCCATACTAAGAGCTACGATCAATGCAACCGCGACAACGGCCATCGGAGTATGTCGGGACACGTTGTTTTTTTTCGGGGTCTTAATGGTAAGCACCGCCGCGATATCGCTCTCCTGCCATCCCGAAGTCCGCAGTTCCTGCTTGATTTGGTCGTCGTTCATCCCCGCTTGTCTCCGCTGGGCAATGTATGCTGAAAGTTGCGGATTTTTAGGCATCAGTAAAGATCCTCAACAGCAATTGACCACGGAATGTTTTGATTCGGCTTGAGCTTGAGATAGAAGGTGCCGGTTTTATTGCAAGTTAATGTCCCCGAACCGGGCGTAACCGAGAAATTAAGAAAATCACAACCGTAGCTTGAGTTCGGCACCCCATTGGCGCTGATGCTCATCTGGGAACTGGTGCTTCCCTGGGTCGCCGTCCAGCGCATACGGAAGGTCTTGCCCTGGATCGTAAACTGCGGCGTATTGCCAAAACCACTGATGCCGGTTGACGCATGCGTAAAGGTCACAACGGGATGCCAGGTTTTAATGGGCGTTGAAGTTGGAGTTTCGGTACTCCGATCCTCAGGCACGTAGTCGGACGGATATGCTTCCAGCGTGTCCGTTGGAAGAACTTGGATCGCTGAAATTGACTGAAACATTGAATAGCCGGCAATAGCAAGCAAAATCACGAGAATTGCGAGAACCCAAATCCACGCGTTGGATTTCTTCGGCCCCGTACCTGGCGCCATGGGTGGAGCAAATGCCGCCGCAATCGCCGCGGCATCCCAGCCGCTTGCCTTGAGCTCGTCTTGGATCTGCTGATCCGTCGCACCTTGACTACGACGCTGTTGGACATATGTCACGGCAGCCGATGGTACCGCTCCTGGGACGAAATTGCGCTTGACCACAAAGTAGTACACAATCGCTCCAAGCCATCCCGTCAGGATCATGATAATAATCCACAACGCCTTGTCTTTGATATCATGCCGAATCGCATGCACCAGCATGACGATCCAAAAGACCAATCCCGCCAGCATGATTACCACGATGATCCCCCACCCTACGATAAGCCCGCCAAATAATGATGTCATACGATAAGTATAGATGGCTAAAATTTATTGTTCAAGCTTCTGTACTTTCTTTACTCGATTTACATAGCGGTCTTTGTCAGAAAATTGCGCCCCGAGAAAAGCATCGATGATTTTTTTGTTCGTTTCCTCATTCACGTAGTCCGTACTCAAGGCAAGCACATTGATATGATCATGGATGACCACGGTTTCGGCTTGCTCTGGCGTCACGCACGTCCCCGCTCGAATACCTTTAATTTTATTGGCCGCTACGGCAACGCCGATGCCGGAACCGCAGAGCAAAATCCCGCGATGTTCGGGCGATTCCGCCACTTTGCGCCCGACGCGCTCACCAAAATCCGGATAGTCGTCATCCTTATCAAAATGATCCGGGCCGCAATCTTCATACGCCCGGCCAGTTTCCGTCAGCCATTGCTTGATTTTTTCTTTCATCTCATAGCCACGATGATCGGAAGCAAGGTAGATCATGGTTTTTTATTTTTCCTGGGCACAAGTTCAACTTCTTCTTTCAGTAAATCAAATTTTACCACAAAAAGATCAAAGAAGCCTCGTTGTCCAACAATACCATATCCGGTTGGGGCAATATTTGAAAGAAAGCCAGCTTGAATATCATATTCTAAACCGCCAACGATGAGCGTGACGGGATGGACGTAATAGGTTTCCACGGATCCGGTAATTCCACCAACGTATCTCCGTTCGCCTTTTGTAATGGGTATAGAAAGTACCTCTGCGATATCGGCATCAAAAACACACGAGTCCGCTCCGGAATCTACGAGCACCTCGTACGATTGCCAGTGTCCCCTTGAGCGCAACACGATTGGGATTACGGGCCTCAAAACTCCATGGCCATAATTTTTATAGCGAAATTTCATCGCGCTAAAGCGCCGCCAACATAGGTAATAAGATCACTGGGCACCCGGTGAAGTATCGGGTGGTCGTATCCTTTTTGACGAGCTTCTTCCAAAGCCTCCTTGGCCCTTGTACCACTTCCCACCACGGTTAGTTCGTCATCTTCAAGGGCAACCCATTTGCCCTTATAATTCTTGTAAAGTTTTGTCCAATCAATAGCCATGATGCTTATAATACTACCACAAAAACAAACACCCTACAACAGTCATTTCAGTCACCCGCGATGATCGGAAGCGAGATAGATCATAAAACACTTTTCTGATTCTTAAGAGCAATGAAGTGCCATTTATAGTAAAGCAGAATGGGAACAAAACCCGTTAGTACGGCAACAAGTATAGCCCATATTCCATAAAATACCGATATGAAGGCGGTAATGGAAACGACATCACGTATCGACATTATATCACCAACAATAAAAGAATTTCGCAATCCCAGAATGACAATGATGATTAGAAACAGAATCATAATCGCAACCATTGATTTGAATGCCATGAGAATTACCCTCGGAAATGTATAAGATGAGTGAAGCATTCTGCGATCTGCAAGATACAGGGAAAGCATCACAAAACCAACCACCAATAATATATCGAGAATCCAAAGGAGAGTTGATCCACATATCGCAAAATCACTGCAGGGATTGTAAGGAATAATATGATATTCACCCTTGAAATAGAGAATAACTAAAAGAATGACAGTTACGGACACGATGCCAGCTCCCCATCTGCCAGGAACTTTTACCGGCTGCGCTGTCAATGACTCATTCATGGTTATTGTGAAATCCTATTTAAATATCCGACCGCCGACAGCAGTGCGATCGTCCCCTGACCGGCGGCGATGGGGTTTTGCTTAAAGGGCACGTCGGTGACGTCACCAGCGGCGAAGAGGCCAGGCACCGTGGTCTCGCAGTTGGCGTTGACTTTGATGTAGCCGAATTGGTCTTTGGCAACCTCATCAGGAACAATAAACGAATTTGGGATCATGCCGATATGGACGAAGATGCCGTCAGCTCGCAATTCGTGTATCGCGCCCCGTGTATCGTCATACCGGAAACCTTGAGCAAATTCAGCGCCAAAAATTTCAGTCGTTTTTGCATTAAGAATAATCTCGACGTTCTTTTTGGCTTTGAGATTATCAATCAATACTTGCTCGCCTTTGAACTGGGCATTCTTATTGATCACGTAGACTTTACTGCAAATATCGGCCAGCATGAGTGCCGACTCAAGCGCTGAGTTGCCCCCGCCGATGGTTGCGGTAACTTTACCGGCAAAGATCGGACCGTCACAGACCGTGCAGTAACTCACACCCTTGGTGCGATATTCTTTTTCGCCGGGAATATTGAGTTCTTTGGGATGCGCGCCCGTGGCCACGATCACGGTCTTGGCCTCATAGCTTGCCCCCGCCGGTTCTTTTGCAGTTATTAAAAATGTCCCGTCAGTTTGCTTTATGATCTTCTCTATCTCAACGCCTTCTTCAATTTCGACGTGAAGTGCCTCAAGATGCTCACGGAATTGCTGGGCAAGCGAGATGCCGCTGGTCGAGACAATCCCCGGCCAGTTGCCGATCTCACCTGACGTCGCCAGCTCGCCACCAAAGTCTTTGGTGACAATTTTAAATTTCAGCCCGCGCCGCGCCGCGTAGATCGCCGCGGGCGTTGCCGCCGATGAGCCACCGATAATGACTAGATCAAGCATATAAAATAGTGTACCATACCTCATATGCGAAAACATCTTGCGATCATCATAGTTTTATTGGCTAGTATCGCCGTCCACTTCGCTTTTTTCGGTTATCCCAAGGAAACGGTCTTCGACGAAGTCCATTTTGGCAAATTTGTTTCGGGATAATTCACCCAAGAATATTTCTTCGATATCCATCCACCACTTGGAAAATTGATCATTTCCGGCGCAGCCAAAGTAACGGGTTTTGAGCCGGGGTTTAGCTTTGGGCAAATTGGCGAGACATTTCCTGATAGCGCCTATCTCTGGCTACGCCTCTTGCCCACGATCGCCGGCACTCTACTCCCGATCGTTATTTTTCTTTTAGCCCTTGAGCTTGGCATGTCAAAAGTCGGCGCTACGGGAACAGGCCTACTGGTGGTTTTTGAAAGTGCGCTCCTGGTCCAGTCTCGCTTTATGCTTCTGGATGCATTTTTGCTGTTGTTTGGATTTGGGGCCTGGTGGCTGTACGCACGCTATCGAAATACTGAAGGATTCGGATATCTTATCGCCGCGGCGGTCCTCGGAGGGCTTGCCGTCTCGGTGAAATGGACGGGGGCCACGTTTCTCGGCATGATCGGCCTCTTAGAACTGGTCAACATCATCCGCACCTACTCGATAAGACGCCTGGTAGCACTCGCGCTGTTAGTGGCCATCCCCGCGATACTTTACTTTTCGATTTTCGCTTTGCACTTCGCGCTTTTGCAAAAGCCCGGCCCGGGCGACGCGTTCATGACACCCGCATTTCGCGAGCACCGACTTTCATCACTGGGACAATTTATCGAGCTCAACACTGAAATGTACCGCGCGAACGCCCGACTTACCGCGACCCATCCCTACTCAAGCAGCTGGTATACCTGGCCATTCATGCTCCGGCCGATTTACTACTGGAACAGCGGCATCGCGAAAATTTACCTGCTCGGCAATCCGGTGGTCTGGTGGGCTTCGACGTTTGGGATTTTTTATGTGCTACTCTCGACGCTTGGGACGCGAAACAAGATATTGTATCTCATCAGCGGCGCCTATCTGGTAAATCTACTGCCCTTCATCGGCATTGACCGCGCGATGTTTCTCTATCACTACTTCATCGCGTTGATCATCGCAATCATCGCGCTGGCATACTTGATTGACCATCTAAAAAGCCGGACGAAAGTTTTCGCCGGCTTGATCGCGCTTGCGGTAATTAGTTTTATATTCTTCGCACCGCTGACCTACGGCAAGCCGGAGTTACCTCAAGAGCAATTTAATCATCGGGTGTGGCTGAAGAGTTGGCTATAACTTGATATCTTTGACTTTCAGATACATCGCCTCCGCCGCTGCCCAATCAAAATTCTTCCAGAATGCCTCGATATACGCTTTGCGGTCTGATCCAAAATCAATGAAGTAGGCATGCTCGTAGACATCGAGCACGATGATGGGAATGCATCCCCACACCCCGCCTTGGTTATGGCTGTCAGCATTATATTGCATGAGACGGCCTTGCTTCGGATCCCAGGCAAGAATTGCCCATCCGCGGGCAGCCATGCCACATTCGGACATATATGCGATCCCCTCTTCCATGGACCCAAATTTTTCTTCGAGTGCCTTGGTCAGTTCAGGAGCATGTTTCCAGTTCCCATCGCCACTGATATTTGCAAAATACCACTCATGAAGATACACGCCATTCATGGCGAATGTTTCTTCTGCTTTGAGCGCACGTAAATCACTGAACGTAGCATTTCCCTGCGCTTTTCCCGATTTTCTGAGCGCTCTAAGCTTCTCGACTATTTCTTCAGCCTTCTTGACGTACCCCGCATAAAGCTTGTCGCGGTGAATTGTCATTGTTTTTTCTGATATTCCAATCATAGTCCTAGTAAATTATTAATTTTCGGTCGGTCGAAGCCAATGACGATCTTGCCGTCGATGTCGATCACGGGGACGCCGAACTGATGGCTCTTGTCGAGCATCTCCTGCCGCTTCGCAATATCCGAGGCGACGTCATGCTCCGTGTACGCAATGTTATTCTTCTTAAAATACTCCTTTGCCATGTGGCAATACGCGCAGACGGGAGTAGAATAAATGGTAACTTGATGTGTCATAGGATCTCTATTATATGCCCAAACAAAAACCCCCGCAAGTCCTCCGACGGAGGACAAGGGGGTCTTTGCTGGGGAAGCCGCTTAGTAGCTGCTGCCTCCGCGTCCGCCGCCACCGCCACCGAAACCGCCGCCGCGAGGGGCGCGAGGTTCCATAGGACGGGCTTCGTTCACGACGATGTTGCGTCCGGCCATATCTTGGCCGTTGAACATCTCGATCGCTTTCATTGCTTCTTCCTTGGTCGCCATTTCGACGAACCCGAAGCCCTTTGAGCGACCCGACATCTTGTCGATGATGACGTGAGCTGATACCACATTGCCGGCTGCGGCAAAGTGATCTTTCAGCTGGTCATCGGTCGTGCTGTAGGGCAGGCTCCCGACATAGAGTCGAGTGCCGTTTCCGCCCTGCATACCGTTATCATTATCCATTCGTGCGTGGAGTATGGAGCTTTGACGAAGTGCCAGTGGCGCGTCGCCCAGGCTCGTACTCCAAAATGCATCGTAGGAAGACCTATTCCCGTCTCGCACGCCTCGGATACCCTAACGCTATGCTTAACTACGAGAACACCTACAATTCTTATATCATCCTACGCTTTTCGGTGAGCTTTGTAAAGGTCTATAAAAAATGCTAGGATAAAAAGTCTTTTGGTGAGGTGGCCGAGTGGTTGAAGGCAACAGTCTTGAAAACTGTCATACGGGAAACCGTATCGTGAGTTCGAATCTCACCCTCACCGCAGAAGGCACAAAATCCGCCTTGGGCGGATTTTGTGCTAACACTCTGCTTCGTATGCTTATTGGGTAAACGAAATACTGGATAACGCGTTATGTAGGAATGCGTCAACCGTGACCGTCTTGTTTGCGTTTCTCACTACAAAGTAGCCGGTCCCATTTGCCGCACATCCGCTAGGACACTCTGGGTCAATCGGCATGGCATCAATATATATCGCATCGGTAGTAAGCGACGTAAGATCGGCAAGGCCTGTGCAGTCTGCTGCTCCTGTTTTACAAACCTCCTTACGGGCGGTGGTAATAGCAGGATTGAGAACACCCTTCTTATCAATACGCTCCCGGTTGATAGCACTCAAAAGCTCCGTAAGATCTGAACGGCGGGCCGTGTCGTTTGCTTGGTCAAATTGCCGACCTGGGTTAATGGCCACGATAACGACGGCTGCCAAGATCGCGATGATACCGATAACGATGAGGATTTCGATGAGCGTAAATCCTCGTTGATGACGTAACGTCTTCATAAGAGTAATGGGTTAAACTTTTATTACTCTTAGTGTATCACGATCTACCAAAAAGAAACTTAAAACTGTGGATAATTCTTAAAAGCTGTGGCGATTTTTTAATATCCTGTCTTCAGGATGCCATCGCTGACGCAGTTCTCCGGCAAGATAAAATGACCCGGTGATTAAAATCGCGTCTTCGGGCTTCGCGGCGGCCAACGCCGCATCGAGTGCCTGCGATGAATCAGTAAAAATCTTTGCTCCCGGCATGAGCTTCGCCGGATTCATGCATTGTCGCTCGGGATTTTGAAAGCGCGTCGGATAAAAAAAGTCAGCAGGAATCGCGTCCAGAATATCCCGATCTTTATTGGCTGCCAGCGCGGCGACCAGATGTAACTTGCCATAGGTGAGCTGCTTAAGCTGCTCTGCGGTATGCCTCACTTTTGCCCGATTATGGGCCCCGTCTATGATAACGAGTGGATTTTTTTGCCCGCCTTGCCGCGAGGCAGGAACAATCTCAAAACGCGCCGGAAGCTTTACTTCGGGCGCTTTTCCGAACCCCATAGCTTCGACAAGTTCTTCATTGCCGCCTTTGAGGTACGAGAAGCTTGCGCCTTGCTCGCGACAAATATCTTCCATGATCTTGCGCAGCCGCGGCCGCTGCTCAGTCGTAAAGAACCTGCTCCCCTTCTTGATGATACCTGACTTGTCCCATGCGATCTTCGTCAGGGTCTTGCCAAGAATATGCATGTGGTCATAGTCGATGTTGGTAATCGCGCTGATAACCGGCGGCGGAATGACGTTCGTAGCATCGTACCTCCCGCCGCAGCCAACCTCCAGGACAACCCATTCACATGTTTGTTTTTTAAAATACAGCAACGCCATTGCCAGGAACCGCTCAAAGTACGATGGCCCGCCGTAGGGACACTCTCGGAAAGCCCGATCCAGCGCGGGCTTGATTTCGTCCACGATATCTGCAAACTCATCAGGCGCGATATACAAATTATCTACCTGGATCTTTTCTATTGAGGTGGTGACAAATGGCGAGGTGAAAAGACCCGTGCGATGACCAGAAGTGAATAGTGAATAGTGAATAGTGGTGGCCACCGTCCCCTTCCCTGCCGTACCGGTGATATGGACGTATTTGAAGCCCCGCTCCGGATTACCAAGCAAATCCAAAAACCAGCGCATGCGCTTGATATAGATGGTCGGATCCCGGCCTTCGCCAAGGCTTCGGCGGGCAAGCATGTAGTCAGGCCCACTGGCGATATTCGAAAGCCCCTCGAGATACCGCACGGCATCGTGGTATCGTGAGAAATCTGGTAACATTCTGGCATGGTAACGCATTACCCTAGTATGAGTCCAGATGAGCTCGCGAAGCAGTGGGATGCTACGACCCCAAAACTTTTTGGCTATCTTGTTAATGTATTGCGCGACAAAGCGCTGGCCGAAGACATCTTGCAAAGTACCTGGTTGAAAGCGCTCCAAGCTCTCCCCCGCTATCAGCCCAGGAATAAGTTCGAAGCGTGGCTCTTTGCCATCGCCCGCAACGAATGCAAGCAGCACTGGCGCGGCGGGAATCGCGAAGTTCCCATGGATCCGGAAGCACACGATATCCCGGATGATCGATCCTCTCAGCAGCACGACAGCATCCTTGTTGATCAAATTATGGCAAAGATGACCGAAGACGATCGTGAACTCCTGCGGCTTCGCTATATCGCAGATTTATCGATGAACGAGATAGCAGCAATATTAAAAATAAACATAATCGCCGTGAGAGTGCGCGTCCATCGCGCCCTCAAACGAGCCCAACACTATGTCTAAAAATATTAAAGAATTATTTTCTTCGTGGGGAAGCTCAAAGCGCCAGCCCCCCGAACACAACGAGATATTAAAAAACAAAATATTGTCACGGCCGCCCTTGCCCGACGAAGCCTTGGCGAAGGCGGGTACCCGTCATCTGCCTTGGCTTAGCTTTGCTTTTGCCGGCCTCGCGGTGATTATGCTCTTCGTGAACTTCGTTAATTATGAACCGGAAGTAACTCTCTTATCATCAAGAAACTATCAAACCGGCGGCAGTTCGGGATCGAAAATCGCCCAACCGCAAGCCTTGAACGAGAGCGCCATTGCGCCTGATTATTACCCATATCCGGGGAATGACGTGGACATCACCGACACACGAGAATTTCTCAAGACCGGCTACCACGCGGCGATCCGTACTCGTGACATCAGCGATCTTTCGCAACAAGTACGAAATATCGTTAAAGGCGTTGACGGCCGGGTGGATAGCCTCAACATCTCCGAAAAAAGCGGCTATATCAGCTTCGCGGTGCCGGCAAGTAAATTCGATGCGTTTCAGACGCAGATCAAAGGCCTCGTCCGCTCAAAGTTTATTATAGAAACAATCAATACCCAGAACTTGCTCCCCCAGAAGCAGTCGATCGAAGAAGCACAGGAAACCATCAGCACGAAACTGTCAGTAGTGCGAAGCCAACGCAGCTCACTGACCGCTACTCATAACCGCACGATCGCAAATCTCAACACCCAGCTTGCATCGGCCCAAACCGAAGAAGAGCGCGCGACAATCCGTACTCGCATTGCCAACGAAAATTCATCGTACAGCCGAAAACTATCGTCACTCAACGCGCAAATCAGCGAATACCAAGCCGCGCTGGATAATACCAACAAGCAAGACACGAAGCTCATCAATAACGTCGCCACCGTCCAGGGCACGATTTCGCTCCAATGGATCAGCGTATGGGAAGTTATCAATCTCTACGCCGGCCCGTACTGGCTTCCGATAATCTTGGCAATCGCCGCGTGTGCCGCTTACTTTAATTATCGCCGAAGTCTGGCTCTCCCGCCCATGTATTCCGATACTTCTCGCTGATGCGACGGCGCTCGGCGGGCGTGAGGCTTTCATAGATACTCACCCAATCATTGGCGACTTGGACCTGGGCGGCGGCAAGGCCGATCTGTCCCGCGCATACCGCGTCGCGGAGATAAACCTCTACAACATCCTTCTCTTTAAATCCGGGACGGGGCTCGCCCGACTCGGGAAAAAGATTCGCAATGTCGTTATTCCCTCCGATCGCCAGCGGTATCAAGTGGTCGGCCTCATAGCTGCCACGTGGTTGTGGGTATGGAACTCCGTAGGATGCATAGACTTTTTTCTTGAGCGATGTAGAGACCTTACGCACGGTCTTGCTGTAGCCCGACACACAGATTTTCTCGAGAGTCGCTTCAGGGAATACGGCTCCCGGCGTGCATTCAGGGTCCGGCAGCGGCCCACGGATTTCGCAACCTTCGGTCTGGGTACGCGCTTCGAGTCGGAGAATTGGGGGTTGATTGGCAAAAACCGCCGCGAGGCGGTCCGGCACCACGAGCCCTGATTGATCCTGGACAGCAAAAAAGCTCCCCACTGCCAGTGCTATCAAAAATAACACCAGCGAGAGTTCTGATTTGCTATTCATGAGCTATGAGGGATGCTACTGGATGTTGATATCCACTCCCGGTGTGGGAGATGCCGTGGGCTCGCCAAGCTGCTTCACCACGAACACGGCGACGAGTGCCACGACGATGACAATCGCCACGATCCCTACTGCCCCGATCCCCCCTCCACTTTTTACTGGTTCTTCCATAATGGCTTTATTCTACCATCTCTTGGCCGATGTATGCAAAGCGCTTTACTCGCTTGCCGCGAATCCTCACCGTTTCAAAAAACATTTCATACGGCCGCACGGTAATCCGCGGCCCCTTCTTAACGCCCAGCGGCACATAGCACACAAGCTTCTCTTCCGTTTCACTATGCCGCGCGACGCCCAAGACCAAGATGATGAGGCCCGAGTAATGCTTGTAAATTCCGCTCGGAAGAGGCTTCATGTTATTTTCTTGTGCTGCTCCATACTCCACGGCGGGGTGCAGGCAACGGCGATACTCATGGTGCCATCCCAAAAATATTTCTCGCCTGGCTCGACTAAAATTACATCCCCTTCGTTTAACACTACCTCTTTTCCTTCAATCACGATCTTTCCGTGGCCTTTGAGAACTAGAGCGATTTCTTTCGATTTGAGATTCATCACTCTCCCCTCGTCCGGATACCGCCCCGCAATTTCGACGGTAGCGAAATCAAGATCCGTATCCCCCAGCGGATACTCGGTCGCAATGCACGATTCGCTGTTCTTGTGAACTGTCGTTTCTTTTCTTGAGACAAACTTCATAGATTCTTTATTCGCTTACTCGCGCGAATTAGAGATAGGATTATTGATCTTTTGATTTATGATAACTCCTCAACTTTGAGATCAGTTCTTCTGCCATTAAACTCGGAAGTGGGACTTCGGGAGGCGAGGGAATACGAACAAGTGAAGGACTCTCGCCACTCCAATCCATTCTGGTTCGTTTTTCAGTTTCTCTCATTTCAATTTTTCCATCAGAATATTGATAAAGAAGTACTTCCTGCACCCTCTCAATATTCGCACCAATTCCTTCTATCGCTTGTATTGCAACAGGAAATTCAAAGGCAAACATACGATGTCTCAGATCTTGAGACCCAAAATAAAATATCACCAGCCAATCTGCTCGGTCGCCACCTTCGAGTCGCACCCTTCGATTCTTTGCTTTCCAACCTGGTTTTTTGACATCTTCGAAGTGTGAC
Source organism: Patescibacteria group bacterium (assembly GCA_038064015.1). Classification (GTDB taxonomy): domain Bacteria; phylum Patescibacteriota; class Minisyncoccia; order 2-02-FULL-40-12; family IGHO2-01-FULL-4-A; genus JBBTSB01. Next base: position 15,532 of record JBBTUB010000025.1, on the reverse strand, counting down.
AACGCAAGACCTATTATTTCGGAATATATTTCGCTTTGCGGATCACGGTCTTGGGGTGGTCGATCGCCTCTCATGATAGGTGTGGTTTTATTCTCCCCGCTTTTCGGGTTGGCCGCCGCGGATGTGGAGGTACTTCTTTTTATACTCCTCGATCGTTTTCTCGACAAGCTCGTGGGGAAGCTTGGTTCGCAAGAGATCAACGGCACTGACCGCGTCATAGATGTCGTGCTTCTGCTCGAGCTTGTGGATCGCGTCGCGCCACAGGATCGCGTGCTCATACTCCCCTGCCCCTGCCGCCTTTTGCTCGAGGTCTTTCATCATCGCGACAAACGCATGGTACACGCCCTCTTCCGCGCCGCCTTTGCCCAGGGTGCGATCTTGAAATGGAATCTGCTGGATCTTGCGGTGTTCGCTGATCGTCCCCTCGACGCGCCTCGTGCGCTGCCAATCAAAGGCGCGGGCAACGATTTGCTGGTAACAGTGCTCGGCGAACGCGATACTTGTCGGCGAAGCTGTGGGAATAGCCTTAGCAATCTCCAGCAAGCGATGCGCTCCCTGCTCAATCATCTCAACGCTCCACCACGGCTTGGCCGATGCCCACCAAAACTGATCTGACGCCAGTGCTTGATCCATCTGCACTCGCAGGTCTTTGAAATGCGAATCAGACTCCGGCACGGCGTGAAGCGCTTTGAGTACCGAGTGCAAAAACTCCCACTGCAACGCATGGATCTCATTGTCGGGATCTTGCCAGGAAAGGAACTGCACGCCACGGTCAATATCCAACTGACTGCTCGCCCACGTCGAAGTCACGGGATGTATCTCGCGAACCTCGGGGTATAACTGCTCAAGATCGGAAATCGTCCTCCAGCGGAACTCGGGCATTGCAAACATCTCAAAGAGCACTTTTTCGAGACCCGGCTGATGGTGGCCAAACACTTCCCCGTCCATTGCCGTAACTGCATAGCGCTCAACCTCACGATCTTCTTGAGTGGCCGCAAGCAGCGTCGCGGGAGTGCGTGCAATGGAGCCCACGATCAGATTACTTAATCTACGCTCACGAAAAACCGCCTGGAGTTTGCTCCCTTTGATACAGTAGCGCTTTGTAAAATCAAGCGGCTCGCCGGCTCCTGAGAGCGCGATTTCATCCAAAATGATCCACTGAAATCCGAGACCCTCAACAATCGGCACAAGCTTTGGATCGTAGGCCATCTCGGGAGGAAAAAATCCGCGCGGATGAAACGCATCGCCGAGAAAAAATTTATTCGATTCGCTATTAATAGCAATTTGGCGCGTAATTTCTTGCTCCGGAAGCAACGGCAAAAACGAATGGTACTTGGCGGATCCGGTAAACTCGATCCTTCCTTCGCGCCCAAGCTCACGCAAGAGATCAATGAGGTCGGTGTAGTCGTGCTTGTCGAAAAGCTCCAGCAGCGAGCCAGTGATATTGAGCGTCGCACGGATATTTTTGAAACGGAGAAACCCTTCCAGCAACGGCCGGTAGCTTGTGGCGACCACCGCCTCGAGAATATCGGGCTTTTGGTCAGCCGGCTGATAGATATGAAAAAAATGGGCCCAGTCCATAGAATCCTAGGCGTGGCGCGCCGTGTGCAGCTGGACGGCGGTCTTAAACAGCGTGATGTACTCCTGGGCCGATTTGCCCCAAGAGAAATCCTGCTCCATCGCGTGCTTTACCAGCGCGGCCCACGCTTTTTTATTTTTATACGTCTCATACGCGCGCACCACGGCGATCAAGAGGGCGAGGTGGTCGTACTTTTCAAAGACAAAGCCCGTGCCGACACTCGTGCCCGGCACGTAGTCGGCAACCGAGTCGGCCAAGCCGCCCACTTTGCGGACGATCGGAATGGCACCGTAGCGCATCGCCTCCATCTGTACCAAGCCGCAGGGCTCAAACGCCGATGGCACAAGGACGGCGTCCGCGCCGGCAAAAATCTGCCGTGGCAAATTCGCGTCAAAGCGCAGCTCCGCGACGACGCTGCCCGGGTACTGGCGCTGGAGATTTTGGAAATAGAGCTTGTCGTCATTGTCGCCATCGCCAAGCACGATGAGCTGGGAATTGAGGTTTTGGAGCATGGCGCCGGCGATGTTCTGCAACAAGTCAATCCCTTTTTGGTTGTCCAGACGCCCGACAAAGGCGACGACAAAGGCGTCCGGGTCATCGTGCAAGCCAAACCGCTTCTGGAGCGCGGCCTTGTTGGCGGAGCGGTTGCGAAGTTTGCCCGACGAAAACGGCTTGGCCAATACTTCGTCACGCTCGGGATCAAGGACGGTCGTATTGATGCCGTTGAGAATCCCAAAGACGCGCGACTGCCGCTCGCGCAAGACCTCGTCGAGCATCTCGCCAAATTCCTTGGTCATGATTTCCTTGGCGTAGGTTGGCGAGACGGCGTTGACCACATCGGCGGAAAGAATCCCCCGCCGGGCGCCGTTGATCTTCCAAATTTCTTTGTCAAAAAACTGCGGGAGCGGCCCCTGGCCGGAGTCGTAGTCGATCTCGGAAATGAAGTGCTGGTCAAAGATGCCTTGGTGCTTGAGATTGTGGATCGAATGCACCGTGGCGATCTTTGAAAGGTCGGGATCGGATGCGTACTCGGTCGCCAGCAAATTGGGCACGAAGCCCGTCTGCCAGTCGTTGCTCACGATGATATCCGGCTTCCAGGGAGATTGCTTGAGGAACTCCAGCACGCCGCGGGACAGCAACAGCCAGCGGGTCGTGTCGTCGCTATAGCCGTACACATTGGCCCGCTTCTCGTAGTACTCCATGTTTTCAAGAAAGTACGCGATGATGTTCCCCTTTTCGTCCTTGTGCTTGAGGACGTTGCACACCAGTAACCCGTTGGGATCGCGCTCGGGAGAGATGATCTTGAGGTTGGAAGCCTCGAGCTCCAGGGGAAACTGCTTCGAATCAATGCCGCCATAGCGCGGGATAAAAATCCGGACATCATGGTCGAGCTTGCGCAATGCGGTAGGAAGCGAGCGCATGACTTCGCCCAAGCCGCCCACCTGCGCGTACGGCGCCGCTTCGGATGCGACAAAGAGGATATTGAGTTTCATCCGTCTATCATATCACAAATTACGCGCACGTGCAGTTCCCGGCGGTGCGATCGCACTCCTTGCACTTCGGAACATGATAGCGATAGTAGCCGTAATGGTCATGATCATCCGGACGGTATGAACGGTCGTCCGGGCACACCACGCACCGCCACCCATCGGTTTCTCCCCCGCACTTCCCACATTTGTATTGTTCGTCTGCCATAGGATGTCTTCAGTTTATTACTTTAATTATTTCATCGCAATCATACTAATCTCTACTTTCGCGCCCAGCGGAAGTTCTTTGACGCAGACGGTTTCGCGGGCGGGATAGGGATCGGAAAAATAACTGCCATAAACTTCGTTGACGTTTTGATAAAGCGACATGTCGGTGACATAAATCGTCGTCTTCACGACATCAGCAAAACCGACTCCGCCCGCCTCCAGAATCGCCTGCAAGTTTTTCATGATCTGATGTACTTGTTCCTCAATCGTGCCCTCAAGCAATTTGCCTTCCAGGGTCAGATAGATCGATCCAGCAGTAAAAACAAAATTTCCCGCCACAATCGCTTGCGAATAAGGAACTTTCCCTGGCAATGGAGCTTTTGGAGTTTCAATTTTTGTTTTCATATTATTTTCAGCATAAGGAAACTTGGGCAGTTTTGCAACCTCCTAATTATTGAAATCTGATTGCTTTTGCGGTAGGATACTCTGCGTTCAGCACAGGAGGTACGCATGCTGAGGTTCAAACATCTCGTGGAAGAAGTAGGCCGCTGTGAGGGTTGCGGCCAAGTCATCACGATCGAAAGTGGCAAGCCCCAAGGTACGCCACCTGATGAGGTCAACGCGAGGATTCTGGAGATCTTCGCCAACACTCCGCAATACTGCTGCACGTGTGGGAAAAACTCTCTCCCCTCACGTTCGGCTTCACACAGGAGGAGAGCACCGATTGGAAGCGGACCTCGTGGCTCGACGGAAAACGCGCGCCGACCACAGAGCGTCCCATCTTCGATTTTTTCGTCGGCCCAATATCCGCCACGAACATCTGACTCCCCAACTCCGTTCCCGGCTCGCCGTATCCACAAGGGTATGAGCGAGCCGTTGCATTTTTATTTCCCCATCTCTAAAACTTTCTCTAATACAATCGGCAGTTCGAAGCATTTGTTATCGCCACCACTGAAATGTCCCTTAGCGTGCTCAATGATGATCTCGGAGCCGAGCTTGTCACGAAAATCATCCTGATTGTCGAGCGGTACCCATGGGTCGTTGTCTGAAAAAATTGCGATGCTTTTTGGCATGTGCGATCTTACTCTTACAAGATCGAGTGGTGTCGTAAGCCAATGACGATCAGTTTCCTGCACATCGGCATCGCCTTCGAGACCAGTTAGTCGTTTGAAGAATCCGGCGACGAATACCGCGCCGCCAATTTTGACATTTTCTGGTAATTTTTCGAGATACCGTGCAATCGTCTGGCATCCCAGACTATGACCAACGAAATAGGTGTGCTCATCGGGTGTGCCAACGGTTTCGGCAAGCTTTGGTACCCAATTAAAAATTCGTGGCTTGTCGGCTTCCGGCAGTTGCGGTACCTGAACTTCGAAGCCTTTCGCCTCGAGCTCGCGCTTGAGCCACGGAAACCAGCCTTCTTCAGGATCCCGCCCCAGCCATGGACAATAAAAACACGCTTAGTCATATCCACAAGCTACATCGCCAACCAACCGCCGTCAACGTAGAAGGTTGCGCCGGTCACGTAGCTTGATTCTTCGGAAGCAAGGAAGACTACTGCAGCCGCCACTTCTTCGGGCTTCCCCATGCGCTTAAGCGGCACGCGCTGGAGAATTTCATTGGTAAGCTCGGTCGGAAACTGCTTGCCGGGAACATGTACCATCGGGGTATCAATCGCACCCGGCGCGATGACATTGGCCGTAATGCCAAGTGATGCCAATTCAATGGCGAGAGATTCAGTCATGGCGACGATGCCGCCTTTTGAAGCCGCATAGTGCGCCGCCCCCGGAAAACCAATGCCAACTCCGCCAGATGCGATGGAGGCGATATTAATGATGCGACCCCACTTGTTTTTGGCCATTTCTTTGGCGGCTCGCTGGGCGCACAAAAACTGCCCCTTAAGATTGATACTCATCGTGCGGTCCCAGTCTTCTTCGGTAAGATCCAGCGCGAGCTTAGGTTCATAGACTCCCGCATTGTTGACGAGAATATCCAGCCGACCAAATTGCGCGACGGCATCGGTAAATACGCGATCGACATCAGCGGCATCGGAGACATCGAGCTGGTACGCGATAGCCTCCCCATTATTCTTGGTGATCTCATCTACAACTGCCTGGCATTCCTCCAGATTAATATCCGTGACAACGACTTTGGCGCCTTGCCGCGCCAGCATGAGCGCGTGAGCCTTCCCCATCCCCCGTCGCGCCCCGGTCACTAATGCGATCTTGTTGGTGAGTTCAAACATAGCTTTACTCTAGCCCACTTTTTCGCTATTGTATAGAACATTGCCGGATCATCTAATGGTAGGATACGAGACTCTGAATCTCGTCATCTTGGTTCGAATCCAAGTCCGGCAGCCAGCTAGAATGAATATCGATAATCTAAACGGAATTAAGAAACCCTCTCTATTTACTAGTCTCCTATTGTCTTTCGATACCTTCATGCTTTTAAAGTACCCCCCTCAATTTTTTGAGCTCCAGTCTGATGGCCTAGAAACGATATACTTAATCCTAGTTATCATTACTGGGTTAGCGATGGTTTACTCTCTCATTCATCTTCTCGTAGTCGTCGGGGTCGTTTCTGATCCGGAAAACTTCTATTATAAATTCTATCCAACTCAGCCTCTCATACTGCAGAAAATTGTTGGGTATTTAATTTTAGCAATGCTTATCGTCGACAGAATTTATACTCTTATTGTCTAAATACTTTGATGCTACGTGTTCGAACATGTACTTCCTCTATCTCCTTCTCTGCCGCGACCACAGCATTTATACCGGCATCACGACTGATGTAAAGCGTCGGTTTCAGGAACATAAAGCTGGCAAAGGCGGGCATTATACCAGCGCAAAGCGCGCCGTCAAAATTCTTTATACTGAAAAATTCAAAAATCGGAGCGAGGCGTCAAAACGCGAATCTGAGATAAAAAGTTGGCCAAGAGAAAGAAAGCTTAAGCTTTTTGCGAAGCTTAGTGTCCGAAAAATCCACGGGCTTGTTCGTCGGGCAAAGAGACGACCGTGATGTTGCGGGATTTGAGGAAGGCGAAGACTTCGTCGTCGCGGATGGAGCCGGACGTGACAAAAAGCGACGCGATGCCAGCATCGGCCAGCACCTGCGGGCCGTCGATGAACGGAAAGAAACTGTCGCTGTACGCCGCAGCACCCTTGGTATCGTGGCCGGAGGCCTCGGCGATCATGAGCGCGAGGCGGCAGGCCAGGACGCGGGACTGCTGGCCGGTCGCATTGGCAATCATCATGCCATCTTTGATCAGGGTGACGGTGTTGCTGTTACTGGTTGAACCAACCGCCCACGCTAATAATAAATCCTTATCTTTTACTTCGAGTACAAACGTATAGTTGGACTGCGTGAGAAATCCACCGCGGACGTAGCGAAAGCGCATGTGATCATCGAGCGTCGCTAGCGCATCCGTGCCAAGAGCGGAATTGACGACAATGCGGCACTTGCCATTCTTGCGCGCTAACACTTCGATCGCCTCTTCAGAGATTGCCGGTGCAATCACACCATCGAGAATTCTTTTTTCGGTCTTATATGTTTTTAAGAGCTCAGCATGCTCTTTTTCAAGCGCAAAGTTTACCAATACCCAGCCGCCGGAAATAGCCTGGGGATCGCCGCTCAACATCTTCTTCAGGGCGTCCTCCCCCACGCCCGCGCCGCACAAATTCCCATGCTTAGCGCCGATCGCAATTTTTGGAATAGCATCAAAATTCTTTTTGAATCCGGCGGCGATATGCGTGGCCGACTGCAGCAAGCGGTCAATGTCGGTGAAGTTGATATAGCTACGATCCGTGCCTTCGAGCATTTTGAATTTATCATGCGCCAGCGGATCATCATTGGGAATCGTGTAAAGTCCGGCGTCAGTCTGCCATCGATTTTCGCCATAGAGACATTTGGTAAAATTACCGAGATTGCGCGCCGACTCAAGCACATACTGCGCCACTGAGTACTCTGCTTTTGCGCACAACTCTTGCTTAAATCTTGCTTCATCGGGCATGCCGGCTTTGAGCCACGCAATTACTCGAGCTCGATCGCTCGCATCGCAGATGACGATTCGCTTACCTTTGGCGGCGGCCCGGACCATCGTGGGCCCGCCGATATCAGTCTGCTTTATTTCCGCCTGCGGATAAAAATCCCCGCAAAGCAGATCAATCCGCGGAACTCCGAGCTTAACAAGTTCTTCAGTTTCCTCCGGACTGCCATCAGCCAGAAGCATCGCATGAAACTTGCGATCCAGCGTGACGACTTTGTGATGCAGCATCTCCCCCGCTCCGATGAGTGTGGCAAGCTCGATTACTTCAACTCCCGCATCTTTGAGATACTTCGCTGTCCCACCTGATGCGATGATTTTCCATCCAAGCCCAATCAATTCCCGCGCAAAATCCTCGATGCCGGCTTTGTTGTAGACCGAGAGGAATGCGTACATCCCGTTAGATCTTTAAATGCTTCCTAATGGCGATGACGCTGGAGAGGGTGCCGAGAAGGATACCAACCACAAGCGTGATCAGCACGATCTGCCAGCTGTTGACGAGGAAATAGCGGAACAAGTCCACATCGGAAATAAAGGATCCCAGCTTTCCGGAAACGAGATACACAATGGGATAAAAGAGAACAAGCGAAAGAACGGCGGCGAAAAATCCATAGATCGCTCCCTCGGCAAGATACGGCCCGCGGATATGCCAATTGGAGGCACCAACGAGGCGCATGATTTCAATTTCCTGTTTTTGATTATAGATCGTCAGACGAATCGTATTGAAGGTGATCAACATCGCGATGATCGCGATCACCAGAGTCACGATGAGACCCCACAGTCGCAACCCCGAGGCAAAGCTATTGATCTTATCAATGACAGCACGGTTCTCGTTATAGTTGATCTTGTCCATCGACGCCCGATACTTGCTGTTTTCAAGAAACGTCGCGATGCCCTCGTACTTGGTCGGATCTTGGGCACGAATATTGAGCGTCGCCTCAAAAGGATTCTCAAGCTGCTGCAGGGCTTCCTGGATCAGCTGATTGTCGGCATGGCGCGCTTTGAACTCCGCCTGTGCTTGATCGCGGGAGACGTAGGCCACGCTTTTGACCTCAGGAAGTTTCTCGAGATCTTTTTTGACGGATAAAATCTGATCCTCGGGGGTTTCAATCTTAAAGTACGTGCTGATGTCGACTTTCTCCTGGATCGAGGTCACGAGGCGAGCGGTCAAAAATTGAAATGAAATCAGGCCCAGCAACAGCATGAGGACAAGCGCCATGACACCGGTCACCGCAACGCTGATATAGCTGTTGCGCCGAAAATTGGTCCAGCCCGCCTTGAGAAGTTTTTTAAAATTATGCTTCATCATATGATATATCGTCCCGCTTCCAATTGATCGCGAATCACTTTGCCTTTGTCCATCGTGATCACGCGCCGACCGATCGTATTGACGATATTCGTGTCGTGCGTCGCCAGGACGACGGTGGTGCCAAATTCATTGATCTTGAGCAATAATTTTACCACATCGTAGGAATTGACCAAGTCAAGGTTGCCCGTCGGCTCATCCGCAAGTAAGATCTTGGGGCGGTGGATCATCGCCCGTGCAATAGCAAGCCGCTGCTGCTCCCCTCCCGAAAGCTGCTGGGGAAAATTGGGCGCCTTATCGGCAAGGCCAACGATGGAAAGAATCTGCGGCACATCGCGGGCAATCTCCTCGGGCGTGGCGTCGGAAACCTCCATGGCGAACGCGACATTTTCAAAAGCGGTCTTGTGCGAAAGCAACTTGAAATCTTGGTAGATCGTCCCGAATTTGCGACGGAAATACGGCACGTCCTTGTCGTGGATTTCATCAAGATCCAGACCATCAACGATAATTTTGCCGGAGGTGGGCCGCAGTTCATGGGTCAGTAAGCGCATGAGTGTGGACTTGCCCGCTCCCGAAAGTCCCACCAGCGAAACAAACTCGCCTTTCTTGATCGTAAGACTGACGTCGTCGAGCACGATGTCATTGGGCTCATAGATTTTCTTTACATTCTTGAATTCTATCATTGTATAATTTCCGCCTGGATAAAATCCTCCAACTCCCCGTCCAAAACTTTGTCGGGCTGAGTAGATTCTACACCAGTTCGGTGATCTTTGACAGCCTTGTAAGGATTCAAAACATATGACCTGATCTGATTCCCCCATTCGATGGACTGATCCTTGATTTTCCCCCGCAAATCTTCGAGTTCTTCGACTTTTTTCTCCTCCATCAGCACCGCCAGCTTTGATTGGAGCACCTGCATGGCCTTCTCTTTGTTCTGCGCCTGTGAGCGCTCCGACTGGACGGCAACAACGGTATTCGTAGGCACGTGCGTGACGCGCACGGCAGTCTCAAGCTTATTGACGTTTTGCCCGCCGGGACCCGATGAACGAAAGGTGTCGACGCGCAAATCGCTTGGATTGATTTTCATGGTTGATTCTTCAATCTGCGGCAAAACCTCTACGAGCGCAAACGACGTGTGGCGGCGAGCAGCGGCATCATACGGCGAAATGCGCACCAGCCGATGCACCCCAGCCTCGCCTTTCAGATAGCCGTAGGCCATTGGTCCAGTGATTTCCGCGGTGAGTGTATCGAGAAGCAAAAAAGCAAACCCCGAACGCTCGGCATACTTTCGATACATATCCATGAGCATCCCCGACCAGTCTCGGGCATCTTCCCCGCCCGCGCCCGAGTGAACGGCGAGAATCGCGTTGGCGCGATCGTATTTCCCGGACAAAAATATCTTCGTATACTGCGCGTCGAAGTTTTTTTTGAGCGTCGCAACGTCGGTCGACGCATCATCAAGTTGCGCCTCAAATGCGCGCCAAAAACTCACGGTCTCCTTGAGATCGGTGAGTTCTTTGGAGATCTTGCCCGCTTCGATATGGTTCTTCCAAAAATCAGGCGCCTGCATGGCAAGCTCGATGTCTACGATGCGAGCTTCAGAGCTATCGAGGTCAAAGACGCTCCCGGATTGCCGGGAATTTCGCACGCATATCGTCAAGATATTCTTGAAAAGATGTCATGAGCCGGAGGTCGGGATTGAACCGACGACCTATTCTTTACGAAAGAATTGCTCTACCACTGAGCTACTCCGGCGTTACGCGGCTGCTTTGCGGCTCTGCCGCTGAGCAGTCATATCATCCAATACTTCCACAATGATTACCGCGGCGGGAACCGCGAGTAAGATACCTAAAATACCAGCAAGCTTCGCGCCAATCAAGAGCGCGACGACCACCGTGACCGGATGTAACCCCACCGTCTTGCCAAGAATCAATGGTGCCAGCAGATGGCTCTCCGCTTGCTGCATCACGATATAGAAGAGTGTCACCCAAATCCCCAGGCTTGGCGACTGGGAAAATGCTAAAAGAATCGCGGGAATCGCCGCCATGACCGGCCCCGCCACCGGCACCAGCTCAAACACCATCGCCACGATCCCCAGCAAGAGCGCGTACTTGACGTGGAACAATGACAGCCCCACGAACACGATCAGTCCAACCACCAGGGCGAGCAACAGCTGTCCCTGAAACCATCTGCCCACCTTGTTCTCGGCGCGGCGCCAGAGTCCAATGACATACTTTTCGTACGCGTCAGGCAAAATAGAACGCATAAAATCGGGAACCCCCTGCCGCATGACCGAGAGATAGAAAGAAATCACCAGGATGGCGATAAATGAAACCATGCCGCCAAAAATCCCAACCATAAAATTGAGTACGGATCCCGAAGAAATCTGCAAGAATTGCGATGAGCTGTCGAGGGCGTTTTGAAGCGTCACCACGAAGTTTGAATAGCCGGAGGTTTGAGCGCCTTCCAAGGCGGTGCTCAACCCACTGAAAAACTTAGGCAGGGTTTGCGCCAACTGATTGACTTCAAAGGCGGCAATGGGAATCACGAGCGTGAAAAAGAGCACCAGGAGGCTGGCAAGCACCAGATAGAAGAACATCACGGAAATAAGCCGCGGGATGCGCTTCTCTTCCAACCAGTTGACGAAGGGGTGCACCGCCGAGGCGATCACGATCGCAAAAAACAAAATCACGATCACGTCGCGCAGCAAATACAAAAATACTAAGGCGAGCAGGACGACCACCACTTTGATGATGGTCCCGGTCTTGATGTCCAGTACGGTGGTGTCGGGCATACTTGAGTCTACCACGAAGCAAGGATCTTTTTCATCTTTTCTTCCGATTCTTCCAGCGGCCCCACGATGGCGAGATTGAGCCGCTCGGTGCGAAAGAGCTCTGTCGCGACTTGCTGGATCTGCTCGGGCGTCACCGCGTCAAACTTGGCAAGGCGCTCTTCGGGTGTCAAAATCCGTTCCTCAAGAAGCTCCTGCTCTCCATAGTATGACGCCTGGGCATCAGAGGGCTCCAGCCCGATGGCAAATTTGCCTTTGATGTAGTCTTTCGTCTTGGTGAGCTCTTTGGCGGATACCGGAGTCTCGATCAGCTTACGATGTTCTCCTAAGATAATACTTAAAGCCTCTTCAAGTTTTGAAGTCGTCAGGCCGGCTGACGTCGTAAAGTCTCCCGCCTCATGAAACGACGACGCCCCCGCGCCGATCCGATACGCGAGTCCCCGCTTCTCCCGCACCTCAACAAAGAGCCGTGAGCTCATTCCCCCGCCGAGAATCACCGAGATGACCTCAAGGATGGCGCCGCGCGGATCCATCCGGCCATACGGCACGCGAAAGCCCAGATTCACGCTGGTCTGGTCTGTTTTTTTATTAAAAATTTTCACACCCGGGACAGACTGATGCTCCGTGAACAGCAACGGGAGAATCCGGTCGTGCTGGCGCACGGAATCAAAATAATGTTCCACTTTGATTTTTACACTTTCCGTTTCGACGTTGCCCGCCACGGCGATAATCGTGTTGTTCGCGACATAGTGCGTCTGAAAATACCCGACGAACTGGTCGCGCGTCATACGATCGATATTTTCCTTGGGCCCGGCGATATCCCACCCGAGCGGGTGGTCGCCGAACATGAGCGCTTCGTAGAGCGTGCCGACGTACCGCGCCGGATTGTCGTAGTACATGTTGATCTCCTCCTTGATCGCACCGCGCTCCTTATCGATCTCTACCTGGTCAAATTTTGAATGCTGAAAAATATCCGAAATGACATCGAGCGCGACATCGAGCTTTTCCGCGGCGCATTTGACGTAGTAGCCCGTATACTCCTGTCCAGTAAACGCGTTGTACTCGGCGCCGATCGCATCAAGCTCGGTGGAGATGTCAAGGGCCCCCGGACGCTTCTCGGTCCCCTTGAACACCATGTGCTCGAGAAAATGCGAAATGCCGTTGATGTCTTTGGTCTCATACCGCGAGCCGGTGCCGACGAGCACCAGCACCGTCACGGTCTCGGTAGTAACCATCGGAACCGTCAGCAACCGGAGCCCGCTGGGGTACACAAACCGTTGGTAGTGTCGGCGTTCTGGCATGTTTAAAACGGCGCGATCTCTCTCCAGCGCGGGATATATGACCCACCGATGTTGACGGATTTGGTCGACGAGCATTCCAAGGGCCCATTGCCGGTATCCTGCACTTTCAAGGTCACATTGTAATTCGCCGATTGGAAGAAGGTTGTGGTGGGATTTTGATCACTTGAAGTTCCGGGAGTACAGTTACCGGAGCACGCAAAGTTCCAGTCATACGTGTACGGCGGTACGCCATTGCCATACGTGGTCGTATCGGTGAATTGCACGGGTTTGCCGACTTTTGGATTGCTTGACCAGGTAAAGTCAGGGTGCGGCTTGTCGTAAGCCAACGTGGAAAATGCCGGTGTGGTAATAATATTTGAGGCGGCACCCTGAGCGTCCCATGCTTGGATGGTTGCCGTGTAGGTGGTGCCATAGGCGAGGTCCGCGGGAGGAATCGTAAAGAGTATCGCGCCGTCACTCCGATTGTATGTTTGGATCAGTGAGGCTCCCTGATACACTTTGATCTGATACATGCTTGATATCACGGAGTTATCGTCAGTGTAGGTCCAGTGCAAGGTGGCGTGCTTGCCTGAATTGTTACAAAAGAGCTGCTCGGTGTCCTGCAAAGCAACGGTCGGCGCACCATTGGGATTGACGGTAACACTGGCCTGGGCTTGCGCCGGTAACACGGCTCCCCGTTCCACGATGACTTTGGGAATATAGATCGTGGGGCCGGCGTCGGTGGTGTAGGTATGCGCGGGGATTGATTTCGGATTATCGGTGATGCCATCGCACTTAGAGCCGATGCCGACGGTTTCAACGCACGAACCGGCGGAAGGGGTCGTGAGCGTGCCACACGCGGTATTCGCGTCCGCAACACTCGTCGTCCCATCGGTGCAATCATACCAGAACGAATAGTTGATCGTGCCCACCTCGGTGCCAGTGGCACTGGCAGTGAGGACGGAAGATACCGGACTGGTGCCGGAAGTTGGATTGGCAGAAAGCGTCGCCCCCAGCGTGCCGTTGACGGTGATTGTGGCTGTGTCCTGGGCTTTCTTGCCCTTCTTATCAACGATGATCACTTTGGCGGTATAGGTCCCCGGGGTATCGTAGAGGCACAGCTGATCGTCTTTTTCTACGGTATTTTTTGATTTGAGAATCGTATCATCTTTAGGATCGGTGAGATTGGTTTCAGGATCGGATCGATTGCAGTAGAAGTAGTAGTCAATCTTCGTGGCCGCATTGCTTGTCGTCGCGCGGAGTGAGACGTTTTCGGTGGGAAGATCGGAATACGTGAGCGAATCCTTCCACGATGGCGACTGCTTGGTCTTGGAAAGCTCGAGGTCAACGCTCACTCCTCCTCCGCCACCGCCGGAAGGAGTTGGAGTCGGAGTGGGGGTGGGGGTTGGGGTATTCTTACAAGCACATACTGATCCCTCTTGACTTAAATAAGGGTCATCAGGACTTGGTGGTTTCTTTGCCCAACAGCCACCATAGGTTCCGCTTGGACTGCATTTCGATTGATCGCAGACTCCACCAATCGACGGACAGCCATCATCTTTGATAAAGGTACCGCATACGCCACCTTCAACCTGCCTCAGTATACAAACTCCTGGTGTAGCTGCTGCAAAGCTTGAGTGAGCACTCAGAAAAATAGCTACAGCTAATACAAAAAATAATGCTATCCTGCATCGTGACATAATCCTACTATACCACAATTAGAAAATAATAGCTGTGAATAAAAAAAGGCGGGACCCGTTGAGGGGGGTCCCGTAAATCGTTTCCGCGAATGCGGAACGGAGGACTACTTGACGGTGAAGGGCTTGGAGTCGCCCCGGACCGTCCCCTTTGCCTTTCCCAAATCCGCGATGGTGGCGATGCGGTTGGGAACTTCTTTGTTCTGGGGGGAAAGTGCTGTCTCCGCCCCCACCCAATCGTCCGTGAGTGTAACACCCACGAGACCATAGAGTGGGATGACGTACAGGCTGTCCCCCTCTTGCCAGGCGTAAAAGAGATTCGCGTAAACCCCCTTGAGCCCGGAACTTTTTATCACGATTCCTACGCGCTCGCCCTGCGCGTACTGATCTTTTGGTGGACACAGGCCCACCGTCATCCCTGGAGCTGTGGTCGGCTTCGGGGTGTTCGCCACGCACTCCGCTGTGATCAGTGACGGCGGAGGGGTCGGGGTGGGTTCGATTTTGGGTCCCGCAGGACCCTCTGCGCAACCCCCCACCAGGAGTGCGACGAGCACAAAAACCTTCTTGCGCATGACTTGACCTCCTTCTGGGGCTTGCGCATGCCCCAATCTCTACGATCTGTCAACTATACCACTTTTTGGACGCAAAGTCAATGTGTCAAGGGTGGGTGTGGATAAGTCAGGGTTTAGCTTTTTATTCCTCTAATCAGGCCAAGTTCACGACACCCTTGCTGTTAGTGCTTAAGTCCGCTAGAATTTTAGCACTACTTCGCTGCATGTCCCCGTAGCTCAGCGGAAGAGCGCTTCCCTCCGAAGGAAGAGGCCAGAGGTTCAAATCCTCTCGGGGATACGGTATACTGGAGAGGTCGGATAGTGGTTCATTCCAACGGTTTCGAAAACCGTCCGGGCGCAAGCCCGTCGTGGGTTCGAATCCCACCCTCTCCGCCAAAGCATAGTATGCTTTGATTTGGTGGGATGAGAACGCCGGAGCGATGTGTCGCAAGCTTGCGACACCGCGAGGCGGTGGCTAGACCGAGTCCCGCGACTGGCGGGACGAGAGTCGAAGCCGAATCCCACCCACCGCAATATAGTTTTAATCCCTCGCATTGGGGTTACCAATTCGAGTACGAAACATGACAGAACC
>JBBTUB010000024.1:9060-37911 GCA_038064015.1 Patescibacteria group bacterium | reverse complement strand
GAGAGTGCTAATTTCATAAGATGGATACAGTATGGACCAACTGACAGATCGCCAAAGTAAAATACTCGAGCTGATCATCCGGGAATATGTGAAGAGCGCGCAGCCGGTGAGTTCAAAATCCCTCGAGGAATCGGGAGGTTTTGCGTTGAGCTCGGCTACCCTACGAATGGAAATGAATGAATTGGAAAAGAAGGGGTACTTAGAGCAGCCGCATACGTCGGCCGGGCGCGTGCCAAGCGACAAGGCGTATCGGCTTTTTGTGGATAAGATTGTGAAGCAGGAACAGCCGACACCCGTGGAGCGGGTGCGCCGTCATATTTCCACGACACTCCGTGAAGCGGGGGACGATCCGCGGGATATCAACCGCGCGACGGCACAAATGCTTTCGGAGCTTTGCAATAGCTTGGTGATTACCGGCATCGCCGATGACGAGGATTTCTTTAAGTTCGGTCTCTCGACGCTTTTCAATATGCCGGAGTTCCAGGAATACCGACGGGCACAGCAAATCGCCAGTATGTTTGATCAGTTTGACGAGATGTTTGCGACCATCGCGCGGTCATTGCTCGCGGGTGAGCCCGTGCGCATTTTTATCGGCCACGAGAGCCCTTTTCAAAGGATTCAAGATGAGTCGGTTATTATCGGCCGGTATTTGCTGCCGCGCCGTCTCAATGGTTCGCTTGCCGTCATCGGCCCGACGCGCATGAATTATGAGCGCAATTTAGGCTTAGTAAAATACACGGTCGAAGAATTAAATAAAATAGCAGACGAAAATTATGGATGAACCACAAATTTCAAAGGAAGACGAGTATCTGAACAGTTGGAAGCGGGCGCAGGCGGATCTGGATAATTTTAAGAAAGATGAGAAGAAGCGGGCGGAAGAGTTTGTGAAGTTTAGCAACGAGACGCTGATCCTGGAGGTACTGGACGTGGTGGCGAATCTGGAGCTGGCGGCCAGGCATATCAAGGACGAGGGTTTGAAAATTACGATCAAGCAGTTTGAAAGTTTATTAAAAAAATACGGCGTTGAGCGCATTGCGGTTGCCGGGCAAAAGTTTGACCCCGCGATCCACGAGGCAGTCGGCGAATTGGCCGATGACAAAGACCTCGTGGAAGAGCGTCCGGGGTACACGATGCACGGCAAGGTAATCCGCCCCGCGCGAGTTAATACACAATAATATGGCAAAAATACTAGGAATCGATTTGGGGACAACGAATTCGGCGATGGCGATTGTCGAGGGAGGCCAGCCGAGAGTGTTAGAGAATAAAGAAGGCATGCGTACGACGCCGTCTATGGTTGGTGTGGGAAAGAATGGCGACCGCTATGTCGGTGTGACGGCCAAGCGCCAAGCGGTAACTAATCCGACCAATACCATCTTTTCAGTGAAGCGGCTCATCGGCCGCCGATGGAGTGACGCTGAAGTGCAAAAGGACAAGAAGTTACTTCCCTATGAGATTCGCGAGGGCCAACATGACGATGTTGAAGTGAAGATGGGTGAAAAGTGGCTCAAGCCAACCGAAATCTCGGCGATGATCCTGCAAAAACTCAAGGCAGACGCCGAGGATAAGCTTGGATCCAAGATCACCGAGGCCATTATCACGGTCCCGGCATACTTTGACGACTCACAGCGCAAAGCGACGAAAGACGCGGGAGAAATCGCAGGGCTGACCGTGAAGCGTGTCATCAACGAGCCGACCGCGGCGGCGCTCGCGTATGGCTTTAATAAGAAAAAAGACGAGAAAATCGTCGTCTATGACTTTGGCGGCGGGACGTTTGATATCTCCGTGCTTGAAGTTTCGGAGGACACGATCGAAGTCAAAGCCACTGGCGGCGACACTCACCTGGGCGGTGACGACATCGACCAGCTGATCATCAATTACTTCATCGAGGAATTCAAGAAAGACCAGGGGATCGACGTCTCTAAAGATAGGCTTGTAGTGCAAAGATTGAAAGACGCGGCCGAAAAAGCCAAGCACGAGCTTTCAAGCACGACACAGACGGAGATCAATATTCCGTTCCTGACGGCCGACGCGTCGGGTCCCAAGCACTTCGCGCTGATGTTTACGCGCGCAAAGCTGGAGTCGCTCTGCCAGCCGCTCATCGATAAATCCATCGAGCTCACGAAGAAAGCGCTTACTGACGCCAAGCTTTCGACCACGCATATCAATGAAGTGGTTCTGGTCGGCGGGCAGACCCGCATGCCGGCGATCATCGAGGCCGTCAAAAAACTCTTTGGCAAAGAGCCCCACAAGGACATCAATCCTGACGAAGTCGTCGCAGTTGGCGCGGCCATCCAGGGCGGCATCATGCAGGGCGATGTGAAGGATGTGCTCTTGCTCGATGTGACTCCATTGTCGCTCGGTATTGAAACTGCCGGCAATGTAATGACTAAGATGATCGAAAAGAACACCACCGTACCGACGGCAAAAACCCAAGTATTCTCGACCTACTCCGACAATCAGCCTTCGGTTGAAATCCACGTGCTCCAAGGTGAACGAGCGATGGCGCCGGACAACAAGACGCTGGGCAAGTTTTTCCTCGAGGGCATTCCTCCCGCCGCTCGTGGCGTACCGCAGATTGAAGTTGCTTTTGACATTGATGCAAATGGAATCTTGCAAGTAAAAGCAAAAGACAAAGCAACCGGCAAAGAGCAGTCCATCCGCATTGAGGGCTCATCGGGCATTACCGACGAAGAAAAGAAGCGCATGATGGCGGATGCCGAAGCGCATGCGGCGGAAGATGCGAAGAAGAAAGAACTTGTCGAGACCCGTAACATGGCGGAGACGCTGACGTACTCGACCGAGAAAGCGCTCAAGGACGCCGGAGATAAAGTGTCGGCCGATGATAAGAAGAATATCGAAGAAAAGCTCGAGGCGCTGAAGAAATTAAAAGACTCTGATAATCTCGAGGAAATAAAGAAGGCCACCGAAGAACTCTCGCAAGCAGCACAAAAAATGGGCGAGGCGATGTATAAGGCGCAGCAAGCGCAAAATCCACAGGAACCAAAAGTAGAGACTGAACCGCACGAAGAGAAATAATATTGCCCCCCCATGCCCCCCTCTTACTTTAAGAGGGGGTAGACTCCTCCCTTTAAGGTAAAGGGAGGGTTGGGAGGAAATATGAAAAGTGCTAGAATTAAAAAGAGGCCGGTTCGCGCAAGGCGAGCCGACCTCTTGAGCGCCCCGGGCCTCCCGGCCGGGCTGCTCAGTGTACTTATGGGTATTCCTCCTTTTCCGAGGAAGGTTCCTCGTAGACGACGAACAAGTTGATTGTTTCCTCATCTGCTCCAGGATACACCTGGAAGGTTACCGGTGCCATCGTAACGATCTTGTTACCGAGGGCGAGGAACTCGTCCAGGGCTTTCGTTATCTCCGGCGGCACTCCCACAAATCTGGTGCTTTTCTGCATTTTTTCCTCCCAAGATGACACCACTATCATAGCATATGATAAATGAATAGTCAAGCTCTCAAAATCATCTCAATCATTGCTGTCGTTACGCTTCTGTCGTTTTGGTTTTGGGTGGCTGCGGAACCGTGGGTGCATAGCGAGACCAAGTTCCGCGATTCGAGCCTGTGGATCTTGCCGGCAATTATCCTCGTCGTGCTGGCGGCCTCGACGGCCGTAGCCTACATGCTTTTGCCGCAGAAGCGGCTCAAGATGCTTCTTGCAGGGCTGATCGCCGTGACGTACGTGGTGGTGTTTGGATTTGGTTATCCGCAAATCCTCGCGCTTTTTGTCATCCTTATTCTCCATGTCCTTGCGATTCGCGATATCCATCTGGAGTCACGAGAGCGGCTCAAAATCCATCCTGGCTTCATCATCCGGCGTGGGATCGCGGCGATCATGATTCCGCTTTATATCGCCCTGTCGTTTGCGTATTTCGCGAGTCCGAGCATCCATGAAAATGTCCGCACCCAGCAGACCGCGCCGACCTTTAAGCAGGCGGTACAAAACTATGTCATCGAGCAGGCGTACGATCAGATCATGCGCCAGCTTGCACCGTATCGTGCCTATTTCCCGCCGGTTTTGGCATTTGGACTTTTTCTGGTACTCTGGGGGCTTGGGTTTGTCTTCCATCGCGTCGCCGCGTGGCTCGGGATGCTGATCTTTTGGCTGCTGCGCAAAGCAAATTTTGTCGCAATCCAGGAGATGGATGTGAAGGCTGAGAGTATGGTGTTGTAATTTCCAGTTTTCAATTTTTAATTTTCATTGAATTTTTAATGATCATTGTTTAATTGAATATTCATTGGAAATTGTAAATTGGTAATTAAAAATTATGGCTAAGGACTACTATGACATGCTTGGAGTTTCAAAGACCGCTTCCGCGGATGAGATTAAGCGTGCGTATCGCAAGTTGGCGCACGAGCATCATCCCGACAAGCAGAGCGGGAACGAGGCGAAGTTTAAAGAAATTAACGAGGCGTACCAGGTGTTGTCGGACGATAAGAAGCGGCAGCAGTATGATACGTATGGGAGCGCCGGTCCCTCGATGGGATCGGGACAGGGTGGCGGGGGATTCGGAGGGTTCGATTTCGGCCAGGGCTTTGGCGGCGGCATTAATGTCGAGGATATTTTTGATATGTTTGGGGGTAGCTTTGGCGGCGGAGGGCGCACGGTAGAGACTCGAGGCGCCGATATCGAAGCCGAGCTTTCAATCTCGCTCCCGGAAGCATTACTTGGCGTCAAAAAAATACTCGAAGTGGAGAAGTATAGTGCCTGTAGTGTTTGCAGTGGCTCCGGTGCTAAGCCTGGCAGCGAGATTGTTACCTGCAAGACCTGCGATGGCAAAGGCCAAGTGCGCGAATCGCTAGGGATGCTTTTTGGCAACATGATGCGCGCCGTGGTGTGCTCAAATTGTCACGGCAGTGGTAAAGCCCCCAAAGAAACCTGCAAAGACTGCAAAGGCGAGGGGAGAATACGAAAGCGCGAGCGTGTCGACTTTGAGATTCCAGGTGGTGTCACCGAAGGCGCGGCATTCTCACTACGAGGCCAAGGCCAGGCGGGCTTTCGTGGTTCTCCTGCGGGCGATCTGCACTTTAGACTTCATATCAACATGCCCCGTAAGCTCTCCAAGCGTGCCAAGGAACTTGTCGAGGAACTCTCGAGAGAGCTATAATAGACCCATGGGAGAAAAACTCATCGCACTTCTGACACCCGTCTCGCATTTTTTCCAGAAGGGCGTTGGTTCGATTTCTTCTGTCTTGGGAGATGTCGCCCCATTTTGGATTATTGTGGGAGTTATTGTCGTCGCGTTGATTATCGCGATTTTCACACTCGACAAACCAAAATCTCTCTCGATGCTCTTGATCGTATATATTATCGGGTTTGTTTTATTGTTGATTCCGGCTGTGATGAGATGGCTTACGAATAATATGACTTCACATGACTTGTACTATGCAAAAATCGCGCTTGGCGCGTTGCCGATTGTCGCTTTGGTTGTACTAAAATATAAGAAGAGAAGATAAACTTATTTACTGACGCGCTCTACGTATTCTCCGGTTTGCGTATTCACGCGAATCATTTCTCCCTCATTAATAAAAAGCGGAACATTGATCATCGCGCCGGTTTCGATTTTGACTTGCTTGGATCCTCCCTGGGCGGTGTTGCCGCGCGTCGAGGGAGGAGCTTCGACGATCTTAAAATCCATCTTGACCGGCAGCTCAACCGTGATGGCTTTGCCGTTGTATTCGATGGCGCTTACCGTGATGTTGGGCTTGAGGAACTTGGCTCCCTCTCCAAGAATACTTTCTTCAATTTTAAATCGAATTGACGCGTCTTTAATGTCGGAAAACCAGTACTCGCCGCGGTTGCTGTAGAGAAACTTCACATCGCGTTTTACGATATCCGCCTCTTCGAGGATATCGGACGGCATAAAATTGTGCTCGATGATCTTGCCGTTCAGCACGCTCCGCATGCGCGTCTGAAACACCGGCTTGCGCTGCTGCATGCGCAATGGCTGGGACGACATCACCACATAGGGCTGGTCCTCATAAATAAAGAAAACTCCAGGATGCAATTCGTTGTAGGCGTAAGACATAGTGAAATTAGTATAGCAAAAGTGGCACTTTTTGCAAGTACTACCCAGCAATCCGGATGGCGATGTAGAGTACGGCAATCCCGATGACGGTCATGAAGGTCGTCCACTTGGTGGGGTGGGCGTGATGGCTTTCAGGGAGGAGCTCACTTGCGCCGATATAGAGAAAGAAGCCGCAGAAAGTAGCGAGGATCAGACCCAGCGAAGAGGCGGGGAGCGAAAAGAAGAGCGTCGAGAGCACTCCGGCGACAGGCGCAAGTGCACCGAGGAAGAGCCACCGAAATGCCCGTTCGCGAGTCCCTCCGCTTTTGAGGATCATATTGACGGTGTTAATGCCGTCGGAGAACGCGTGGACGAGGACTGCGACCGCAACGGTGGCGCCGATGATTGCCGAAACTTGAAATGCCAAGCCAATCACCAATCCGTCCAAGAAGCTATGGAAAACTAAACTGCCGGCTCCCAACGTGCCACGATGATGATTATGCCCGTCATGGTCATCGTGGTCGCTATGGAGCACGATAAAACGATCAAGAAGCATGTAGACGATAAATCCGAGCGCGGCTACCGTAGTGATCAGAGACGGCTCAAAGCGTCCGCTTGCCAGCTCAATCGCTTCCGGCAAGAGATCAAAAAACGCTACCCCGATCACTGCCCCGGCGCTAAAGCCAAGGATTAAGTGGAGCTTGTCCTTAAAGCGTAGCGCAAAGAACCCCCCCGCCATTTTTACTACTAACGTCGCGATACTAATTAAGATTACCATAGCCATTTATAAAATCTTTGAGTACCATCGGTCTTCCGCCTTCGGGCTGAAGCTGAAGTATCACAAGTTTATTATCTTTTAATAGACAGTCGATTATTTTCACTCGTTTATTTTTATGTAAAAACCATACCCCGGGCCAGCCTCCGTATGCGCGGAATTGATTATAAATCTCTTGGGGTGAACGATGCCAGTCAATTTTGCCGTCCTCACGCGTGAGCATCTTGGTATGGGTCGCTTGGCTGTGATCCTGCGGTTTTGGAGTGATCTTGCCAGAAATATAGTCGGGAATAGTCTTGATGAGTAAATCGGCCCCGAGTTTCGCAAGATCATCTCTGACTTCCTCATGCATTTTGATATTTGATATTTGATATTTGATATTGGCAACAATCGGTCCATGATCCATCTCGCTATCGAGCTTGATGATCGTAACTCCAGTCTCTGTATCGCCGTTGTAAATCGCCGTTCTAATAGGCGACGGTCCCCGATATTTCGGTAATAACGATGGATGGATGTTAAGAAAACCGTATTTTGCGGCGGTCATTGTTTTTTGGGGGATGATCTTGCCGTAGACGACGACGATACCAAGATCGCAAGAAGGCATTTCAAACTCCTTGAGCCGTGCAGGCTGAAAAAGCGGAAGTCCCAGATCTTCGTTCTTGATCTTCACCGGAGAAGCCCGAAGTATTTTTTTTCTCCCGGCCGCTTCATCCGGCGGCGTTACAACCGCTTGTACATCAAAACCCGCTTGCATGAGCGTTTCCAGAACGATGACAGCAAATTCGTCAGTTCCGAAGAAAATAATGCTAGGCTTTTGCACGGTCTTTAATTAAGACCCCTTGTAAGTGATCATATTCATGTTGTAACACGCGGGCGAGGAAACCGCGAGCTTTGAATTTTATTTTGGTGCCATGTTCGTCCAGCGCCTTTATTCTAATTTTTTTTGAACGACTGATCTGGTGCCAGAAGTCGGGGATACTCAAACAGCCCTCCTCCATCTCATCTTTGTCCCGTGAGAATTCATTCATCTCCGGATTTATATACGCATCGGGAACTTGATTCTCTTCAGCAAGTTTCTTGTCGATCACAAAAATCTGCAAGTCTTTGCCGATCTGATTAGCCGCCAGCCCCACGCCTTTTGCAATGATCATCGTCTGACGCATGGTTTCAATCAGTGCGATAATCTCGGGCGTAATCTTGCCAATCGGCTCAAGCTTCTTGTGCAATATTTTTGCGGGGTCTTTAGTGATTGTCATACAATATTTATGGGATCAACATCGACTTGCCAATCGGGCGGGACGCGATCTAGTGTAGCGTGTAATGTGTCCCGTGTAGCGTCATTCGGGAATTTCAAGAGAATGTTGTAGACGTACATACCGCGTTCGCGGTCGATGAGGGCGGGATAGGCGGTGCCGCCGAGTTGCTGGGCGAGGCCGAGGGCGTTGCGACGGAGCATCTCGCGGTTTCGGTTTCTACTCTGTAATTTAACGAGCTGCATAAACGGGGGATAGCCAAGCGACTTGCGATTTTCGAGCTCTTGCTTCATGAATTCCTCGACTTTGCCGGTAGCTGCCGCGACGAGGGCCGGATCGTCGGGATTGTAGGTCTGGATGAGGAGATGATCGGTCATGGAAGCCAACAAGAGGGTTTGTCGGAGGAGATTTTCTTCAGCTCGGTAATCAGGAATGTGAATGAGCGCATCTGCATTTATAATAGCCAAATAGGGTATTTTTAGCAATTTTGAATATTTGAAGAGTGATTGGGTGGCGAGGAGAATATCCCAGGTGTCTGGAAGTTTTTTGGTGTCAGAGCTAAGAATCTCGATGACCGGAATTTTCAGATTTTGATAGCTGAAAAACTTCTTGAGCTCAGCCTCGACTTTATCGATGCCGATGCCGTACGCCTTCAAGTCGTAGCTCTTGCAGTTGGGGCATTGTTTAGGTCGAGCCTCTTCGTAATTGCAATGGTGGCACTTGAGCGCGTTTTCGTAAGCAATAAGAGAAGCAGAGCAATTTTTGCATTTAAACGCGTACCCGCATGATTTGCAAAAAATGAGATTCGCATAGCCGAGGCGGGGGATGAAGATAATAAGCTTCTCGTGCTGCTCGTGGGCGACTTGGAGGGCTTCTTTGAGGTGGCGAGAAAAAATAGAAAAATTGGCATCGCGGATTTCACGTCGCATATCTGCAATTTTTATATTTTTTACATTTTCTATTTTTACATCTTCTAAATCCAAGACCGGACCGGTGGCGAGATACTTTTTGTAATTCTTTTCATCAGGATGCAGCATGATCGCCCGCATGCAGATGCCGAGAGACATAAAATAATATTCGGCGAGATCTTGGGCTTTCTTGATTTGCTCTTCGCTAATGTTATTTTTAAGAACTTTCTCGATTTTTTTCAAAGTGAACGTCGCCTGCTTTTTGAGCATTTCTTTTCGGTGGCGGATGTCGTCCGAGCCAATCACGACGGCTTTGATTTTACGGTTATTAAAAAGAACTTGAACCACCGATCCGCGGGGGAGTGCCTCGCCATGAAAATAGCTCACGATGGGTGGTTGATTACGGGGGAGGGGGATGAGGGGGATAACATCGAGGATGACCATTGACCTCATCGTAGCGTGTTGGTATAACACAGGCAAGGGAGGAAGCATGGCCCAGATCACAGGGGCTTTCGTCGAGTACCTCGGAAGGTTCTACCTGGCGGCCGAACAGAAGTACGGTCGCAATAGCGCTGAACTGGACGAGGTGTGTGATGTCATCTTCGTCGCTCTTGCGGTAGAGGGTGAGTTGACTCGCATCAAGCGACTCAGGCTCATTGCTCTTTGCGGCGAGCAGAAGGAGGTGGCAGGTGCCAAGTAACGTTCTCTTCCCTCGCCGGTCGGCGAGGCGGCCCCGCGGAGACATTGTTTCCCGGGGCCAGAAAGTTTTTATATTTGACATCATGCTCACGCTTGCCATAGAATTTAGATATAGGGAAGGAGGTTTTCATGACAGCCCATGAGTTCAGAAAACTCTGGCACGTGGTGACCTCCAGTGATGGGGATCGCCGCGAAGAAAAAATAGCACGAATCGCGGCAGAAGCTCGAAGGAAAATTAAGATTGAGTTTGAAATCGGTCGTCTGCGCGATCCTAAAACGGTTGAGCAAAAGCTCGACCTTACGATCAAGGAGTTGCAGGTCGCAAGATTCGCAGCTCTCAAGGATCGCAGAGATACTAAACGTCGATTTGCAGTCTTAGTGAAGGCTCCCCTGAAGAAGCTTCACCTAGAGAGGCGGCATCGACATAGAACACAGGCTCAAATCCATCGGGCTTCATAGGCACGGTTCCATGCGCTTAACTGCGCGGGCCCGACTACACGTTAACCACGAGTAGTCGGGCCAGGGAGAAATTACGGTGCTGGCCGTATTTTTTTGTGCTATAATCAAACTAGTGACCATACCAGTCCCAATCAGGGTAAGGCTTGCCCCGTCGCCTACGGGTTTTTTGCATATTGGTACGGCACAGTCAGCAATCTATAACTGGCTTTTTGCCCGCAAGAACGGTGGGACTTTTATCGTGCGTATTGAGGACACGGATAGAGCACGTTCCGAGAAGCAATATGAAGATGATATACTCGCCGGACTCAAGGGGCTTGGGCTTGAGTGGGATGAGAACATATATCGTCAGAGTGAAAGAACAAAGATGTATGAAGAGCAGGTGAATAAGCTGCTCGACGGAGGCAAAGCGTTTTGGTGTCGACATACTCCTGAAGAGCTTGAAGCCGAGCGGCAGGCGCAGCTTGCGGGAAAAGATTTACCGCGTCATATATGTGTACATCGGGAAGATCCTCTGCAACGCGATGGGGGGGTTATTCGTCTCCATATTGATTCGAACTCTACCCGAAAGATTATCGTTGATGATGTGATTCGAGGGAAGATTGAATTTGAAGAGCGATTATTTGGAGATATTAGCATTGCACGAACTGAAACCAACGTGCTGTTTCACTTTGCGAATGTCGTGGATGATGGAGAGATGCGCATCAGTCATGTTATTCGAGGAGAGGATCATCTCGCAAATACCCCCAAACACATTCTGATTGCCGAGGCGCTTGGATTTGAACCGCCGCGCTACGCGCATTTGCCTTTGCTGTTGGCGCCTGATCGTACGAAGCTCTCAAAGCGGCATGGGGCAACGGCACTCAAGGATTACGTAAAAGAGTTTCTGCCTGAGGCAATTTTCAACTATCTGGCGGTACTTAGCTTTACGCCACCTGCTGACAAGGAAAAAATCTCACGCGAAGAACTGATGGAAGTTTTCGAACTTGAAAAGGTCCATAAGACCGGGGCTATTTTTGATGTAAAAAAATTGGAATGGTTCAACGGGGAGTATATCAAGAAAATGTCGGATGATGAGTTGCTCATGATGATTGGGCAGAAATACGAGAAGATTTTGACGATGGTCCGTGAACGCATGAAAACGAAAAAAGATTTGGAGGAGTTTGATTTTTTCTTCGAGACGCCGATGATAGATCCCGAAATGCTTACCTGGAAGAAAAGCACGCTTGAGGAGTCACGGACCATGCTGGCGCGCGTTAAAAATATTATCGAGAAAGATGGTCTTGAGAATTTGAGAAGCAAACTTGACGAACTTGGAGCAGGGGATCGGGGACTCGTCTATTGGCCGCTTCGGGTGGCGTTGAGCGGCAAGAAAGCCTCGCCGGATCCTGTGGATATTGCTATAATATTAGGTAAAGAAGAAGTAATCAAAAGAATTGAAAAAGCAATATAAAATTATTTTCGTGTGTTTGTTGCTGCTCAGCGCTTTTCATATGGCGTTTGGCGCTTCCGCAGAGACCAACGAAGAGAAAATCGTCGAATTGCGCAAGAAAATAGAAGAGCTCAATCGTCAAGCTGAGCAATATCGGGGCACGGTGCTTCAAAAACAGCAACAAGCCAAAACGCTCAAGGGCCAGATTGACCTGATGAACAGTCAGATTCTTCGATTGGAATCTGAAATAAATATTACTGAAAAGCGCATCACGACGTCTGAGATTCAAATTAGTGATCTTGAGGAACAAATTTTTAATACCACCAAGAGCATCGCGCAGCAAAAAGCCGCGATCGGCGAGGCCATGGCGTACCTCTATGAGCGCGACCACATGAGTCTTGTTGCGGCTCTTCTCAAAAATCCTAGCCTTTCCGACTTTGCTCAGCAAGCTCAGCAGGTCTCCACGCTCAATGAAAAGCTGACCGAGCTGCTCACCAACCTCAAAGAGCAAAAAATAAAACTGGAAGAGCAAAAGATAGGCGTTGAGCAAAAAAAGACCGAGCTTGAGATCCTCAATGATCGCCAGGCAGCCCAGCGAGGCGCGCTCCAAGGAAGCAAGACGGAAAAAAATAAGCTACTGACAACCACGAAGGGCCAAGAAGCCCAATACCAAAAACTTCTCGCCGAAGTCCAGCGCCAGGAGGCGGCATTCTTTGAAGAGTTGCGCAAGTTTGAGACGGACGCGGTCAATAATGGCAAGATTATTGCTCACGTGACCGCGAACGCAGTACCGCCACGCGGGACGAAGATATTTTCATCGCCGTATCACGACTCGCATCAAACCACCCAAGGGTATGGGATGACCGCCTATGCGAAGCGGGGAGCGTACAATGGCGCGGCGCACAACGGCTGGGATGTCGTGAGCGGATGCGCAAGCCCAATTTTCTCAATCGGGACCGGCAAGGTATTGGCGAGCGGGTTTAATAACGGCTTTGGCAATTGGGTCGCGATCCGGCATGATGGCGGCGGGGGAATGGTCAGCATCTACGCTCATATGCAGCGAGGCACGAATCGGGCGATCGGCACCACCGTAGATGCCGATACCGTTATTGGCTACGAGGGGACTACCGGCAATTCCACGGGATGCCATCTCCATCTCTCCCTCTATCGCGACTTCTTCACGTATATCAGCCCTAAGAACGGACAGTTAAATTTCAATTACTTTGATGGGAGCGTGAATCCGCTGGATTATATAAAAAATTGATCTGTGGATAACTTTACCCCTACTATGTCGTATAACTATCATTGTGCGACGTGACTTATGAACCGTTGTCCACTCCCCCGGATCGAAAAACAATAATCATGGACTTTTATACAAATATCACCTCTTTCAAAGATGCCAATGGATATGATATCGAGGGCAGTTGGTATCCCCGTGTTACGGCTATTGTCTCAATAAAGGCCAAACCTGCCTTGTACCGCTTTTATGCCGGTCAGGCCAGTTATGCTGCCGCCGAGGCAATGAAAAATAAATCGGCCGAAGAGGGTACTCTGGTTCACGAAGTCATCGAAAAGCTCCTCCAGGGGCATCCTACGGCCATCCCTGATACGGTGGCACCCGTCGTGGCAGCCTTTCAAGAATTCCAAAATCAGCATCGTATCATCCCCCACCAAGTAGAAACAAAAATTATCAGCAGGCGAT
The DNA here is from genome assembly GCA_038064015.1 of Patescibacteria group bacterium. GTDB lineage: Bacteria > Patescibacteriota > Minisyncoccia > 2-02-FULL-40-12 > IGHO2-01-FULL-4-A > JBBTSB01. The sequence goes on along the minus strand of JBBTUB010000024.1, from coordinate 24,672 downwards.
ATGGCTACGCGGGGACGATTGATGTTCTCGCCGAGGTTGATGGAATTCTCGGAGTGCTGGATATCAAGACCTCGCAGGCGATTTACCGGGACTATGGGATCCAGACCGCCGCCTACGTAGAAGCGCTTCATGAGACGGGCTCACCCTCGCTCGCCCGCTGGATCTTGCGACTGGACCAGTCACGGCTCTGTTTCAATGGCTGCGGCGCGAAGATGCGTGAAAAAGGCGGGACGGAGAAAATAAGAAATAGCTACGGCTGGAAAGCCAAAGCGTGCAGCCATGTCTGGGGGCCGTCCCTCGGCGAAGTTGAGCTCAAAGAGCTTCACGGCCTTGAGCATGACACAAAGGCTTTCCTAGCAGCCAAGACACTCTGGGAATGGGAACACCACGAATGGCTCTCAAAGATCGCGTGAGTATTATTTCTGGCAGTTTGCCGCCAGCGAATACCCTGCCGCGATAGCCGCGGCATCGTTTGGAAAGAAGACTTTGTTTTTTTCTGAAATACGCGCCGCTCCCGAGCAATACGTGAAGTGATACAACTTGCTTGAGCTTGCCTTGGAGGCCACGACACGGGGATCTTTGGGGGTCGGGATGGGAAGGATGAGTGTTGTTGATTGTCGGGGTGTGATCAGAGATGCTGTGTTCCCCTGCTTTACCGACATACGCCCCAGATTAAAACTTATAATCGTAATGCAAACGATTACGATAAAGAGGATAATGTCGGAACGATGGGGGTTGACGAAATCTCTTATTTTGTCTATCATACCTATACATTATGGCACATACAAAGGCAGGTAGTACATCTAAGCTCGGTCGGGATTCAGAATCAAAGCGACTTGGCATTAAGCTTTCGGGAGGTCAAGTTGCGATCACTGGCAATATTATTGTGCGCCAACGTGGCAGCAGATATGTCGCGGGTAACGGGGTCCGCATCGGCAGCGATGATACGCTCTATGCCATTAAAAACGGTAACGTAAAATTCTCAACGCTTCGCAAGAGAAACTATGACGGCAACACGCGGACCGTCAAAGTCGTCGCGATCGTTTGAAATAAAGAGAGTTTCACCGAGTGATCCCCCGTCGTCTTGATGTGATGGGGCAACTCAACTTGGTTAGATGAAATGACAACGTGATGAGTCGTATGAATCGCTTCGGCGATTTTTTTTGCGTCCACGGAACCGTAGAGGTGCCCTTCGGGATTCGCGCCCTCGGTGATCTCTACGACAACGCCTTCAAGTTTTTTGGCAAGTTCTTCCGCGTGGACACGGTCTTCTACCGCTCCCGCTTCACGAAGTTTTTTGAGGCTCTCGGCTTCCGCCGCGGCACCCGCAGTTGCCACCTTTGCAAACTTTCCCGGAAGCAGAAAATTGCGCGCGTAGCCGTCAGGCACGTTTTTCATGTCCCCGATCTGCGCCACGCCTTTGATATTTTTCAGGAATACTACTTTCATAGGTTTTTTATTATTTCCAATGCTTTATCCAATTGCGGGTCGCGTTCTTTTTCGTAGTCTTCATCGGAACGCTCGACTTCCACCGTAGGCTTGATGCCATTTTCATTAATGGAGACACCATTAGGCGTGTACCACTTCGCAATCGTAATCTTGAGAGAGCTTCCCTTACCGAGTTCATCGATTTGCTGGACGGAGCCTTTGCCAAATGATGTCTCCCCCACCAGGGTCACCTGCCGCTGGTCATGAAGCGCGCCTGCGAGGATTTCAGATGCCGAGGCTGAGCCCTTGTTGATCAGGATTACCAGTGGGTAGCTTTTGAGCTTACCATTCGGCTCTGTTTTAAAGGCATTCTCAAGGCCATTGCCGAATTTTTCAGTTGTCACGACCTTGCCGGCGTCTAAGAAATAGCTGGAAAGGCTTACCGCGGAGTCCAGGAGCCCTCCGGGGTTATTTCGAAGATCAAGAACGATCCTCGTCGCGGATGAGCGGCTGATCTCATCTGCCGCTTTTTTAAATTCATCATCAACATTTTGATTGAAGACATATACTTGGAGATGCGCGACGTTGCCATCAAGCATTTTCCACGCCACCGCGGGGATCTTGATGGTGTCACGAGTAAGCTTATAGTCTTTGAGATCTTTCGCAGACTCGCGCGAGATCGAAAGCGTGACGGTCGTGCCTTTCGTGCCGCGAATCTTGCCGACGGCTTCCTCGACACTAATGCCTTCGGTACTCGTGCCGTCAATCTTAGTGATCTTATCCCCGGCACGAATCCCGGCGCGCTCCGCCGGAGAGTCTTTGATCGGAGCGATAACGGTCAAGACATTCTCACGATTGCCGATTTCGATGCCGACACCTCCAAAAGCTCCCTTGATTTGCTCCGCGAAGGCTTTGCTTTCTTTGGGCGGGAAAAAGACCGTGTAGGGGTCGCCAATGCTGTTGACGAGGCCGTCTATGGCGCCGTAGACCAGTTTTTGGGTATCCAGCTTGCTCTTATCGACGTAGTTCTTTTGGAGAAGATTCCAGGCGTCCCAGAAAATCGCGAAGTCCACGCCATCCGGCTTGCCGCCGTCCTGATTAACGATTGCTTGCAGCGCCGGTGTCGTGGCACGGGATTTCTGAAAATACATGCCGCCGCCAAATCCAATCACCAAGGCGATAATAAGTGCGGAAGGAAGAACGAATTTATTTTGCATATTTATAGAAAAATTTCGCGGCGCTTAGAATGTGCCAGAGCATCGTGCGATTGATACGAGAAGACATCCGAGGATAGTAGTGATAGAAAACCGCGTGTGGATAATATACGATCTTGTATCCATTGTGCCAAAATCTGCGGCACCAGTCAACGTCTTCAAAATACAGGAAGAATTGTTCGTCCATCAGGCCGACTTCCGCGAGCGTTGAAGCGCGCACCAGCATGGCCGCGCCGAGGATCCAGTCAGGGGTCTGGATTTTGGTCGGATCGGTATCCAGCATCATAAAGTCTCGCTCTATTTTTTTAAAAAAACGCAGATGCTTTAGGGGGGTTCGGCGAGCTAAGATCGTGCTGGGTCGATAAAAACGAAAATACGACCGCTGATGCACGTCATTAAAATATCGCAACTGGGGACCGAGGATCCCGATGTCGGGATGCTGATCCATGTAGGCGAGCATCTTTTGCACCGCTCCGGCGGTAATCAAGGCATCCGGATTGAGAATGAGCCGGTACGTTCCGGTCGTTTCCCGTAGACCCTGATTTACCCCGCGAGCGAAGCCGATATTATGCTCCGAGTTATCTATGATCTTTATTTCATGGTCAACATCAAAAAGATGGTCGTTGAGAGCCTTTAAACAAAGCTTCAACAGCTCCGGCGTCTTGTAGTTCACGATGATAATGCTTAAGTCTGGCACGGCGGAAGCATACCAAATCCAAGCCTACTGCGCCAGCACCGTTTTAAAATAGTCCCTCAAGAGCGTAAAATTCTCGCCCTTGGGTAAAAGGATGTATTCGCCGTGAATGCCCTTGGTTTCGTAGAGCAGGTTGTCGGTTGAGATGACGGAGGTTTTGGGGGTGTTGGCGCTCAACTTCTTAGCCAGGTTCACCATATCCCCCACCTCCCAGAGTTGGATGTTGGTTTTTAGGTTGCCTTTCAAGCTCGTGAGGAGGTTGCTGACCTTTACTGGATTTGCCAGAAAACCAAGTTCCGTAGCACGCTTTTTCATGGCAAACATGACCTGCTGCTGGCGCCGCGCCCGGTCAAAGTCGCTCGATGAGTATCGTGAGCGGACATAATAGAGGGCTTGCTCGCCGTTGAGGTGGTTAGCTCCGGCGGGGAGTGTAAAGGGGTATCCCCACTGCTTAGGTTCGCTAAACGGCTTATCCAGGTAGACATCCACGCCACCAAGCGCGTCGACAATTTCCCCAAAAGCTTTAAAATCAAACAAAACGGCTTTATCCACGCGCACGCCCGTCAAGCGCGAAATCATCTGGCTCGCGAACGCCAGGCCTTGCTGATTTTCGTAGCCACGCTCGTAGACTTCATTAAGTTTTCCCTTTACTTGAAATACCGAACCATTGACGAGCGTTCCCTTCATGTCGATATAGAGGTCACGAGGAAGCGAGACGAGCGCCGTCCGGCCAGTAGCTTTGTCGACACTCAAGAGCATCATCGTATCCGTCAGCAATCCCCCATCGGCAAGATCATCCTCGCCCCGAATGCCAAGAATTAAAATATCAAAACGATTCGCTTCTTCGGGAGGCACCGGGTTTTGATCATCCTCGATTTCCTTTTGGCTATCAGCGCATTTTTTGAAAAGGCAGAGCGCCCGTTCCCAGTTTGAGGCGCCTTCATTGGAATCGATGACAATCGTGCGATACGCGGAAGCAAAGTGATAGCCGACATATCCGATATATCCCACCACCGCAAGGGCAATCAGCCACGCCAGTAATTTAAAAAGCGAACGGCGCTGGCGCGGAGGTGCGTCGTAAGATTCACGTGGTTCTTGGGGATTGACGATTGAATACATGGTTTCTTCGTTTCAGCATTCGCGGTAGTAAGCGGAAAAATCTCGGGATCATCAGAAGTACGCCCGGCTCGAACAGCAACGTATACATCATAACAGCGATCTCTCTTGGAATCCAGAATAATGCGTTCCGAAGCAGGTGCCGATCATTCTTGATGATGGCAAATCGCACATTGCACCAATCGAGCTGGCGCTTGATGATGGGGATTTGAGCGCGCGGGCCACGGGTGGATCGGTCATGATATGCGATGACGCTCGGCGCGTACCACTGTTTCCATCCACGATTTCGCATGCGCCACGTGAGATCCAGATCATCGCCGTAGCCCAGCGGCCCGATACGAAAATCTGGATCGATCAGATGGCCATCAACGATACAATCTTCCAGCGCTTCACGGCGAAATACCGGCACCGCGCCCTCGACGGCAAAAATTTCGCCTTCAGGATACTCATTGCGTGTTTGTTTTCCGCGATTAATGATCCGCCGTGTTCTAGATATTTGAAATCCGGTCGTATCGATCAGTCCATCGCTCTGTAGGATTTTTGCTTGGAGTGCGCCGATCTTCGGATCGTGCTCCATAATTTCCACAGCGTTTTTTATAAAGTCTTTATCAAGTACTACGTCTGACATGCAAATAATATATTCGCCTTTTGATTGCGACAAGAGCTTTTCTTGGCCGGCCCAAAAGCCGATATTGTCGATTTGATTTTGATGAATGTTGATCTCGATGTTGGTGTACGATTGCGCTCGAACTGAAGCCATATATGGTTCAAAAAAGATTGAGTCGCGATGAAAAGCAAGGTTAACTGATACGAGCGGATTTGCCATACCCAAGAATCGTAGCGCACACCGCCGAAAACATCAAAAAGGCCCGCTCATCAAAAAGTGCGGCATCAGTCATGAGATACCCATACATCCAAGGTATGGTGATCAGGAGTGCGCCAAAAAATAATTGATCAAACGATGCCGAAGATGATCTAAACTTGTCATAAATATTTTTAAATATCAGCCAGAAGAAAGCCAGTGCCGTAAGCAACGCCGGAATGCCAAGCTCCGCGCCGATCTGAAGATAAATATTGTGGGCGGACGATCCGGCCTTTGCCAGCTCGATATCTTGCTCAAGCACCACCGGAAAATTGCCAATACCCACCCCGAGTATTGGATGTTGGATCATAGATCGAAGCGAGGCTTTCCAGATGGCGATGCGCAAAGCATTTGAGGTCTCGGCAAAATCCAGGATTGACTTTACTCGCGATGTCAGCGTTGCCTTCCCAGCATAGAGATGGAACTGTGGTGTGGCGGAGATTGGATAAACGAACGCAAACATCATCAGGTATGCGATGAGCCAGATTGCCAGGTATCGGATGACTGCCCGCTTCCATATGATTGCCGCGATGAAGGCTACGAGCGTGATCCCCCACCCCGCCAGCCAGATGCCTCTGGTGTTGCTTAAAATCGCCGCCAAGAAGCCCAACGGGACCAGGAGTATCATGAGCCGCGCCCGAGTGCGTAGGGCGGTCTTGAGCGAAGCAAAGTCAAGCCGCTCCGCTGCATACGCAAATACCGCCGGGATTGCCATCAAGATATACATGGGAAAGGTATGAGAATCAGTAAACAGTGAGAACATTCGCAAGTTGATCTGGCCAAACGAATTATACGCGAACCAGGTATTTCCCTGCTCTACGGCTATCCGGCACCACTCCATGCCGAACTGCCGGCATTGTGCTCCCCATCCCCAAAAACCCACGAACTGATAGATGTCCATGAAGTAGGTGGTGGCGAGCTGAAAAAATCCCACGACGAGCACAATAACAAGCGGCGGGATGAAGTTAACGATGATGCGGCGCTTGTTCGGAAGATAATAAATTACGATGGCGACGAGCGAGAGATTCACAAAATAAATCACGCGCATGATAGCGGCTGTCTTGTCTTGGGCTATGAAGATTGAAAGAATAGAAATTAATAATAAAATAAATAATAATTTATTAATTTTTAGTAGTTTATAATTTGAAAATATAAATCTTGCAAAAATAACTAGCGCGACAATTCTCCAGGTATTCATGTTATCGAAGCTAGAAGTGATCGGAAGCGCAATAAAAAGCGGGATCGAGCGGACAAAAAGAATCGTCGCGTCTTCGAGAGACGCGAAAAGCGAATATGTCACTAGTATTCCCGCCAGCCCAAATGCAAAATATCTTGGCAGAACGCCAAAGATAATCAGAAAAAATAAAATAACTTCGGCGGTGAAGACGAGATTTAGTTTGCTAATTTTTTGCATAATTCTAGAAAGCGATCAGTATGTGTTTGCCAGGTGAATTTTATCATCGGCTCCGGTTTTGTCGAGGCAAGGCCTCGACGGATTGCATCAGCGATGCCGTCAACGCTTGGTTGGGTATAGATCGCATCGTCGCCCAATAATTCATGCGCAATGTCAGTATCAGCGACAATCGGCCGCACGCCGTGTGCCAGTGCTTCAAGCGGCGGCAGGCCGAAGGCTTCGGTGTCAGAGACGTAGACAAAGAGCCTGGCGTTTCTATACAGCTCCTCTAGCTTCTCATCGCTTACGCGATCATGGTGTTCAATTCCAGTAAAATCCAATTTTTCCGGATATTTATCGATCCCAACCATAATCAACTCTACTCCAAGTTTCTTGCATGCCAAGATCGTCTCACGTGCGTGACGTCTTGGGAACATTTGCCCCACATATAAAACATAATCTTTCATCGTACGCCGAGATAGTTTACTGAAATTCTTTTTGGGTCGATGCAAAATAACCTACTCACTTCTTTACCGGAGGTCTGCGAATATACATTGATCATCGTTGCTTTGCGGGCGGCATGAGTGCCGAAAATCTTATAGGCAAGTTTATATCGCCATGGCAGTGTCGAGCCGTGCATTTCGTGGTAAAGATCCTCGGTCAACGTCACAATCGTTTTACAAAAAATACCATAGGGCAGCATGTAGTTGGGAAAAAAGACAATGTCAGGTTTCGTGAAGAATATTTTTATAGGCAAATATATATAATAATATAAACTAAACGATGGAATCGCGTTTTTATGATAAAAAATAAATTTGAACTCTTTGCGAAGCTCGGGACGTCGCTCTATTTCCCGGACGAGTTCCTTGACCGTCCTCCCGATCCCCCAGGAATCCCCTTCACTTGATTCGCATTCCAAACCGATGGTGATCATAATCGTGTATGCCCTGTAGAATTGCTCGTGATATCTCCACTTCGCGACCAAGCATGATTTTAATATGTTGCTTCAGCTTAATCCAAAGCTTGCCAAACGGCAAACGAGGATTTTGAAGCAATAGAGCATTCCGAGTGTGGTAATAAAGAAGATCTGCTTTTCCAAGTGTGCGAGTCGTAGCTGACACGGCATGTTGGAATTTTGTCGTTGCCAACGCCAGTGTAAAGCCTGCGTTCCGCGCCCGCTGGCAAAATTCTACATCTTCATAGTACAAGAAATATCGCTCATCAAAGAAGCCAATTTTTTCAAAAACTTTGCGCTTAATGAGTAATCCAGCACCGGAAAGATAGTCGAAGCCAAAAACCCTCCCTGCTTCCAGTCCCACGATATCCGCATCACCAGAAACCATTTCCTGCAAGACTACATCGTTATTAAGAATCAAGATTTGCTCCGCGCCATCAGCAAGTGCTTTTTTAATTCCCAGATTATTCCCCCCAGAGTATCCCAGGTTTTCCCTAGAAGCTAACACCTGAAAGCTAGAAGCTTTGTTTGTCTCAATCCAAAACTCGACATTCTTGAGATGCTGGACTTCTGAATTATTATCAACAACGATAACATCCGCGTTAAGCGGCTTCAGCGACTCGAGGCACGCTAGCGTGCGATCTGACTGATTATATTGGAGAACGATGATTGAAACTTTTGCCATGAGAATTTTTCGGCGCTAGATTTTATTGCTTCAGTATCAAATTTCATTTCTCGGATACGCCGCACCCCGTCGGCTAACACGGCCTCGTGCGGATCATCGAAAAACAAGCCATTGATGCCTTCCTGTACATACTCTAGCGCGCCGCCGCGCCGAAGCGCAAGCACAGGCTTGCCGTGCATCATGGCCTCGACCGGCGCGATGCCAAAGTCTTCTTCTTGGGGCATGATGAAAGCCAAGCACGAAGCATAGAACATGGAACATGTAGCATCGGTCTGATAGCCCATGAACTGCACATTGGGATTAGCTATGTGCTCAAGTCGTTCGCGTTCCGGCCCTTCACCGATAATTACCAACGGCCACCCGAGCTTATTGAAAGCTTTGATAGCGATGTCGATATTTTTATGATGATAAAGGCGAGAGATTATAAGATAGCTTTTAGCTTCTAGGTGATAGCTTTTAGCTTCTGAAATTTTTATGGGGGGATAAATTACTTCTGCGTCACGACGATAAAACTTCTTGATCCGCGCCCGGACATGCTCTGAGTTTGCGATGAATTTGTCTACGCGCGTCGATGCTTGCCGATCCCAGATGCGCAGGCCGTGCTGAAAAACTTTGTGGCGATACTCGTGGCTTAAGTCCCATACCTGGCGCGTCGGGCTATGGCAATAGTTGATGTGATAGGTTTTTGGCCGAAGCACGAGGCCTTTTGAAAAAATACTGCCCGTGGAAATGACAAGGTCATATTGGCTAAGATCGAGTGATTCGGCGCGAAAAGGCATCGAGGGTAGTAAAAGCTTGTGGGGCTTTTTTTGAGATACATAAAAAACATCGGCATCCGGATACATGGCTTTGAGCGCATCTAAAACTCGTTTGTCACCGCCAACTTCCGCGTGCCAGTCATGGACTAATGCGATACGCATTATCGTTTCGCCACGATGTTCTTCTTGTAGACATCGAGGTTATCGAGGACCACTCCGGTGCCGCGGGCGACGCAGAGCAGCGGCTCATCGGCAATGCGGGCCGGGACACCGGTGACGTGCGTGATCAGCGTGTCGATATTTTTGAGGAGCGCTCCCCCGCCGGAGATAATGATGCCTTTTTCGATGATATCGGAGCAGAGCTCGGGCGGAGTTTCTTGCAGCACGCGCTTAACCGTCTGGACGATCTCACGCATTTGCTCTTGGATCGCGTCGGTGATCTCATTGCTCGAAAGCTCGACGGTTTTTGGATATCCGGTGGTCAGATCGCGGCCTTTGACGTTGATTTTTTCTTGGGTAGTTTGCCGCACCGCACTGCCGATGGCAATCTTGATCAGCTCGGCAGAGCGTTCTCCGATCGCCAGCCCATGCTTCTTTTTGACGTAGTCAACAATCGCTTGGTCGATCTTATTGCCGCCTACGCGCGTGGAAGCCCAGCTGACGATGCCGCCGAGCGATACGACCGCAACATCAGTTGTTCCTCCTCCGATATTTAAAATTAAATTGCCGATCGGGCTGTTGATAGGGATTTTAGCGCCGATGGCGGCAAGAACGGGTTCTTTGACCAAGATTGCGGTCTTGGCACCGGCATTGATCGTCGCTTCGATGACGGCGCGGCGCTCGGTCGAGGTGATGCCGGCGGGAACCGACACCAAAACTTCCGGCTTGATAAAACCAAGCCTCCCCACCGCCTTGCTGATAAAATATCGCAGCATCGCCTCGGTGATGCGGTAATCGGCAATGACGCCATCACGGAGTGGGCGGGAAACGATAATGCTATCAGGCGCGCGGCCGATCATCTCTTTTGCTTCGAGCCCGACGGCAATGATTTTATTATCCAAAATCGAAATCGCCACCACGGATGGCTCGTTGATGATGAGGCCTTTGTTGGGCACGAACACGAGGGTATTCGTGGTACCCAGATCGATACCGATTTTTTTGACAAACATTATGTTCTGGTAATATCAGCTCCGATGGCGCGCAAGCGTTCTTCAATTCGTTCGTAACCACGATCAATCTTCTCAATACCGTTGATCGTAGACGTTCCCTGGGCGAGGAGCCCAGCTATAAGGTACGCCATGCCGGCACGGATATCAAGAGACTCTGCCGTCCTGCCTCGGAGCGGGGTCGGACCCGTCACCGCGACGCGAAAATTATCCAAATTAAGAATATCGGCACCCATGCGTTTGAGTTCTTCCGTCCAGGCAAGTCGGCCTTCATATACCGTTTCCTGCATGATGCTTTGACCCATGACCTGCGTCATCAGCACTACCATGGGAGATTGTAAGTCTGTCGGAAAACCTGGATACTCATGCGTCTTGAGCAAGCTCACGGCCTGCAGTTCGCTGTTGGGCACGGTGCGAACAAAGTCTTCCCCGATCTCGATATGAGCTCCCATTTTTCGCAGATACGCAAGCGGGACATCCAGATGGCTCGGCACCATATTGGTGATCATAAGATCCGAATTTGCGGCAATTCCCAAAATTATGAGTGAGCCGGCTTCGATCCGATCAGACGGGTTAGTAAAATCAACCGCCTCTGCAGTAAATTCTTTGCCGCCTTCGATGGTGATCGTCGGCGTGCCCGCACCGGTGATATGTGCGCCACAGGCATTGAGAAAATCAGCAAGCGCTTCTATTTCCGGCTCGCATGCCGCGTTCTGAAGCTTTGAAGTTCCGGGGATTTGCGTGGCGAGCATCATGAGCCCCTCGGTTCCTTGGACGCTGATTACCGGCAATACGAACGTCGCGGGATGCAAATCAGTGCCGAGGATGGTATAGAGTTTTTGGGTGTGCGCGACGGTGGCACCAAAGGCGCGATATCCATCCAAAAATACATCAATCGGGCGTTCGCCGATGACGTCGCCTCCCGGATGTGGAAACACGGCAGTCCCTGTCCGGGTGAAAAGCGGCACGGCGAGCATGATTGATGCCCGGAATCGTTTGCTTATTTCAGGGTCAATTTCGCTTTTCACAAGTTGACCCGGATTGATGGTACAGGTATGATCTTTACAGTGGACGTCGGCGCCAAGATCGCGCATTAATACCAACATACTTTCAACATCGGCGACCTCAGGAATGTTATGAAGTGTCACCGGCCCGCGAGCGAGCAGCGATGCGCTTAAGAGCTTGAGCGCCGTGTTTTTGGAGCCGTTGACCTTGATGGTCCCCCCTAGTTTTTTACCGCCTTCTATGACAAATTTCATAATCACATCATACTCCTTTTTCGTATGAGTCGCAAAACACGCTGGATAATATTTTATAGCGCCGTAATCATCTTTTTTGTTTTAAGCTACGTGATGGTGGTCTACGCGCTCGGGTATAAATATGACTTTACTGCCTGGGAGTTCGTGCGCACGGGGTCATTTCGCCTGGTAGCCAACACCAATGCCGATGTGTATGTAAATACCTTACTGGAGGGCAAGACGTCGTTTTTTGGGACGACCTATGCCAAAGGCCGCCTCCTGCCGCGCACCTACGCGGTGCGGCTTGAGCGCGAGGGATATCACGCCTGGGAAAAAAACATAACCATCGTGGCCGGGTATTTTGTTGATTTTCCAAAAATCATGCTGGTTCCCATCGAGCTACCCACCGAACCGGTTGCAAGTAGCTCGTTCGGATTCCCGATGCCTGATTCCGATATCCGCGTTACCAAAGGCAAATCACTTGCGTTTGATCAGCATACGGTGAGTATCGAGTGGTTCGATGATACGGACTTCCAGCCATTTCACCGAGCTGGGGATTTTGAAACCGTCTTCGGCGTTCCTACGGTCATTGATGATGTCCAGTGGTACCGTGACCGTGAACATCTCCTCGTTGCTACGAACGGCAAACTGTATTTTTATGAAATTGACGCTCGCGGCGGAATCAACAAATATGAACTGACAACTCTAGAAGGACCGTTCGTCTATTCCGAAGACGACAACGCCGTCTATAAAATGGACGGCGATCAAATCGTGAGGTTGAAGTTCTAAGAATGTGAAGGCTCCGAGCGAGGGTCGGGCGAAAATTATTTACTTAGCGCTTTTATCATATCAAAAAGCTTCTCTGCTTCTTCCCGGGTTGCGCCAATCCTTGTATGAAACTCCCATTCTTCGATAGCATCAGGGCCACGAAGTATCTCGTTGAGTGCGTTATTTACCATGACTAGCTCATTTTTTGTGAGCTTGATGATATTGTTATTGGCGTTATTTTCAATAACTTCCATAGTTATTTGACTACCTTTTCGCCCACTGCGGAGCTTTGCGGGCTTTCTTGAGGCCGTACTTGCGGCGTTCTTTGACACGGGCATCGCGGGTGAGGAAGCCGGCTTTGCGGAGTTTTTTGGAGAAGTTGATATCAAACAGCACGAGCGCGCGGGAAAGGCCAAACTTGATCGCGTCGGCTTGTCCGGCGCTGCCGCCGCCATGGACGGTCACGAGTGCCTTGAAGCGATTCAGCGACTTGAGCTTCTTCATCGGCGCCTCGACAATGCCTTGGAGCTTAAGATGTTTAAAATATTCGTAGTATGGCATCCCGTTGACCTGGATAATCGCCTTGTCTTCATCGGCTTGCTGATCGGCGGCTTTCTTGGTCAAGACACGAACCCGCGCGGTCGCCTCTTTGCGTCGGCCGACGGCTTCATAGTATTTCTCGGGGCCCTTCTCGGCCTCTTCAAATTTCTTCTCGTCAATGATAACGTCGTCGTCGGGCATGTTATTTTGTTATGATTAAATTCTTGATGATCTTATCACGTAATCGGTTTTGCGCCAGCATGCGGTAGACCGCCATTTTCAACACCCACGCGGGGTTCTTATCCATCATGTTGCCGAGATTGCGTGCTTTCATGCCTCCCGGATAACTCGAGTAGTGATAGTAGGTCTTCTGATCGAGTTTCTTGCCCGTGATTTTTATCTTGGCGATATTGGTTACCGTAACTTGCATGGTAGGCAAAAGATTGGGCTGATACTTGGGATCCGTCTTGCCGCGCAGCAAGACGGCGATCTTGGTGGCAAGGCGTCCGAGTGATTGATTGGTGGCGTCGAGGGTAGTCATCATGATACGAATTCGATTATTGCCATACTTGCACCATCGCTGATACGCTGGGGGAGATTGCGAATGCGGGTGTAGCCTCCCGGCCGATCCGTAAATTTGGGAGCGATCTCTTTCATAATTTTGTGCGCAGACGCGAGCGAAAGGCGGCTGGTCAGAAGCTTCGTCGTCGCCAGTGAGGGAGTCTTGCCGGTGGTAATGAGCTTTTCGATATGCGGGCGCAGTGACTTTGCCTTCGCCTGGGTCGTGGTAATACGGCCATGAAGAATCAAAGCGGTCGCCAGCGACTTCATGAGGGCTTTGCGTTGTTTCGTTTCTCGGCCGAATTTTGAATGTTTGCTTCTCGGCATCTTATTTTTTGCTAGCTTTTTTGGCTTTTTTAGCAGGCTTTTCGGCAACTTCGGGAACGACTACCGTATTGATAACCTGGAAATGATCAAGCAAAATCTGGGAAGCCTTTTTGAGCGTTTCTTCGGGAGTAATGCTGCCGTCGGTTTCTATGTCGATCAATACTTTATTGTAGTCGGTTCGCTGCCCGACGCGGATGTTCTCGACTTCAAAATGGACATTTTTGATGGGAGTAAAGATTCCATCGATGGCGATCTCGCCCACGCTCAGCTTTTCTTTCTGGCGCTGCTCGACTGGGACGTAGCCAACTCCCTTCTCCACGCGCATCTCGATCTCAAGGTCAGTCTTCTTGTCGGTAATGGTGGCAATGAGCTGGTCGGGGTTTACCACTTCCACATCGGCACTTGCCGCGATGTCTTTGGCAGTCACTTCCCCAGCACCTTTTGAGGATACGTGCAGGGTTACCGGCTCATCCGAAAACAATTTAAATCGAATCTTTTTGAGGTTGACGATGAGCTCAATGATATCTTCGCGGACTCCGGCAATGGTCGAAAACTCGTGATCGACGCCTTTGATTTTTGCCGAAGTCACCGCAGCACCCTCGATCGAGGATATTAAAACTCGGCGAAGCGTGTTGCCCAGCGTTGTCCCATAGCCGGGATACAGCGGGCCGATTTCAAATGTCGCCTTGTGGCCTTCCTTGGAAATAACTTTCGGTTCGATAGGTAGTTGGATCATAAAATAGGTATTGGGTGTTAGCTGTTAGCGACTATAGAATTCGATTAACGACTGTAAATCGGCACCATCGATTCCGCTATCGACAAGCGTCGGGATGCCTTGCACAGTTACTTTTAAAGCGCTCGTGTCTACGGCGAGCCACGATGGAGCCTCTTTGCTCTTAATCCATTGCGGCGCCAGGCTGGTAAAAAACTTTGACTTCATACTTCCCTCTCGAATCGTGATGATATCGCCTTTCTTTACGACATACGATGGAATAGAAACCTTTCGTGCGTTCACCAAGATATGCCCGTGGTTGACTACCTGGCGTGCCTGGTCGCGAGATTGAGCGATGCCTGAGCGGTAGACGACATTATCCAGGCGATGCTCGAGCTTATGGACGAGGGTCTCGCCCGTTTCGGTTTTTGCCGCCATCGAGGCTTTCACTAAGTTCTTAAATTGCCGCTCAAGCATACGGTAAATATTGCGGACTTTTTGCTTTGAGCGAAGCTGGCCGGCATACTCGGAAGCTCTCCGGGCAAATGCTTTGCCGTGTTCACCGGGCGGATACATGCGCTTGACCGTCGCGGACTTTGGCGATAGTGAACGCTCGCCTTTCAAGAAGAGCTTGGTGCCGAGGCGGCGTTCTATTTTCTCTCGTGGTCCTAAATAGCGTGCCATGGTTAAACGCGGCGGGGTTTAGGTGGGCGAACTCCATTGTGCGGCTGGGGGGTGTCATCAATGATCGACGTCACCGTGATCCCGGTACTCACGATTCCGCGAATTGCGGCATCTCGACCGGGACCGATGCCGCGGACAATAATGCGCGCTTCCTGCAGTCCTGATTTCTTGGCTCGTTCGGTAGCTTCCTTGGCGACCAAGGTAGCCGCGTAGGGAGTGGATTTGCGAGCACCCTTAAATCCCATACTGCCCGCGGTTGCCCACGCGAAAACCTCGCCTTTCGTATCAGTCACGGAAACAATCGTATTATTGTAAGACGAGGCGACGTAAATCGTGCCCTTAAGCACATGGCGCTTCGATTTCGCGGCAGCAACCGGAGCGGCTTTTTGTTCGCCGTCCTTGCTCCCCTCTGTTTTGATAATTCTCTTTTTTCCCATGTTCTACGTTTTATGTTCTAGGCTTTAAGTTTTCTGTCCTGCAGGCTTGCGTCCCGAGCCCATCGTCTTGCGTA
>JBBTUB010000024.1:0-9050 GCA_038064015.1 Patescibacteria group bacterium | reverse complement strand
GCTTGCGTACATTGCCATGAATCGTCCGTGAGTTCGTCTTCGTTCGTCCATGGATCGGTAAGCGTCGCGCGTGCCGTGTGCCGCGCCAGGCCCCGATTTCTTTGAGCCGCTTTACGTTTCCGCTTATCTCCCTTCTCAAGTCACCCTCTACCTTATACGTCTTATCGATGAGTGTCTGAATCTTGTTGACCTCTTCGGCACTTAACTCTTTTGATTTTTTCGTTAACGCGATATTCGCAGTTTTTAAAATGACACGTGCCGCGTGTAGACCGATGCCGTACACATAGGGCAGTGCGTACTCGATGCTCTTATCGTCCGGAATGTTGATGCCTGAAATGCGTGGCATATTATCCTTGGCGCTGTTTATGCTTCGCCGTAATGCAAATACAATAAAGCTTCCCCTTGCGGCGAACAATCTTGCAATTCTTGCACATGGTTTTGACTGATGCTCGTACTTTCATTTGCGATAAATAATTCTTCCTTTGCTGCCATCCGGGCTTAGCTCCACCGTGACTCGATCTCCAATCATCACTTTGATGTAGTGAAGACGCATCTTACCCGCCAGATACGCAAGAATTTCTTGCCCGGCATCGAGTTTGACGCGAAATTTGGTATCAGGCAGTGCCTCGGTGACGGTGCCCTCTATTTTTTGTTTATCGTCTGACAAAATACAATACGTCCTAACGGCGCCGTTATATGGAAGATGGCCTATTCCGTTGACATTATCCTAGCAAAAAGAGAATTATCTGTCAACGGTGAATTCTACTTTCTTCTCATCCTTGGGGACCGAGAATACCCAAATGGGGGTTAATCTGATATTTGCTTTGGAAACGGTCGGGTGCTTATCGAAATATTTTTCCAAGGCCTCCTGGTTCATTCCTTTGATTTCCGCGAATATTTTAGCAGTGTCGATTTTGGTGGCGGCCTTTCCGGTTGCCTGAATATCAAAACTGAGTGTTTTTGCCGCGGAGTCATGCTTGATATTGGCGTAGGCTATCGTGAGTCCTTTTTCAACCAATTCAAGGTTTCCGTTATTGTCCAGGAAGTGCTGAAGGAGGGCTTTCACATCAGATTCCCGATACGCGATGACTGATGCCGAAGCTGAGATTTTCATCTCGAGCTTTTCCGCGGCTTCCCCGGCCTTTGCGTTCACCACCGGGTTAGCGACCGTGATCGTGCTGTCTTCGGTGAATTTCAAATCGCCCGCCTGCTCTTTGAGTGCTTGAGTTACAAGTTCTTTGGCTTGCTTCGTCAGTTCTTCTTGCGCCTTCGCAAAATCCTGTTCCGTGACAATTTTTGCGTTCCCGATAAATCCTCCGGTCATTGCAGCCGTGGATGCCGCCGTGATCGTCGTGTATTGAGGTGTGCCTTTGAGCCCGGGGAGTGTAAACTTTGTCGCGGCGATATTGTATTCTTTGCCGGGCCGATCAGCGTACACGGCGGAATCAATCGATCCTCCCGCCGGCACACTGATCGTTTCACGAATTCGGAAAACAAATCCATCGGGAGATTCAAAACGCGTGGTTGCTACCAGTCGCTGCGTGTTCGCAGATTTGTTGGTAATCGTAATTTTGCCGGTGGCATTTTGAGCGACTTCTTTAGTCGTCGTAAGTTCGTAGCTTCCTTGGGTTTCTTTTTGTACCGTAAATTCCTGCCCGGGAATCTTACTAAACTCCGCGTTCACGGTCTCAGTCTTCGGAGAGGCGGTGATCTTGAGCTTTAGGTCCAGCGGCTCCGTATGCGGCGTGAGCGTAATTTCCGCGTGCCCGACAGTTATATAGAGGATGATCCCCAATGCCACGACCGCGAGTCCGGCAGGAATAAAAATGAATTTTTTAGATATCTTGCCGAAAAGCTTGCGCTTGGGCGCATCGGCGACAACCGGGTCAGCTTCTTGATGCCGCTCTTCCTGCTCCCAAAGCTGCTCGATGCTCGGAGCGGATTCCAGGGGCGCTTTGGGTATTAACGAGGCGCGAGAGATTGGCAGCTCGACATGCTCCTCGGGAGCTTCCACGATATCCATGGGAGCTTCTTTTTCTTGGGTAACGATATCGCGAATCGGCTTACCGGAAGGCGTGACGGTCGGCTTGGGCTTTGTTTTTCTCGCTACAGCCAAATCCGCCATAAGACCCGATGTAAAAGAGTCTACGTCGGCAATCGCTTCTTGAGCCATAGGGTACTCGGGTGCCGACTCAGCCCCGACGCTCTCGGTCGGGGCTCCGACAGCTTCGCTCGTCGGAGGTTCCGGCTCGGGTTGAGGAGTTGGCGCTGCAACCACGGTCGCGCGGCGTTGCTTTGGCGCGGGGCTTTGCAGAAGTCCAAGACCATTTTGGCTGGCCAGATGCGCGACGAGCGGATCCGTCGTCATAACATTGACCGTCTTGCCACTCCGCTCGGCCTCTTGCTTGATTGCTTCAAAGTACGCCGGCTCTTGGGCGATTGGCGAGCCTTTGGGAAAAATAAAAATCACTTCCGTTGCTACTGCTTGCGTGAACGCTTCAAACACTTCATCAAACGAGTCGCTCTTCTGGACGTTGAGTATTTTTGTTCCAGGCATGTGCTTTGATTATAGCACAGTTGCGCGAATTCTTCTCGTGCCTGTGGATACCGCTTCTTCTTTGACGATTTTAAACTGTCCGATCTCGCCCGTGTGGGACACGTGCGGCCCCCCGCAAAACTCTTTTGAAAAATCTCCTACCGAGTATACTTTTACTTTTTCAGGATATTTTTCTTTAAAATAATACAGTGCGCCGGTTTTCTTGGCTTCTTCGATGGGCATTTCTTCATAACTGACTGGCATATCTTGCGCCACGGCATTATTAATCAAATCTTCGACTTGCTTGATTTCTTCGGGCGTCATCTTGCGTGGGAATATAAAATCAAAGCGCAGCCGCTCGGCCGTGATATCCGATCCCGCCTGATGCACGTCATCTCCCAGCACTTTGCGCAGCGCGGCTTGGAGCATGTGCGTGGCCGTGTGTAACCGCGTGACTTTCTTGAGCTCTTCTTCATTGGCCGCCTTGAGCTCCCCCGTATCGAGCAATAACCCATGGCCGCCGAATTTCTTCTCAAGCCCTGCACGGGACGTTACCTGATGTTTTTCAAATTCTTTCCGGAACTCACCATATTCTACGCTCTGTCCCCGCTCTCGGGCTATTTCTTCAGTAAGCTCGAAAGGAAAGCCGTGGTTTTGGTAAAGATCAAAGGCAATCTTTGCATCGAGTTGAGTATGTTTTGCGATCTCACGTTCACCTTGGCCAAGTGTTTTATGAAATTTTTCATATTCTCCTTGAATGACGTTTAAAATTAATCCTGGGGTAGTTTCTAGGTCAGGAATGGCGTCAAATATTTTTTCATAAAAATTTGGTGGCAAATTGAGTATTTTTGCATAGCGAATTGCTCGGCGTAGCAATCTGCGTACAATATATCCTTGCGCCTTGTTTGAAGGAGTTGCGCCTTCGGCAATCAAAAAGATCGCTGCTTTCATGTGATCGGCGATGATGCGCAGCTCTCGCTTATGTTCGGCATAAGGAATACCAATCGCACCAATTATTGTCTTGTGCGTGCTCGTCAGAAATATATCCGCTTGATTTTCCGAAGCCGCGGCCATGCGTTCCAGTCCCCCGCCGAAATCGACATTTTTTTGCGGCAATGATTTGAATGATCCGTCTTCTTGCTTCTGATACTCCATGAAAACGTTATTGCCAATCTCCAGATAGCGCCCACAGTCGCAATTCACATGGCATTGAGGGCCATACTTGCCTGGGTCATGCTGACCGGTATCACCAAAATCATAAAACATCTCACTGTCAGGCCCGCCCGGCTCTCCTGCTGGCATCTTGTCGGGAGTTCCGGATCGCGACCACCAGTTTTTCTCAACGCCGTAGTAAAAAATATGAGATTCCGGAAGCATTGTTTTCCAAATATCGGCTGATTCAGTATCGCGAGGAACCTGATCGTTGCCTTCAAAGACCGTGACGTAAAGATTTTGAGGATTGATTCCGATTTCTTTCGTCAAAAATTCAAAGATCCACGATAGTTGCTCTTTTTTCCAGTAATCTCCGAACGACCAATTGCCAAGCATTTCAAAAAACGTCGTATGGCGATTATCCCCCACTTCCTCAATATCTTGAGCGCGAAAACATTTTTGTGAATCGGCAACTCTTGTGCCTCCCGGGTGTTTTTCCCCGAGCAAATAAGGAATCATCGGCTGCATCCCGGCCGTCGTAAAGAGTACCGACGGATCGTCAGGTAAAAGCGAAGACGAGGGCACGATGGCGTGGCCACGAGCTTTAAAGAAATCTAAGAATTTTTGGCGAATCTCGGTATGCGTCACTATTTTGAGTCTACCAGATATTGAGCCAGTTTGCGAAATGCGAGGCCACGATGGCTGATCTTGTTTTTTTCTTCGGGCGTCATCTCGCCGCAAGTTTTTTCGTGGCCATTGGGAAGAAAGATCGGATCAAAGCCCCAACCGTGCTCACCTCGCGGCTTAACAATCGTGCCTTCGACTCGTCCCTCAAAGAATTTAATCTCGCCCTTGGCCGGAGCGTAGCCGATACTTCCCACCACGGTTGCACGATGATCATCGTATCGATGCACGAGATCAGCGACGCCATCGGCTTGCAGCGTCTCGCCAAACCATTTCGTCAGGGGCCCGGGTAAATTCTTAATGCAGTGCAAGCAAAGACTCACGTCATCGACGACAAACGATCCTGCCTGCTGCTTGCGAGCTTCGCGCAGTTTTTCCTGGATGATTTTTTGCGGATCAAGCTCCTGGATCTCAAGAAGGTCGAGCGAAAGCTGCTCAAGCTCCGGAATAATCGCCTTCGCCTCCGCGAATTTGTGCGAATTGGACGTAATAAAATAAATTACTTCTGGAGTAGCCATAGGATGATCGCTTTTTGGATGTGCATGCGGTTTTCGGCCTGGTCAAAGATAATTGAGTTCGGATGATCGATGGCATCGCGGCTGATCTCATAGCCGACGTGGCACGGCATGCAGTGCATGATCTTGGCATCGGGACAGTATTGCGCGAGAAGCTTTGCACTGATCTGCTTCGGCATGTTAGCCGCTATGCGTTTTTTATATTCTTTCTGAAATTCCGGCTTTACTTTGCCGTTTGCATCGAAATATTCCATATCCATCCATGTGTCAGTATGCAAAAACTGCGCGTCTTGTAAATCTTTCAACTCACTCACTACTTTGATTCCTAATTTTTCAGAAGCTGTACGAAGCGTATTACTGACGTTGTTCTCGACACCGAGCCAGGCGATTTTCTTGATATTCTTAAGGCCGCCTTTCGTGTGCTCGATCATGGTCAGTATATCGCCAAGCGCTTGGCAGGGATGGTATTTTTCACTGCATGCATCAATGACCGGGATCATATTAAAGCTTGCCGCGAGCTCTACGTCGGCAGCTTTGAGCGCGCGGAACATAAGAACCGAGCCAAAGCGCATAATCGCCCGAATCTCGTCCTTAAAATCGGCAAGGCTCAATTGGCTTGATCGAGCATCGAGATAAATCGCGTGCCCGCCGAGCTCGGTCATGCCGGCCTCAAACGACAGTCGCGTGCGCGTGGAACTTTTCTGAAAAAGCATGATGAGCGTCTTCCCGGCGAGGTAGGGCTTGAGCTTGCCGGCGGCTCGCTCTTTTTTGAGCCTTTGCGCGAGCGTCAAAATTTCCAGCAAATCTTTTTTGGATTGCTCTCTGAGTGAAATAAGATGCCTCATTGGACCTTGACGGGAGTAGGAGAGGGAGAAGCAAACGGCGGCCGCGAAGCTCGAGGAATTCCGAAGAATTCAAGCGGATCCTTTTTCTCCCCATTCTGGATTTGCGGCCCCGCCTGATAATAAAGATACCCGCACAAAACTACCAATACGAGCAATGCGAGTACCACATGCCAACCTTCTGTATTTGTATGTTGTTCGCCAGGCATGAGATTAGTATAATCTATAACGTTCCTTTCGGAAATAGCTCATCGTTTGCCTTAAATAAATTTTCCGGTCTAACTTTATACGGGTAAATAGGCCGCTTGGCATGGAAATCAGTTACCGTGTGACTAGTTTTAACGAGGGTAGGTTTTTTTGTTTGAGCGTCAATCATATAGTAGTCCACTCGACCACCGTGATTATAGAGATCATAGACTATGCGGGTTTGATCGGGGTCTTTTTTATCAGGGCGGTAGGGACTTCCTAGATCCAACCTTCCGGGATTATCGATGCGGGCAATGGCTGGCCGCTCGTTCGCCGGCATTTTCTTAAAAGGCCCATGATCTCCAAGGGTGGATTGTTCCATCACATACAGCACCGTCTGGCCGGTTTGGTATTCCTGCAGCGGAAGCGACTCAACTCCGCGCTCACGCAAAAATGTAATAGTTTCCGCTTCTGTCATGCCTTGCCGTTGTTCCGTTGCTAAGCCGGCTTTGAATATGCTGTCGGGAAAAATTTCTTTGTTTACGGTATAGAGATTCCCAAATCCAATAAGATACGTCTTGTCGATCTTGGTGCTGGAACGACCACGAACGAGCGTGCCGTCTTTCTTCATAGCAAAGTACACCACAGTTCCCTTGTTTTGCAAGGCGCAAACTGCATCTTCCCCGCGTCCGCCGATCATAACTGCCCCCATGAGCCTTTCAGAGGCTTCTCGGGTAGTAAGAGGAATTCCTTTTTCAACCAGCGCAAACAAAGGTGAAGGACTCCCGGGAGGAGCATCGTGTTTAGCGCGTGCGGCGCTCTCACCTCGAAGAATCATCAGGACCGGCTCATCAGCCGTAAATGCGTTGTCTTTAATTTTGTGCATCCCCTTTTCCTTCAAAAACTCAAGAAGTTCTTGTTCTTCCATGAAATCTTTGTCTTTCTCTCCGGGCGCTTCTTCGGAAGGGTGCATGATGAAAAATACTATAGCATACTTTTCAGTTTTTGCTTGTTCTTGAGTTCTTTAAGATACGGTATAGATGCTGACATAATAATAACCGCCATTCCGATCAGTACCACGATACCTAATTGTTCCTTAAAGAATAAGACGCCAAACAATACGCCAAAAACAATCTCAAGCAATCCAAGTATTCCTGCAACCCCTACTTCAATGAGCTGGACTCCTCTGACAAATGTCCACGAGGCAATAATTGAAGTGCTGGCGAATATAACTAGATATAACCACTCTGCATGCCAACCAATTGAGGGATGGGCCTCAGTGAGAATGAGAACTATAACTCCATTTGCGATTGCCGAAGTGACCCATATGACGACCGTGGATTGAGTAGCATTATAGGGCATCTTTTTTGCTATCAGATTATAACCTGCACTAGCCAGCCCACTGACAACCACGGCAATAAGCGGTTTCCACCCCAGGTTTCCTACACTAGAGCCAAACACTAAGACTAATCCTACCATGCCTATGAGTGCAGAGATTGCCTTGTCTTTCGTAAAACGCTCGTTTGCAAACAGCGAACCTAAAATGAAAGAACCAATAACAATCATGGCATAGTTAACGCCTAAGCTGATACCAATCCCCGCATGTAAAATGGCATAGTACAGTAACCCCCATATGAAAAAAGAAACGAATGTTAAGCCAGCTAGATAGTGCCAGTTGCGTCGCCAATGGATCGGTTCAAATTTTCGATACCAAAAGGCTATAGGTACCAAAACAATCAATACCATTACGCTACGAATCGCTGAAGCAGTGTAGCCTCCAAAAAAGTCCCCCATAAGCCTCGTCCAAATACCATAGCTTGCGTAAAAAAAGGACGACAAGACGATGAGGCTTGAGCCAATGGGTATATTTAATTTCTTTGAATTTTCAAGGCTCATTATCCGTTCGAGGCTATGCTGGGTGACTAACGGGATTCGAACCCGTAACCCTCAGGACCACAACCTGATGCTCTACCGTTGAGCTATAGCCACCATCTAATACCCCGAGAACTCCTCGGTCCTTATATTATCCTCATCCACACCCGCTTCGTCAAGGATCGCACGCATGCCGGCGACGAATCCAGGCGGGCCGGCGAGGTAGTAGCGAGAGTTCAGATCAGGTTTAAGAGTTTCAGTGGTTAAGCGTTTAAAGTGCAGATGTAATTTAAAATTCGGGTTTTGAGCTTGCAATGCCTCAAGTTCTTTCAAGAACGTCGCACGCTCCGGAGCGCTATTTGAGAAATGGAGCGTGATCTTGTGCGGCAGCTTCTCCTCGGTAGCCCATTGGATCATGCTATACATCGGCGTGATACCAATCCCGCCAGCTAGCATGACTATTGGCTTGCTCGCCTCGCTGGAGCCTTGGCGAAGCGGGTCGGATTTCTTTGGAAAAACAAAATCCCCCAGCGGGCCTTGGACTCGTATCCTGGTGCCTAGCGGCATAGACATGAGATTTTTTTTAAAATCAGAAACCGCCTGCCCGGCCTTGGACGGGTCCAATCGTCGCACGGCGATCATGATAGCCTTATGATTATTGGGTGAAGACGCGATTGAAAACGTCCGCACGTCCCCTATCCCAAAATCGGCATTCTGTCCGGCTTTAAATCGGAAATTCGTATCAGAAATATTAAACCAAAACGCCCACGTCTTATCGGCGATCTCTTGGCGTTTTATGAGTGGCAAAAAATACCCCATCGTGGTAGGATTTTACCTGATATCCTCTCGTAGCTCAATGGATAGAGCAGGACTCTTCTAAGGTCTTGATGGGGGTTCGATTCCCTCCGAGAGGACCGGGCTGTAGTGTAACGGTAGCACGAGACGTTTGGGACGTTTTAGTCCCGGTTCAAATCCGGGCAGCCCGACAAAAATTATACGGGGCCCGTGCACGCATGCACAGGCCCACGTTGAACGAGCTATCAACTACAGCCATGTTGGCGGTAGTTGTAGTCATCCTGCAACAAATCCCAGATGAGGCAGTGGTCGCGGTATCGTGACCTGTTCGT
The DNA here is from genome assembly GCA_038064015.1 of Patescibacteria group bacterium. Classification (GTDB taxonomy): domain Bacteria; phylum Patescibacteriota; class Minisyncoccia; order 2-02-FULL-40-12; family IGHO2-01-FULL-4-A; genus JBBTSB01. Next base: position 136 of record JBBTUB010000024.1, on the reverse strand, counting down.
ATGCCACAGCAGGATGTGCAGGAACTCATGAATAAGCGTCTTACTATGAACGCCATACACGACCCCTGCAGGATTAAATGCACTACTGACCTTCCCCACTTAACTTAACACGCCCGCTTTCCGTAGGCATCCTTTC
>JBBTUB010000023.1:0-64476 GCA_038064015.1 Patescibacteria group bacterium | reverse complement strand
ACCGTCTGCGAGGGCTTGGGTTACGCGATAATATCAATTAAATCTTTGATAAAGGGCTGCTTTATGCAGATAACCTTTCCGAAATCGCCAAAGAATACCGAGTGGCAATTGATCAAGGCAAGAGCATAGACGAACTCGATTTTGACTTTGACGTCGTTGTCGGAAAGGCAAAAAGCGGTGTCCGTACCGAAGCGCAATATAATACCGTAGATAAAATTTCCAATTGGATTCACAAGAAAACATTTGGTCTCGTCAACGAAAGTACGGTAGCGCTCGGGGTGGCGACCGCATACTCACTCATTACAAAATCAGCCCAGGCATTGGCTCGAAACAAAGCAACGATGGCACTGACCGTTGGGGGATCGGCGCTGGTAACCGGGGCGATAGCGGCGGAGCGTGAGCGGCTTCGTCTTGAAGACTTACGTCGCCAGCATGCCCGTGAAATGGCACAAGGCAAGACATTCGATGCTGATAATGCCCCCGTTCGTAAGGAAATGGAGGAGTATCGATATCATACCGAATCCGCTGCTGAACTTACGAACTCGATTTCTGCCGCCCTTGAAGGCGATGATGCTGATCGGATACTTGGATCACTCGGCATTGCGGAGGCTCGGGTACAGCTTTCAGACCAAAGAAGCATTGACCTCATTGCGTATTCCGATAAGAAAGTTGTTGATAAAGAGCGGCGATTACTTGATGAGGCGATTGCCAAAGCAAAAATAAAATTGCAGAACTTAGGTCGTACTCCCCATGAAATCCAAAATGCTACATTTCAGGAGCGAGCTTTGCTGATTGCCGGGGATGGCGACATGGAACGAAAGAACCAAGGATTTAGGAAAATGAAAAACAGCAAAGCTTGGAGATCGGCTTTGCGCGGGGTCATCACGGGCCTTATTGCAGGGGAAGTATTTCATGAGGGTGCGGCGATCGTTGGACACGTGCGTTCGAATATCATGGGGCCCGAGCAAGTATGGCCGGACGGGTCACGGCACTATACTCCTCTCGGGTGGGTTGCGAAATCATTGCGAGGATGGTGGAATGGCGAACCCACGCATGGCGTCCATAACGTCATGCACGAAGCGCTCGATTTCAATAACCACCAGGTGGAATTCCGTGTGCCGGAAGGATACGGATTTACGCAAAATCCCGACGGGACGTATAATCTTGTTCAAAATGATGGAGGTCATGCGATAGCTTCGCATTTCAAACTCAATCCTGACGGTTCTCTTCCGCCGGAAACTGATAAGGCGCTGGCCGATGCGGGAATTTTGGTCAACACAACTCATACCCCGCATATTATTACTGAGAACGTTCAAAAGCCCCAATCTCCCGAAGAGTATCTGCACGATAACCCTGCGGGAACGCATACGATCAAACGTCGTCTCTGGTACGACGATGACACACCGGCGCCCATTTTTGAGAAGTTTAACGAACGCAGTTTGCTTTGGGGTGGGGAAAATCACACTGGACTCACCGCGGATCATAAGTTTGTTTTCAATGTTTCTCGCATGACATCCGGAGGATCATTCCACGGTGCGGAATCGGTGGATACGCCGCAGCTCATTAATGAAGGTGGAACACTCAAAGCACTATTTTCTTTGAGCCGCGAGACACAAAATCAAGTGTTTGAATTTCCCGTCGATACGCACGGCGACGTGATCATTGATCCAAATTCCGGAGATGGCGCTGAGGCAATGAAAGCGGGACTTTTCTCCGTAGATGCCAATGGTCAGGCCGTGTATAATGGCCGATTTGCAGAAATCGCCCAGTCGATGGGAGAGAGAAATGGCGTTGAGCATGTGCGTATTCTCGCAACCTACGAAGGCGAAGGCATTACGAGCATTCCTTGCATGGTGCCGGAGACAAAAATCATTGACGAGGTTGATGTTGGATTTTACCCGCCGCCTCCCGAGTCTCAGGTTGATCTTCCGGTATCTATCCCACTTATTCCCCGAACACCATTAGAGCCGACAAAAAAACGTAAGCCGGACCTTACCGGATTTTTGTACTATGGTGGCGGTTCTCCTAGCGAGATCGATAAATATTTTGAGGCTCGTGGAATCGTGCCAGAACCGTATGTAGCATCTGATCGCGACGGCAAAGTTGAGATGCGGCATGCGGATGGATCAGAGATCACTCGAAGCGTAGAAGATGAGCGATCAGCTATATCAAGCTATTTGGACAAAGAAAAACCAGAATACAAAACTGAATTGCAGGAAATAGTCAGTAAACTTGCTCCGATGCATGAGAAGTGCCGGCTTGCCATCAATATTCCTGCCCGCTTTGAATCCAAGAGTATCGGGAATCTACTCGATCAATATTCAAAGCAGGTTGGCAAAGGTGGTGCGGCAGTGGATCCCGATCTCTATGAGGTCAACGTTATTGTCAATCGGAAGCAATCAGAAACGCCCGACGACACGGTAGAAGTCATTAACGCATGGAAAGCGGCTCATCCCAACATTCATGTCAATGTCATTGATATTGCATTTGAGGATGATAAAGCCAGGGTTGGCTTGGCAAGAAAATATGTCACTGATGCTGTGCTTTTGCGCTCTACCTCACGTACAAGAGCTGATGGTCCGCTCTATATCGAGTCCGAAGATGCTGATATGTTTGGCGTTGATAAGCGGACGGTATCAAAATTGATCGCTGATTTTGATGCGGACCCATCAGTTGATGTTCTGAGAGGTCTCCAAGACCGTCAACCTGAGGTTTTACAAAAAAACGCGCTTATGTTTTTTGCCAGACGTGCATGGGACATGGCGGAGATATTATTGCGGGATATGCGATATCGGCCAGAGATCAATCCCGAATCAAATTTTGTGTGGAATCGTGTCATTAGCGGCGGATGGAATACCGCTTATACTGCCGAGGTATATGCAAAGATTGGCGGATACGATGCAGGGAAAGTTATTGGAGAGGATATGGATATCGGACAAAAGATATCTATTTTGCGCGCTTCGCGTCCTGAGCCTGGAGTGGTGATACCCAATACGCTTACCGCAAAGCCATCTGGCTTGCGTGCGAGTTCTAGTCCGCGACGCTTCATCGATGGAGTGGCACGGGACATTGACCCATATTCGGATTTTGAGAATCAAGCCCTCAAAAATAAATCATTGGATGAATTGCTCGTGGGCATCAGCGAATTCGCGGATCCGAAACCGGAACTCCTCGAGAAATACCAGAAACAGATGGAGATTTTGTACGGCTTTCTAAAAAACCTGTATCCTTCAGGAAGTACGATCCCTCAGGAGGTCATGAAGCGGACGATGACCTTTATGGGACTAAAGAAAGATAAGGACTATGTTTTTACGAGGGATTTATTGGAATTGAAACCTGAAGGCATGCAGCGAATCACAGATCTCATACGAGTATATAGGACTGAAAAAAGATGGAAGCTTGGATACCGTCGGCAAAGTTCCCCGCTTCCGACAGAAAAATACATTCGAGATCGATCTAAAAAAGAAGAGATAAATCTGAACCCAGGAGTCATGGAAACTCAGCTGCAGAACTACATGAATAAGTTCTCTTCGAATCCGGAAAGAATTGATTCCTTAAACAAATTATTGGGTAAAGGACTCAACGATCGTGTATTGCGTAATTTAGGATTGGGTACAACCTCAAGAGAGTTAACACGTCAACTGGAAGCATGTAAGACCATAAGCGGAAAGGACGAGTTTAATTCCCGCGTCAATAGCATTCTGCGGCCTATTGCGGTTGCGCTCGAAAAACATCCTGGAGTATTCGTTCCAATGCAACGAGAATTATTCGGTGAGTTATTCGGCCTTTTCGCAGTAAATAAAATCTTTTTCTATGGAATCAATAGGGGCGATATGCATATTCATTTGGCTCCTGCTTCAGATCTCGGTATGTTTGAGAAGCTAAAATTGCTAAAAGGTGGATTCAAAAAATTAAAGGAAATTGTGGCTGCTAATCCGGACATCAAAGAAGTTTCCGCGACCTCGTGGATTGTTGGCAGTAATCCGGGATTGTTCAAAAAATTTGGATTTGAGATTACCAGCGAGGTAGCTGGTGCGGATGATAAGCGGAGAGCTGTCATCACTCGGGAAAAACTCTTAAGAAGAAGATTCTGATCGTTATCTCATGGATAGAAATCCAATATATCTGGGCGCTCCTGCTCGACGCAGAGCAGAAACCGAGACTGCTCCGGTTCAAGCCATTGAAGCACTCGTTCAAAGAATCGCATCTTCTCCCATACAGAAAATGGAAAGAATGGTCAAAGGGAAGAGTAATGAAGTGTATACTGTCACGGTTACATCAGGAGAAAAGTTCGTCGTACGGATTTCTCGTGACACAGGGTACAGTAGATTACGAGAAGAGCAGTGGGTTCTTGAGCAATGTTTACAAGCAGGTATTTCTGTCCCAAAAGTTTTACTAATTGACACGATGCATATTGGAGGCGTTGCCTATAATGCATCGATAGAGTCTGAGCTGCCCGGGACTCCCTTTGATGAGGTAGGTACGTTGACCAATGAAGAGAAAAGATCTTTATTGACTCAAGCTGGTGGAATTCTTGCAAGAATACACTCAATACCGGTGGAGGGCTTTGGGTTATTTGATGAATATGGCAAAGGCAGGTATTCGTCAGTTCAAGAAGTTTTCACCGACCTGTATATCGGGAAAGCAAAAATGCTTGAAATCGCAAAGGCCACCGGATTTGATGAGGCGGTACTTTTGCGAGCTTTTGAAATCATGGAGCGGGGGGCTGTGTCATATCCGAGTATTAAACCACACCTGGTACATAATGATTTTGAGCCGAAGCATATTTTAGTCGAAGATCAAAAAGTAGTCGGCATCCTAGATTTTGAAATGGCAGAGGGAGGGGATCCGATACTTGATTTTGCGCGCTGGCACTTCTCTCATAAAGATAGCTATGAGGTGAATGACCTCATGGCCGGATACACCGACCGAGAGATTTTTTCTAGAAATTTTGATTTCAATTTCAATCTTTGGAGAATCTATGTGGGAATTGGTAAACTTGCGCATACCTATCAAGAAAAAGACCAAGAGGGGATTGCGTTTGCGATGCGGGAAATAACCAACGATGTCAATTATTGGTTCTCTGAATTACAGACATGAAGTGAGTAAAATTAGAACACCCCGGAGCCGACTAGGTCGAGCTCCGGGGGATTGCCGTTGACGAGACGGACGTCGGAACTGGGTTAGTCGTCGGTCAGACGACCCTGCGATTGCTGTTGACAACGCGTAGGATCACGTCGGGCATGTCGCCTCTCTCGACCTTGCCTCCGGTGTTGACGTACATGTTGTCGCCGTGGGTAACGTTGTGTAGGGTCGCCCCGTCCGCGAAGTTCTCTTCGGCGAGTTCGGTCCTGAGGAGGACCTCGCCGCCAGCTTCTTTGCGGATGATCGCGGCCATGACATGGGTCACCGGCTGGTAGTTGTTGAAGAGTCCCCGATCCTGCAGTATGCGGACGAAGTCGAAGGGCCCCCCGATGGCGACCAGCTTGTCTCCAGGGAGGAGGCGCTTCTTGAACTGCCCAACCCCCCAGTCGAATCCCACATTCTTCCCTGACTTCTTGCCGGCGTACCAGCCGACGATCAGGAAAACGATGCCGATGATGACGCCGATGCAAACGACTTCCAACTGACTCATAATGATACCACTCCTTGATCTTGCTGGCCCTGTTACCAGCGTGATAATAGTATAGCATATATTATATCAATGAGTCAAGTGATATGATTCCGAGGGGCTTTGTTATTTTCCCATTTCATAGTAGGATACTCATATGCGGACGCATATTTTAGATACCAAAGACAAGGTCGGAGAGCAGGTGGAGGTTTTTGGGTGGGTGCATACCAGGCGAGATCACGGCAAGCTGATTTTTATCGACCTGCGCGACCGATCCGGCGTGGTTCAGGTTGTCTTTACGGGCGCGCTCTATGAGCAGGCAAATCAGCTTCGGTCCGAGTATGTCGTCAAAATTACCGGCACGGTTGCCGCCCGCCCGGAGAAAATGATCAACCCCGAGATTCCGACCGGCAAGGTGGAGCTCCAGCCTGAGACGCTTGAGGTGCTTTCCAGCGCGCAGACTGCGCCCTTCCCGCTCGATACTGATGGGAAAGAAATCGATGAAGAAATTCGGATGCAGTATCGCTACTTGGACTTACGCCGGGAGCGTATGCAAAAGAATCTCAAACTTCGCCACCACGTGACCAAGCTTATTCGGGATTATTTGGATGGCCAGGGTTTTTATGAGATCGAGACGCCAATCCTGACCAAGGCAACCGTCGATACCGGCGCCCGGACGTATGTCGTGCCATCTCGGCTTTATTCCGGGAAATTCTACGGCTTGCCACAGTCTCCCCAGCAGTATAAGCAACTCCTCATGGTTGCGGGTGTGGAAAAATATTTCCAGATCGCACGCTGTTTTCGCGATGAAGACACACGAGGGGATCGACAGCCTGAATTTACCCAGCTTGACCTTGAGATGTCGTTTGTCGAGCGCGAAGATGTCATGGCGTTGACCGAAGCGTTGCTGATTGAAATTGTCCAAAAACTTACTCCCGAAAAAAAAATTCAGCAGATTCCATTTCCACGCTTGAGGTATCAAGAGGCGATGGAAACATACCAAACCGACCGGCCGGATGTTCGTGAAGACAAAAACGATCCGAATCTCTTGGCGTTTTGCTGGGTGGTTGATTTCCCGTTTTTCGAGAAAACAGAAACAGGCGGATGGACATTCACCCACAATCCTTTTTCTGCTCCGAAGCCGGAACACAAGGAGGATCTTATGGGTGCCAAAAACATCGAGCATATTCTTACTTCCCAATATGATATTGTGTTGAATGGCAACGAAATCGGCGGCGGGAGTATTCGCAACCACAAGCCGGAGGCGCTTCGAGCGGTGCTTGATATCATCGGATTGAGCGAGGAGAAGATCCAAAGCGATTTTAAGCACATGTTTGAGGCTTTTTCGTATGGCGCGCCGCCGCACGGAGGGATCGCCTGGGGTTTTGATCGATTTATTATGCTCTTGGCGGGGGAGCCGAATATCCGCGAGATCATCCCATTTCCGAAAACCGGCGATGCTCGTGACCTCATGATGCATTCGCCGTCGGAACTTGAGGAGAAACAATTAAAAGAATTGCATTTGCAAATCAAAAAATGATCTGGCTGGGAATTATCGCGATAATTTTTTATGGAGTGGGGATTGTCATTCGTGACTCGAACATGCACAACCCGATGGCGACGAAGTTCGCGATTCTGATGTACTATGTCGGCATCGGCATATTTACGTTTTTGATTATCGTGAGCATTATCGGAGGAATTCAGAGTCTATGAAAAAAACCGCGTTTACGTTATTGATCGGCATGGTACTGGGAATCGGAGGTTTTTTGCTATGGCACCCTGCCGGGCAGCCGGGCGAGCCGCTCCCCCCTGCCATTATCGAAAACGTCCAGGCTTTTATCCTCCCCGTTTCCCAGGCATCCTATTCGCCGGTTCGCGATTTCAATATTGCCGAGCCGGATATGAAAGCGCGCGCGGTACTGCTTATCGATGCCAAAAGCAATCGCGTGCTCTATGCCAAAAACGCCGAGGCTCGTCTTCCGATTGCGTCTATCACCAAGCTTATGAGCGCCATGGTGATTCTTGATCATCTTGATCTTGGCGCGATGTATGAAGTTTCCGCCGAGGACCGTAATCTTGATGGCATGGGAGCGGATTTTGCGCGAGGCGAGAAGTTTCTGGGGGCCGATCTTTTTAAAATCATGCTCGTCAAATCCTCCAACGATGCCGTGTCGGTCTTCGCGACGACCGCGTATCGCCAGGGACTTAATTTTGTCGGGCTCATGAATGAAAAAGCAAAGGCGCTTGGCATGGCCAATACTCACTTCGATGATCCGGCGGGATTGAGCGATGCCGACACGTACTCCACCGCGACCGATGTGATCACGATGCTGCGAGCCGCGGAGGCCTATCCGCTCATTGGCGAAGCCTTGCGATCCAAAGAAATCTCGATCACGTCTGAGGCAGGGAAAGGCTATCGTGCGATCAATACTGACCAGTTGCTTTCGACGCTGAGCGGTATTATTCTCGGGAAGACTGGTAATACCACGGGAGCTAAGGGCACGCTCACGTTGGCGGTGCGTGTCGGGGATCGTGAAGATACGCTTCTTGCCGTCGTGCTGGGGTCGGATCAACGATTTGTCGAGATGGCGAACTTAATCGCGTGGGGTAAAAAAGCACATTCATGGGAACAACCGTAGACGTCGCAGAGATTTTTAATGTATTCAACGTCGTCCGAATTTTCGCGGTCGTGGCGATTTCGTTTTTTCTTACCCTGGCGCTCACGCCGCTCTGGACACGGATCCTTTTTAAATATCGCTTGGGCAAGCAGCTTCGCTCATCGGATTCGGCGCCGGTGTTTCATGAGCTTCACAAAGCCAAGGAGGGAACTCCCACGATGGGAGGCGTGCTCGTGTGGGGGACCGTGGCATTCTTGACGCTATTCTCAACCTTTTGGGATCGGGTAAATTTTTTCTCGCGACCCCAAACCTGGTTACCCTTGGCGGTCATGGTATTTGCCGGAGTTCTAGGAGGCTTCGATGATCTTTTTGGCGTTTTCAAAAAAGGTCCCAACGGCGGTGGACTCCAGATGAAGCTTCGTATTTTACTGTATCTCATCATCGCGACGATTGGTGCGTGGTGGTTTTATTACAAGCTGGAATTTAACTCGATCAATGTCCCATTTCTTGGCGATGTGGTAATTGGAGGCTGGTATCTATTGTTTTTTATTGTGGTGATTGTCTCGACGGCGTTTTCGGCCAACGAAACTGACGGCCTCGATGGCCTGGCCGCGGGGATTTTTTTGACGAGCCTCGGCGCCTACGGTGTCATCGCCTTTGACCAGGGGCGGCTTGATCTCGTCGCGTTTATCGGCGCGATCATGGGATCGCTCGTGGCGTTTTTGTGGTTCAATATTTTTCCGGCACGGTTTTTCATGGGGGACACGGGATCTATGTCGCTGGGTGTGGTGCTGGGGGTGATCGCGATGTTGACGAATACTCCGCTGTTGCTGATTCCTATTGGCTGCATTTTTGTCTTTGAATCGCTCTCGGTAATTGTGCAAATGATTTCCAAAAAATTCCGTGGCAAAAAAATATTTCTCTCCACGCCCATTCATCATCATTTTGAGGCAAAAGGCTGGCATGAGACCAAAGTCACCATGCGTTTTTGGATGGTCTCCGCCATTGGGGCGATCATCGGCATTATTATCTTCCTGATTGACTCAAAGATTCCGCCTCTGCTACACTAGCATATGGCAGTCTGGATCACGATTATCTCAAGACTCGACAACTCAAAGGCCTCGGTGTATACGATCGATGCCCGTCTCTCTGCGAAAGAAATCAAGCGCTGTACAGCGCTTTTGCTTAACCCGCTCATTGAGGAAGTGATCACGGCAAAGCCGCCGTTTATTGAGATTGGGTTTTTGCCGGGGGTGACTGATAACGTCGGCAATACGGCAACCGAAATGCTCGGCCACCGCACGTATTCCTCGAGTATTTATTTCAAAAACCCGCCTGCTTTTAATCCCTTAATCCAGCGTGCGTCGAGAAATAAATTTTTGCCTGTTCCTCGAGTCGTGCTCCCACCACCGCACCAGGCCCAAAAAATCGATCTCAATGTCAGCGACGAAGAGCTGATGCAAATAAGCCAAGAGCGCACGCTTGCGCTTGACCTTGCTTCGATGCGAGCGATCAGAGATTACCGAAACGTGGTGACTGATGTCGAGCTTGAAGCGTTGGCGCAGACTTGGTCAGAGCATTGCAAGCATACGATTTTTGCCGATCCGCTCGATGAGATCAAAGATGGGCTGTACCGGCACTATATAAAAGCCGCGACGAAGAAAATAAACAAAAAATTCTGCGTTTCAGTTTTTAGTGATAATTCAGGGGCGATTGCATTTGACGATAACTATCTCATCACTCACAAAGTCGAGACGCATAATGCGCCTTCGGCAATTGATCCGTTCGGAGGAGCGATTACCGGAATTGTCGCAGTCAATCGCGATACTCTCGGATTTGGACTTGGGGCGAAGCCGATCGCAAATGTGTATGGATTTTGTCTGGCTCCATTGAATAATATTCAAAAACTATATCGTGATGTGAGGCTCACCCAACCGATGCTTTCTACGCGTCAAATTATGGACGGCGTCATCGAGGGCATCAATGCCGGTGGTAATCAATCGGGCATTCCGACGCCGCAAGGATTCTTGTATTTCGATGATCGCTACCGAGGGAAGCCCTTGGTATTTGCGGGGACGGTGGGCCTGATCCCTAGAAAAGTTCACGGCAAACAATCGCATATCAAAAAAGCTTTGCCCGGCGATTACATTGTCATGTTGGGTGGACGCGTGGGTGCTGATGGCATTCATGGAGCGACATTTTCATCAGAATCCTTAAATCCGCTTAGTCCCGCCTCTGCTGTCCAGATCGGTGATCCGATTACTCAAAAAAAATTCAGTGACGTCCTTATTAGAGAAGTACGCGACCTTGGCCTCTATCACAGTATTACAGACAACGGCGCAGGAGGTTTGTCATGCTCCGTCGGAGAAATGGCAAAAGAATCAGGCGGCTGTGAAGTCGAGCTCGATAAAGTTCCGCTCAAATATCCGGGCCTGGAGCCATGGCAAATCTGGATCTCGGAGTCACAGGAGCGCATGACGCTGGCTGTGCCACCCTCAAAATGGAAGAAATTTAGCGACCTGATGGCTCGTCGCGGTGTTGAGGCGACGGTGATCGGGAAATTTACAAAATCAAAAAAATGCGTCGTGAAGTATCATGGTAAGACGGTACTGGATCTTGATATGAAGTTTTTGCATGACGGACGTCCGGTGAAGATACAAAAAAGCACCAAGCCACAAGCACCAAATCACAAACAAATTTCAAATTCTAAAATATCAAATCAAAAACTCTTAGAACTACTGGCGAGTCCAAATATCACAAGCTACGAATTTGTCTCTCGCCAGTACGACCACACCGTCCAAGGTACCGCAGTCATTGGTCCGCTCCAGGGGAAGGGGATGATTAATGGCAACTCATCGGTGCTGGCACCCGTGCTGGGATCAAAACGCGGCATTGTCATGAGTCATGCGTTAGCGCCCGAGATGACCGAAGAAAACCCCTATGAAATGGCGAAGTATGTGATCGAACAGGCAATCCAAGATGCCGTTGCGATCGGCGCCGATCCGGACTATATCGCTTTGCTCGATAATTTTTGCTGGTGCAGTTCCAACGATCCCGAGCGGCTCTGGCAACTCAAAGAAGCCTGCCGCGGCGCGTACGATACCGCGGTCGCCTACGGTACGCCGTTTATTTCCGGCAAAGACAGCATGTTCAATGACTTCAAAGGCTATGATGCCGCTGGCAAGCCGATCAAGATTTCGATCCTGCCTACACTACTGATCTCTGCGCTTGGTGTGATTCCCGATGTCACGAAGACGGTGACTGAAGATCTCAAAACCCCCGGCGATTTAATCTATCTCCTAAAAGCTAACACCTACAACCTAAAAGCTTACTTCAAAGCCGTCCAGAAAAATCTCATCAATTCAGGAATCAGTATCGGGCGTGGTGGAGTTTATGTGGCGCTGGCAAAATCCGCGATTGGGGGGCAGCTGGGTATGAATGTCGAATTACGAATGAAGAATGACGAATCAATGTCAGGAATAATTGTTTCAATTTCGCCCGAAAATCAAAAAGCATTTGAAAAGGCGCTACCGGATGCCAAGCAGATTGGCACCGTGTCCCTTTCATCTACGATCGTAATCCAAAAGGACACTCACGCCGTTACCCTATCAATCAAAGCAGCCACCGATGCCTACCATGAAACATTCAAAAATTATTAACCATACGAGCGACATTCTCACATTCTCAAGAATGTTGGAATGTCGTGTAGGAATAAAAAAAGCCGGACCACAGGGGGTCCGGCGCGGGAGGAAGAGAACGAGGAGAGGTTACTCGTGCTCGAGGAGCTTGGTGAGCGAGGTGTTGAGCTTGCCGTGGAACCCCTTGAAGCCGTCGGTCGTGTTCCGAAGCTTCCTCAGGACACCCCTCAGTTCGGCCTCGCTCATCTCGGCGAGTTGGTTTGCCAGCGTCCCCTGGTCCATGCGGATGCTGACGAATCCCTCTCCGCGTTCGAGCGAATCGAGTTTCCTCTTCGAAGAATCGGTCAATGTAGCCATGTGGCCACCTCACTTTCGAGTATGATTTTACATCATCATCATCATCATCATGTCAAGCCTAATTTAAGCTAATGAAGCTAACGAAGCTAAAACCTAAGGTCCTAGTCCTTTCTGGCTATGGCCTCAACTGCGAAGACGAGACGGCGTTTGCGTTTGAGACGGCCGGGGCGAAGGCGGAGATTGTGCATGTGAATGATTTACAAAGCTTAAAAAATTATCAGATTTTCGTCATTCCGGGAGGCTTTTCATTTGGCGATGATACAGGATCAGGCAAAGCCTTTGCGAATAAGCTCAAAGCGAAGCTTGGCGATGAGATCCAAAAATTTATTGCGCGCGACACGCTGGCCATCGGTATCTGTAACGGCTTTCAAATCATGACCAACATGGGACTTCTTCCTGGGGCGCTCACACACAATGACAGCAAGCGCTATATCTCGACGTGGGTAGAAATTGAAAAAATCGGCGAGAGCCCATGGCTCGAAGGAATCAACAAACTGGAAGTGCCGATTGCGCATGGAGAAGGCAAATATATCAAAAACGGCAAGATTGAGGTGGCGTTTCGCTATGTCCAAAACCCCAATGGCTCGACAGATGACATCGCGGGGGTTTTGGGATATGATGGGAGAGTGCTGGGCATGATGCCGCACCCGGAGCGGGCGCAGTTCCCCTGGCAACGCGGAGGACACGGCATCCAAATTTTTAAAAACGCAATTAAGTATTTCACATGAGCGAGCTGAATGAAAAATGCGGCGTGTTTGGCATTTATGGCAAGGGCATGGATGTCAGTCGACTTACCTTTTATGGGCTTTTTGCCTTGCAGCATCGCGGTCAAGAAAGCTCCGGCATCGCGACAAGCGATGGCACCGCCATTCAATGCTACAAGAACACCGGCCTGGTAACGCATGTGTATTCCGAAAGTGATATCCATCGATTGAGCGGGCACCTGGCGATCGGGCATAATCGCTACTCGACGTCCAAGGCGACCGGCATTGCCCACGCGCAGCCGGTGGTCATTGGCCACCGCTCGACAGACTCGGGACCCGAGCTCGCGCTGGCTCATAATGGCAATCTTCCCAGCACGATTGCTCTGGAAAATTTTCTCAAGTCAAAAAATATTCCCGTTGCTGACTTGAATGACTCCGAACTGATGGCACACGCCATCAGTTATTTTTTTAAAAACGGCTGCACCCTCAAAGAAGCGATCACGACCGCCTATCCGCTCTTCACCGGAGCGTTTTCACTTGTGGTGATGACCAAGGACAGCGTGGCGGCGATCCGCGACAGCTATGGCATGCGGCCGCTGGCGATGGCGAAGCTCAATGGCGGCATCGTCTTTGCATCCGAAACCTGCGCATTCGCGACCATTGGCGCCGACTTTGTCCGCGAGATCGAGCCGGGCGAGATGGTGATCGTGACGGAGGGCTCGATCGAGTCGGTCCAGATCCAGCCGGGGACCCCCAAGTTTGATGTTTTTGAGTTCGTCTACTTCGCGCGTCCTGATAGCGAACTGCTGGGCAAGTCGGTCTACGACGTCCGGCACAATTTTGGTACCCAGCTTGCCCGTGAGACAGCAATTACGGCTGATCTTGTCGTCCCCGTGCCGGAGACGGCGATTCCCGTGGCGCTTGGCTATTCGCAGGCGACCGGCATGCCGCTTGAAATGGCACTAGTCAAAAATCGCTATATTCACCGCACGTTCATCGAGCCGGATCCGCACTCGCGCGATCTTGGGGTCAAGCTCAAGCTCACGCCACTTCCCAACGTTCTCCGAGGCAAACGAGTAGTACTCGTAGATGACTCGATTGTGCGCGGTACCACGTCGGGACAAATCGTTCGTAGTATTTTGGATGCAGGAGCCAAAGAAGTCCATTTTCTGGTCAGCTCGCCACCGATCAAGTTTCCCGATTTTTATGGCATTGATACGCCCAATCAGCGCAACTTGATCGCCGCTACGAAGAACAACGAAGAAATCCGGCAATATATCGGCGCTGCTTCGCTGCACTATCTTTCGCTCCAGGGCATGCTCACCGCGACCGGAATTGATCCACTTAAATTCAGCACGCATTGCTTTACTGGTGAGTATCCGATCGATCTGCGTGAACGTACCCGTGAAGTAAGTGCTCCCAGCTCGCCTCCCGAAAAACTCACCCCGACCCTGCCGTTGTCATGAGAGTCGTTGTTCTCATGCCACCAGACGGCGCAGGCACCAATTTAGCGGCTATTCGTGCCACGGGTGTTGATGTTGTCGGTATCCTTACGCAAAATCTCGATGACCTGAAGTCGCTTGCCCCGGACTATGTGTGTCTCACGGGTTGGAAGCAAATCATACCGGATGAAGTAATCGAGAATTATAAAATTCTCAATATACACCCGGGACTTATTCCCGATACGAAAGACGGCCACGTGATATGCCCTGACGGCACGGATGGCCTTTGGAATAAAGGCAAATACAAAGAAAAGGCGATTAAGAATTTTTTAGACAAGAAAGCGACCTATGCCGGCTCCAGTATTCATCGTTTGACTCACGAGTTCGATTTTGGCCCGGTACTGGCTCGGTGTTTTGAAAAAATACAGCCCGATGACACCGTGGACAGCCTTTACACACGATTAAAAATAAAAGAAAATAAGCTATGGCAAAACGTATTCTCATCATTGGCAACGGCGGCAGAGAACACGCGATAGCGTGGAAAGTGCGATCTGACGGCCACACCGCCGAAATGAAAGTCGGCACGATTCCCGAGCTCGTCGAGTACGGGCGCAATTTTGATCTGACCATCGTCGGTCCTGACCAATATCTTGCGGATGGCATCGTAGATGCATTCCAGGAAGCAGGATTGGAGATCTTTGGCCCCACCAAAGCCATGGCACAGATCGAAGCGTCAAAAGCTTTTGCGAAAGAACTCATGCGTGAGCTCGGCATCCCGACAGCCAAGCAGTACGATCATATTCCGCACGTGCCGATCGTCATCAAAAAAAGCGGCCTGGCGCTTGGCAAAGGCGTGACGGTGGCCTGGACGATGGAAGAAGCAGAGCAGGCTCTCGCGGCAATCACTGACGACGAAGTCGTGATCGAAGAGTATCTCGAGGGCATTGAAATTTCGACGCACGCGTTTTGCGATGGGAAAACATTCAAAATGTTTCCGACGGCGCAGGATCACAAGACAATTTTTGATGGCGATAAAGGACCAAATACGGGTGGAATGGGCGTCATAGCCCCAGTACCCAACGTGGTACTGGGGGACGTGGCAGGAGACATCGTCAGTAAAATCGTAAAAAAATTACATTACAAAGGCATATTGTATCCAGGACTCATGATTACGAAGGACGGTCCAAAAGTTTTGGAGTTTAACGCGCGCTTTGGTGATCCGGAGACGCAGAGCTACATGCGATTGCTCAAGACTGATCTGGTTGAAATTATCGAGCATTGCATTGACGGCACACTGGATAAAATAAATATTGAATGGCATCCCGGCTTTGCGGCGACCGTCATCATGGCCTCGGCTGGCTATCCGGGCTCATATGAAAAAGGCTTTCCGATTACGGGCATCGAAGAAGCGGAAAGCCTGCCGGGGGTTGTTGTATTTTCGGCAGGAATGGTTGATGGCAAAACTTCAGGGGGAAGAGTGCTAGGTGTAAGTGCGACCGGCGACACGCTCCAAGAAGCCATCGATCGCGCCTATGCTGGCGTGGCGAAGATTGATTTTCAGGGAAAGCAGTTTCGTAAGGATATTGGCGCGAAGGCATTGTCATGATACATTATCACCATGACTAAACCACTCGTCGGTATCATTATGGGATCGGATTCGGATTTGCCAGTCATGCAGGAAGCGGCCAAAGTCTGCGAAGAATTTGGTGTGGAGTTTGAAATCACGGTTTGCTCGGCCCATCGCAGCCCGGAGCGTGCGCATGAATACGCGACGACTGCAATCAGCCGTGGATTGAAAGTTATCATTGCCGGAGCTGGCGGATCAGCGCACTTAGCGGGTGTTACGGCGGCGCTTACAACTTTGCCGGTCATCGGTGTCCCGATCAACGGCCAGGACGCGCTATTCTCGACTGTCCAAATGCCCCCGGGTATCCCAGTTGCTACGGTCGGTATCAATTCCGCCCGCAATGCCGGACTTCTTGCGATTCAGATCCTGGCAACATCCGACACAGGGCTCGCCAAGAAGTTTTCTGACTTTAAAAAATCTCTCGCTGACGGCGTCGCAAAAAAAGCAGATAAATTACAAAAACTCGGCTATGAAAAATATCTTACCAGCAACTAACCTCAAACATCTCGGCACGAAGAAAATCGGCAAGGTACGGGATATCTACGTCCAGGAGGATAAAATCATCCTCGTCTCCACCGATCGTCACTCGTCGTTTGACCGCATCATCGCGCACATTCCGCATAAAGGCCAGGTGCTGACACAGTCCAGCCTCTTTTGGTTCGATCGTACTAAAGATATCGTCCCCAACCACGTCATCAGCAATCCCGACCCCAACGTCGTCGTTGGTCGTAAATGCACCGTCATTCCCATCGAGGTCGTCATGCGCGGCTACATCACCGGCACGACCAATACGTCACTGTGGACGATCTACGCTGCTGGTGAGCGCGATTTTGGGGATTTTAAGCTTCCCGACGGCATGAAGAAGAATCAAAAGCTCAAAAAACCCGTGCTGACCCCGACGACCAAGTCGGATGAGCACGACCGGCCGATCACCTCCAAAGAAATCGTCGCTCAAGGCATCGTGGACGCGAAGCTTTGGAAAAAAATCCAATCCGTCGCCATGAAGCTTTTCCTGCGCGGACAAAAAATCGCCCTCAAGCATGGTTTAATTCTCGTGGACACGAAGTATGAATTTGGTTTAGATGATAAGGGCAAATTAACTTTGATCGACGAGATCCACACGCCGGACTCCAGCCGCTGGTGGATGGCCAAGACGTATGCCAAGCGCTTCAAAGCCGGCCTGGATCCGGAGTTTTTTGACAAAGAATTTTTGCGGTTGTGGTTTAAAGATCATTGCGATCCCTATAAAGACAAAATTCTCCCCGCCGCTCCGCCCGCGATGATCGTCGAGCTCTCCCGCCGCTACATCCAAATCTACGAGCAACTCACCGGCAAAAAATTCAAGCCCGGCGCCACTCCGATCGCAAAGCGGATTGAGAAGAATTTAAAGAAATATCAAGTTTGAAACTCGCCATTAAAAATCGCAAAGGGCAGAAGATCATGGTGCTCGTCGAAGAAGCGGAGCATCAAAAGGGTCTCGCGTTTGCGATGCATGGATTAGGATCGAACAAAGATCAGCCGCAGATCAAAGCGATCGCAGAAGCTTTTTTTGAAAATGGATATACGGTGGTCCGATTTGATTGTACCAATTCTCTTGGAGAAAGTGATGGAGCGTTTGAAAATTCCACCGCAACTAATTTTCTCGAAGACTTGGAGGACGTGATTGCGTGGTCCACATCTCAATCGTGGTATCAGGAGCCGTTTTGTTTGGCGGGAAGCAGTTTAGGGGGATATGCTACGGCTCGATATGCTGAAAAATTTCCCGAAAAAATAAAGGGACTTGCGCCAAAAGCCACAACGATTTCCGGCACGTTGAGCATTAAAGCGGATCCAAAAAGAAGCGAGGAATGGAAGGCTTCGGGTTGGCGGGTCGAAGTAAGCAATACTAAGCCCGGGTTTATTAAGCGTCTACCATGGTCACATATGGAAGATCGGATTACTCATGATCTCTTGCCTGATGCTCATAAACTTACCATGCCCGTACTCATGATCGTGGGAGATCAGGATCGAGAAACTTCGCCCATAGAGCATCAAACGATGCTCTATGATTTATTACCGGGCAAAAAAGAATTGCATGTCATTAAGGGTGCTCCACATACTCTTCGCGATCCTGCGCATATACAAGAAATGAAAATGATTTTTGATGCATGGATTAAGAGTTTAAACTGACATTCTGGTATTCTTAAGAATATGAGAATATCGTGTAAAATATTATTCTATGTCTGAACCAGGAGATCCAACAAAGCCGTCCATGCCGCCAACGCTCGATGAAGCGAATCGGGATGTACTTAGCCTTGCGGAATTTAAAAGAAGGGATGCCCGTGGTGTGCCTCGATATCATAACTTCTATCTTCTTTTTGCCGCGCCGCCGGACAGCTACCCTGCCATCTATCGAGACCAACCATACTACCAAAGATTTGCCACCGAAAATTCCAAATTAGCAAATTTCTTATACAGTAGCCTTCAAGTGATACCAAAAACTGGAAGCCCCGCTCAGTATCTCGAGCCGTTTGAATCGCTTTTGTATGATGCATATGTCACGATGCGATCATATGGAGCTTCAGACGACGATTTATTCCGATGAAAACCTCTGAATACGCAAAATCCGGCGTAGATTACAGCCTCATGGAGCCGTTTAAGATGGCGATGATTGAGGCGGGGAAAAAGACGCTCGCGTTTCCGAATAAACGGGGGGTGTATGTGGTGAAAGAGGCAATCCATGCGCATGGGGCGGTGTATGAATATAAAGGCCCAGAAAAGCATCCAATATACTGCAAGACACAAGAGGATCTGGGGACGAAGAACTGGATTGCTGAGTGGATGTATATGAAGACAGGCCGAAGTTTTTATGAAAATATTGCCATTGATGTGGCATTGATCGTCGTCAATGACGTGATCGCGCAAGGGGCGATGCCGGTGATTTTTACTGATCAGGTGGAGTCGGGGGATGCGAGCTGGTACGGCGACAAGAAACGCGCGCAAGACTTCGCGGATGGCTTTGTGAAGATTTGCAAAGAAGTTGGTATGGCGCTGCCGGCTGGTGAGAGCGCGACATTGAAATATATTATTAAACCCGAAGCGCCAAGCCTTTCCGGATCAGTGACGGGCATCATTGCCCCGCGATCGCGACTTATCACCGGCAAAAAATTAAAGGCCGGCGATCATATTATCGGCGTTACGTCATCGGGGCTCCACGCAAATGGCGTGTCGCTCGTCATCAAAAAAGGTCTTGAGCTTAAAGATCAATTTTTAACAAAAATAAATAACTCTACATTCGGAGAGCTTGCGCTCACGCCCACGCGATCATACGTGAAGCTCATCGAGAAGCTCCTCGAAGAAGACGTCGATATCCATACGCTGTTACCGGGGACAGGGGATGGGGTGGGCAAGATCGCCTTTGATAAGCGGCCGTTTACGTATCGTATTAACACGTGGCCAGACGTGCCGGAATTTTTCAGATATTTTCACGAAGAACTTGGCGTCTCGCTGGCCGATTGCCTGAAGACATTTAACTGGGGGATCGGGTATTATATTTTTGTGCCGGCAAAAGAAGTGAATCGCGTGATGGATATCGGAAAAGCTACCGGCTACACGCTTCATGATCTTGGCGTCGTAGAGTCCGGCAAGCGGCAGACAATTTTTACTCCCGGGGGCATAACCTTGCCTCCTCCGGGGGAATACTAGACGCTCGCGACCGTGAGCCTTCCGCAAAACCAGTCGTCGATTTCTGCTGAAATCGCTCCCTCCTATCTCGCGCCAGTCGCGCTGTGATAAGGTTTTGCTTGAAAGCTCACTGTTGCTCGCTAGGGATCCTATAAAAAGAGTTGACCGTCGGCGGGGGCCGGCGGTCGGGTACTAGGGGGCACGTGGCATGACCTGTCTCCTTTCATTTCGGCGTTACCGATTTCTGGCACTCCTTGCACGAGCGCCAGTGTTCAACTGCTCTTTTTTCCGCCTCGAGACCGTATGCGATCGGAAACTCGAGCGCGAGGAGAGCTTCTGTGCAATTCATGCCGACCTCCTTGCGAAAACAAGCTACCATTGATATAGTAAAAACTCAATGGCAACCTCCAAAATCACTCAGCTTGGACTCACGTACGACGATGTGTTGTTGATCCCCGATGCGTCGGATGTGTCGCCGCGGGATGTGGATGTCCGGACGCGGCTGACGCGTGGCATCGAGCTCAATATCCCGATCGTGGGCGCGGCCATGGACACCATCACGGAGTCGGAAATGGCCATCGCCTTGGCCCGCGAAGGCGGTATCGGCATCCTTCATAAAAATCTCTCCATCCAACTACAAGCCGAGATGGTAGATAAGGTGAAGCGCTCCGAGTCAGGCATGATCATGGATCCGGTCACGCTCG
The DNA here is from genome assembly GCA_038064015.1 of Patescibacteria group bacterium. Lineage (GTDB taxonomy): Bacteria > Patescibacteriota > Minisyncoccia > 2-02-FULL-40-12 > IGHO2-01-FULL-4-A > JBBTSB01. The sequence goes on along the minus strand of JBBTUB010000023.1, from coordinate 44,112 downwards.
GCCCACGCGACACCGTCAAGCAGGCACTCGAGCTCATGCGCAAAAATCGGATCAGCGGAATTCCGATTATTGAGAAGACGGGCAAGCTCGTCGGCATCGTGACAAATCGCGACCTGCGCTTTGAAGTTGCCGGCAGTACGAAGCTCCACGAGATTATGACGGAAAAGCTCATCACGGCGCCCGTCGGCACGACGCTCAAAGATGCTGAAGTAATTTTGCAAAAAAATAAAATCGAGAAGCTTCTCATCGTAGATAAACAAAAAATATTAAAAGGTCTGATCACGTTTAAAGACATTGAGAAAAAGAAAAGCCATCCCCATGCCTGCAAGGATGAACACGGCCGACTTCGTGTTGGTGCGGCGGTCGGCGTCGCTACAGATACGCTTGAGCGCGTCGAAGCCCTCGTCAAAGCTGGCGTGGATGTTATCACCGTCGACACGGCGCATGGCCACGCCAAAAAAGTCCTCGACCGTATCCGCGAGATCCGTGCCTCATATCCGGATCTCCAGATGATCAGCGGCAACCTCGTCACGGCTGAAGCCGCGCTGGCTTCCATCAAAGCCGGTGTGGATGCCGTCAAAGTGGGCGTCGGTCCCGGCTCGATTTGTACGACGCGCGTGATCGCCGGCGTCGGCGTACCCCAGCTCACCGCGGTCATGGATGTGGCCGCTGTGTGCTCCAAGCAAGGGATTCCCGTCATCGCTGATGGCGGCATCAAGTATACCGGTGATGTACCCAAAGCCCTTGCCGCCGGTGCCGACTCGGTCATGCTCGGCAATATGCTCGCGGGACACGAAGAAGCGCCGGGCAAGACGGTGCTCTTCCAAGGCCGCAAATACAAAATGTATCGTGGCATGGGATCGCAAGCGGCGATGCGCGAGGGGACGCGCGATCGGTATTTTCAGGATATGGAAGAGAATCTTGCCAAGCTCGTGCCCGAAGGCATCGAGGGGCGCGTGCCGTTTCGCGGCAGTGTGTCCGAAACGATTCACCAGATCATGGGCGGCCTCCGTGCCGGTATGGGCTATTGCGGCGCCAAGAATATCCCCGACCTCCAAAAGAAAGCAAAGTTTGTCCAGATTACCCACTCCGGCGTCGTCGAATCGCACCCCCACGATATTGAAATTACCGAACAATCTCCTAATTATCCGAGATAGATCATGAAAATACACGCAATGCGGCACGGAGAAACAGCCTCAAATTTAGAACAAAGACTTCAAGGTGTCTTAGATGTAGACTTAAACGAAGAAGGAAAAAGACAAGCTCGTGAGGCCCTCGATTCTCTTCCTCCAGGTATCACGATGATAATCTCTTCCCCTCTTAAGCGAGCAAAACAGACTGCAGAAATTGTAGCCAAACATTTAGGCTTGCCTATTATTTTTCGTGATGAACTCAAAGAAAAGAATTATGGATCGCTGGCGGGGAAAACATTCGACGAAGTTTCTGATCTCCACGGAATAGATGCTAGAGCTAGGAATAAAACGAATACCTATGATTATCGGGAATTCGGCGGGGAGTCTGCGAAAGATATTAATGATAAAATAATTAAATTACTCCGTGAATTAAATGAGTTGCATCCGCAACAAGAAATTATTCTTATCACGCATGCAGGCATTATTCGGGCCATGCACCATCTTTTTTCAGAAAATAAAGAGGTAAAAATTGGCAATGCTACTATTCATGAATTCAATATTGAATCAGAAAAAATAGTATTAATGAATCCAGATTCCCAAAGCTAATGAAGCTAGAGAAGCTAAGGCAGCTAACGAAGCTCATCCTATGGTAAAAGTCATAATCGGGTGCCAATGGGGAGATGAAGGCAAAGGGAAGGTCGTGGATTTGATGTCGCAAGACGCGGATGTTGTCGTGCGCGTGCAGGGTGGAGCGAATGCCGGGCATACGATCGTCGCGGGCGACCAAAAATTCGTTCTCCATCTCATCCCGTCTGGGATTTTAAATCCCAAGACCGTCTGTGTCATCGGCAATGGCGTGGTCATTGATCCCGACGCACTATCCGAGGAGCTCGAGCTTTTAAAAAAACTCGGCGTGGATGTCACCGGACGGCTTTTGATCAGCAACCGTGCGCACATCGTCACGGTCGAGCATAAACAGCAGGATCAAAAAAATGAACAGTCCGCGAGTCGGAAAATCGGCACTACGGGCCGCGGCATCGGACCCGCGTACCGCGACAAGGTCTCTCGTGTCGGTGTGCGCGTCGTTGATTTTATGAAAAAAGATCATCGCTTTGATGCGTTTATTGCTGATACGGGCGCATATTTGAACCAAGCAATTCGTGATAAGAAAAAAATCATCATGGAAGGCGCGCAGGGAGCGCTGCTGGATGTGGATCACGGGACGTATCCCTATGTGACGTCATCAAATACCACGGCCGGCGGGGCGAGTACGGGATCGGGAATCGGGCCGACGAAGATTGACCACGTGATCGGCATCGCCAAGGCGTATACGACGCGTGTCGGCGAGGGGCCACTGCCGACCGAGTTGCCGGAAGCTGAAGGCAACGCCTTGCGGGAAAAAGGCCATGAGTTTGGCGCAACGACGGGCCGGCCGCGGCGGTGCGGATGGTTTGACGCGGTTGTTGTGCGCTATGCCTGCGATATCAACGGTATTGATGAGCTCGTTATCACCAAGCTCGATGTTCTCGATTATTTGCCGGTCATTAAAATTTGCGTCGGCTATAAGGATCAGAAATATTTTCCTGCCGACATCGACATGCTCGCGGCTGCCGAGCCGGTGTACGAAGATTTGCCGGGCTGGCAAACTTCGACGACGAGCGTACGACGCTTTGAAGATCTACCGGCTGCCGCGCAAGCGTACATCCAACGCATGGAAACCCTTATCGGCGTTCCCGTGAAATTAATCTCCGTCGGTGCGGAACGTAATCAAACCATTGAAAAGAACTAGCTTCTTCGTTGTGCTCGCTGGTGTAGCTTTTTTTGGTTTTGTGCTTCAGAAAAATATAATATTTCAAAAAAAATCTATCCGAATCTCCGGCATCGTCGTGCCGCATCACGATCTTGTCAAGGATCAGCGGACGGCGCTATTCGATGAGGTTGCCAAAAAAATCAAAGCTCCACAGACAGTCATCGTAGTTGCTCCCAATCATGCTCAAGCTGGCTTTGGAACCATCCAGACCACCGATAAGATATGGAATCTTTCTAACGGAACGCTTGAGCCAGATCGTAAGGTAATGAGCGCTATCCCGGCGAGCATCGAAACTCCCAGCTTTCAAAACGAGCATGGCATCTTCCTTATTCTGCCCGACGTTAAGCGTGTCTGGCCGGATGCGCGTGTCGTACCCCTGATTATTAAAACTGGCGCCCATGTTGCCGAGCTTCATGATGCACTCAATGCGTCGTGCCAGGATTGTCTTATGATTGCTTCGGTGGATTTTTCGCATTACCAGCCGGCGATACTAGCCGAGGAACATGATCAGCTTGCGATTCGCGCACTACAAAACCTTGATGAGGAATTGATTCGCAGGAACGTCGAGGTAGATTCACCGGAGTCGCTTGATCTTCTTGTTCGTTGGGCGGAGTCACACGGCACGCCTAGATTACATCTCGTTGACCATACAAATTCCGGTATCATCCTCAATGATCCCGACGTCGAAACCACAACACATGTCTTTGGCTGGTATCAAGAAGGGACCAAAGTTGTTCCAAAAAAGCGTGTAAGTTTTTTGTTTGGCGGTGACATGATGTTTGCGCGCGGTATCCATGCGACGTTTGAAAAAAATCTCAAAGAAAGCGTTGGACATCTTGGCGATCGATTGTTTTGGGGAACCGACGCGGCAGTTATCAATCTTGAGGGTGCGATCAGCGCCACGCCGGTCAAGCCCGACCCCGGGCCGCATTTTAAGTTTGTTTTCCCGCCCGAAACGGTCGGTGTCCTGAAGTATCTCCACGTCAACGCCGTGAGCCTCGATAACAATCACGCGAATAACGGAGATCCGAAAGTTACACGCGAGCTTTTGACAAAAAGAGATATCGCCGTTTTACCCGCAACATTTCAAGGTGAGGGGCTTAAGCTTACGGTCATTGGCATCCATACCCTTTGGGAAATTCCAAATATCAAATCCCAAATAACAAAAATCAAAGAAGATCCGGATCAGAGAGTCGTCGTGCTTGCACACTGGGGGGTAGAGTATGAGTCTCAGCACAGCACTCAACAGCAGCAACTTGCTCATGCTTGGATTGATGCCGGTGCCGACATGGTCATTGGCTCGCACCCTCATGTGATCCAGGACGCGGAAGTGTATCACGGCAAGCCGATTTTCTATTCGTTGGGAAATTTGCTTTTTGACCAAGACTGGTCAGTCGCCACTCAACAGGGGATGCTGATCGGCGGAGCATTTACGGATGAGGGAGTAGAGCTTTTCGGTTTGCCGATGATCTCAAAAAACTTCCAGCCCGAGCTTGCCCGCGGGACGTTAAAGCAAGCACTGCTCAAACGTCTCTGGTCTTCTATGAAGTCGAGTGATACAATTAAGATAATAAATTAACATCTCTATTTATGGACGAACTATTATCGACCCCGTCGGTGTCACCAGTGCCAGTTGTTCCGAAGAAATTTCCCTTGGGTCCCGTGGTTGGCATCATCGCGCTCGTTATCCTGGCTGGCGGGGGATACTATCTAACCAAAAATATTGACAGCACCCCAACACCTTCAGTGTCGGTGAGCGAGTCGCCATCAAATTCTCCGTTGCCAAATTCATGGCCGATGACTGATAAGGACGGAGTCATCTGGTATGCCGGTACCCGAAAAATCAATGAAGATCTGAAGCTCTTCAAAGATACAGGCATACAAGCAACATATTATCTACTTGGGAATGATCACGGTAAAGACATTATTCTTGCGGAAATAGCCGAAATGGGTTCTTCTTGGTTCTTCTTTGTGAAAAAGAATAACGGCTACGCATTATTAACTCGCTATTCTGCTGAGGCATCGTATTATCAGCTGGTAGGCGTCTCAAGCGATGCTACGACTCGCTATGCATCGTTGGAATTCCCCGAGACACTGGAGTATCGGGGGGTGAAGCTTACCAAGTCCACATATTTTATGGGAAGTTTTTCGCTATCACGTGGACAAGAACGTAATCAGCCAGATCGACCATCAAAAATTGCGGATACGGAATACGGCACCTTAGCGGTTGTTCGATCCGAATATGACGGTATCGCAAAGATCGCCTATGAGCTCATGCTTCCCAGCGGACTATACGGGCCATATAACTACCATCCTGCTTTCTTAACTGATGATCAAATCCCAGCTATCACGTGGTCCGATGGTACGCCCAATAAAGATGGGTTCAGTGATACGCTCTACGAAGAAACAGTAGAAATCTTGGCGACACCTGACACCCAGGCATTAATAATCGCCGGGACAACGAGTACCAACGAAACGGTGTACCAGTTCAAAGATCTTCGTCATCCTTTGATCCTTTCGATCCTGGCTCAAATGCGCGATCCGGTGACCGGTGCCGCGATATCTCCCGAACAGTATGGCGCACGGCACGGATTGATTATCTACCACGACCCGCTTGATCGCTGGGTAATCCTGAAGAATAAATATTTTGCTCCCCCCGCGGAGCGCGCAAAGCCGGTTATCTATCTCTATCCCGAACAAAAAGAAATCGTGAGTGTCAAAGTATTTCCTTCGCGTAGTTTTATAAAAACTGATCCGGAATATGGGAACGGCTGGATTGTGGAAGCTGACCCAAGCGGCCGTATTACGAACAGACAAGACGGTATGCAGTATCCTTATCTTTTCTGGGAAAGTGCCGAAGACGGAAGTGTCGTGACGCCGAAACAAGGATTTGTAGTCGCCAGGCATCAGGTCGCTTCGCTACTTGGGGATAAGCTTACGCAATTTGGACTGAATGAAAATGAGCGTGCTGATTTTCTGGAATTCTGGGTGCCAAAATTATCGCGAACCCCGTACTACTTTATTACCTTTATTTCTACATCGGAAATTGATCGCACGGCGCCCATGTCCATAGAGCCGAAGCCTGATACCGTGATACGCGTTTTGATGGATTACCAGCCACTTATGAAGCCGATGTCGGTCGAACCGCTTACGATTCCGAAGACCGAGCGACGAGGCTTTACCGTTGTTGAATGGGGTGGTATCGTACGAGATAGATGGACACGATAGTAATCCTCGATTTCGGATCACAAGTAACTCAACTCATCGCCCGCAGACTGCGGGCGATGCGGTATCATGCGGAAATCGTGGCTTATAATGTTCCGCTTTCGAGACTGCAAAATCCTAACATTCGAGGTTTTATACTTTCCGGTGGTCCATCGAGTGTCTATGCCAAAGACGGCGCACTACCGGATCCGGGCATCTTTAGCCTTGGCAAGCCGGTTCTTGGCATTTGCTACGGCATCCAAGTTTTATCCCATATGCTCGGTGGCACGGTAAAAAGCGGCACGGAGCGAGAGTACGGTAAAACTAAAATAAAAGTTTCAGACGCTTTTTTTGCCGGTACACCAAAAGAGCAAATCGTCTGGATGTCCCACTTCGATATCGTTACTAAGCTTCCTAAAGGCTTCAAGACGATCGGACATTCATCAACGTCGCCGCATGCGGCGATTGCCGATCCTAAGCGCAATTTCTATGGTGTGCAATTTCATCTCGAAGTCGCACACACGGAATACGGGACAAAGATTCTTGAGAACTTCGCCAAAATTTGCGAGATGAAGCCGGAGTGGACCCCGAAGCATCTCCTGGGCGACATCCTATCTCTAATTCGCGCGAATAGTGGAATAAACACTGTGGTGCATGCGCTCTCCGGAGGGGTAGATTCCACGGTATTAGCGCTGCTCTTAAAAAAATCCGGCGTAAAAACAAAAAATATTTTTATTGACAATGGCCTCTTGCGTCTGGAAGAAGCCAAAGAAGTACGTTCAAAGTTTAAGAGTTTAAAGTTGCAAGTGCAGTTTATCGATGCATCAGAGAAATTTTTGAAAGAATTACAGGGGATAACTGATCCCGAGCAGAAGAGAAAAATAATTGGAAGAGTGTTTATTGAAGTCTTGATGGCGCATGTTGGCCCCAAAGACTTCTTGAGCCAGGGGACGCTGTATCCGGACGTCATCGAAAGCGTCAGTGTCCATGGGCCGTCGGATACGATTAAGACGCATCACAATCGCGCGCCGGAAGTCCTGGAGCTCATCAAGCAAGGACGCGTCATCGAGCCGCTCAAAGAGCTTTTTAAAGACGAAGTGCGCGCGCTGGGCAAGGAGCTTGGCCTTCCCGAGGACAGCATCTGGCGCCATCCGTTTCCGGGGCCGGGGCTTGGCATTCGCATCCTTGGCGAGATCACGCCAGAGCGACTGGAGATCTTGCGAAAAGCAGACGCAATATTTATCGAAGAAATTAAAAAAGCCGGTCACTACCGGCATATTTCACAAGCCCTTGCCGCGCTCGACACGAGCCGCGCCGTCGGCGTAAAAGGCGACGAGCGCGAGTATGGCTATATGATTCTCCTGCGCGCCATCACCACGCCGGACTTTATGACCGCTGACTGGTACCCGTTCCCGCATGACTTTCTCTCCCACACCGCCAGCCGCATTGTCAATGAAGTGGCAGGAGTGACCCGCGTGCTGTATGATATAACCCAGAAGCCCCCTGCTACGATTGAGTTTCTATGATCATGCTTGACGCCATTTCTCCTATTGACGGTCGCTACCGCAACTACACCGAGCCGCTGGTGAAGTTTTTTAGCGAGGAAGCGTTTATGAAGTATCGGGTGCACATGGAGGGCGAGTACTTGATTGCGCTTTCGCAGGTGCAAGGGATTGGTCTACGCAAATTAACCAAAACTGAAATTGTCGGCATTCGAGAATTGGCGAAGCAGTTTAGCGCCAAAGACGCCGAAGCGATCAAAGAGATTGAGGCGACAACCAATCACGATCTTAAGGCGATCGAGTACTGGATGAAGTCAAAGCTCAAAGAAACGACGCTTGCAAATGCGATCGAGTGGATTCATTTTGGACTGACGACGTGGGATGCGACCAATATTCCCTATGCATTGATGCTTCAGGATGCCTTGCAAGAAGTCCTGATTCCCGAGCTTGAGAAAATCGCCGCAAGCTTGAAATTTAAAAACGTTCCCATGTTGGCGCGAACGCATGGCCAGCCGGCAAGCCCTACGACCTTTGGAAAAGAGATGGCCGTATTCAGAAATCGTCTTCAGCGGCAACTCGAACAACTCAAACAGTGGAAAGCGCTTGCAAAACTCAACGGCGCGACTGGGAACTACAACGCACTGGTTGCGGCGTATCCCAAGATTGACTGGATCGCATTTTCAAAAAAATTCATACGCTCACTTGGATTGGAGCCGAATCTCGTCACTACACAAATCGAACCTTATGATAACTTCGCCGAGCTCTTTGATACGCTCCGCCGGATCAATTCGATCCTCATCGATTTTAATCAAGATATGTGGCGCTATATTAGCGACGAATGGATTATCCAAAAAGCCATCGCTGGTGAAGTTGGCTCTTCGACGATGCCCCACAAAATCAATCCCATCCAATTTGAAAATAGTGAAGGGAATCTCGGGCTTGCGAATGCTTTGTTGAATCATTTTTCCCAAAAACTTCCTATCTCACGACTGCAACGAGATTTGTCGGATTCTACGGTGTTGCGAAGTATCGGTTCTGCATTCGCGTATTCTATGATTGCGTATCACTCACTCCAGAATGGTTTGAGTAGAATTGCCATCAATGAAACAGCCATGCGGGAAGCGCTGGTGGCTCATCCTGAAGTCCTTGCCGAGGCAATCCAGACCATCTTGCGCCGCGAAGGCGTGCCTATGCCGTATGAGAAGCTCAAGGAACTGACACGCGGCAAGCAGCTGACGCTTGAAGATTTGAGAAAGTTTATTGAAAATTTGGAAATTGATCAAAAAATAAAAGAAGAACTCCTCACCCTCACTCCTGAAACCTATGTCGGCCTTGCAGAAAAACTCGCCCAATACTAAAGTTGTTACGTTTTTATTTTTCGCGCTTATTATTTTTGGCTTGGTCATGCTCGCCTCGGCAGGCGTGGCGGAAGGGCAGAAAAGGTGCGGCTCCGCGTATTGCTTTCTCTGGCATCAAATTGAATTTGGTGTTTTGCCGGGTATCATAATTTTTTGGTTATTTTCAAAAATTAAATATGATCGTTGGCGCAGATTCGCTCTTCCAATTCTGCTTTTATCCATCGTGTCGCTGATTCTAATATTTGTGCCAGGTATGAGTACGCCAGTGAAAGGCGCCCAGCGTTGGCTGGATATAAAAATCGCAACGGTGCAACCGGCTGAATTTCTCAAGTTCGCGTTGATCGTGTATCTGGCGGCGTGGTTTGGGAGACGAGAAAAGAGCGGCCATGGCGTCTTTGCTCATATTCCGTTTTTTTTAGTTCTTGGATGTGTCGCGGCGCTCCTGGTGCTTCAGCCGGACTTTGGTACGCTCGGCATCGTGATCTTGATCGGCATGGCGATGTTTTTTTTCTCCGGAGCAAAGTTCAAGCATATCGCGGCTTTAATCATCGTCTCTCTGGTCATCTTGGGAGGGCTGGCGCTGGCTGCGCCGTATCGTTTTGATCGGATCAAGACATTCCTTGATCCGCACTCGGACAAACAGGGAACCTCGTATCATATCAATCAAGCGAAGATCAGTATCGGATCGGGCGGTATGTTTGGCCTTGGGTACGGGCAGAGCCGGCAAAAACTCAATTATCTGCCCGAGCCGCTGGGGGACTCGATTTTTGCCATTACGGTTGAAGAACTGGGATTCGTCGGGGGCGTCGCGCTGATCGCGTTATATGTCGCTTTCTTGTTTGCTATGATCAGGCTGGCGAAACACACCACGGATCCTTTCGGGCGCCTCTTCGTGTTGGGTGTTGCGACTTGGATTGGTGGCCAAGCTTTTATAAATATCGCCGCAATTAGTGGATTAGTGCCGCTGACCGGCGTACCCCTGCCATTGATCAGCTACGGCAGCTCATCGCTTGTATCACTGATGGCGGCGATGGGAGTAGTACGAAGCGTGGCGCGGAGCTGAGGTGTGCCCAGTAGAGCAACATCGCGCTGCGGCGTAGCCGCAAAAGCGGAGCTACGCGATGTTGTCTTACTGGGTGTGCATAACTTTATTTCCAAAAAGACTATAATAAAGCCATGAATAAACTCATTCTTGCAGCAGGACTCCTGTTCGTTGGTGGGTTCGCGATTGGCGATGCCGCGAATCTGAATGCCATAGAAACCGTTGGCTTTTCCGGTTCTTCGGATGATACGACGGCGGCTATCAGTGTCCCTGAGGGAACTTCGGCAGACGCATGTAAAGTCGGATTTCGCCGTGCGGAGGAAGCGTACAAAGTTGCCATGAAGGAAGCGAAGAAGAAGCATGAGATGGCCGTGCGCGTCAAAAATGCTTGCCTCAAGCAAGCACAAACTGAGGCAAAGAAAGAAAAGCGTTCGAGAGAAACTCTCAAGCCTACGCCTTCGGCGACTTCATCAGTGCAGTAAGACGAGACTTGGTTCGGCTCGCTTTGTTTTTGGCAATGGTATGAGACTTCGCTGCTTTGTCCAGTCGCTTATAGACCTGGGGGAGCAGCGATTTTGCTTTGTCAAATTCCTTGGCGGCGACTGCTTTTTTGAACTCTTTGACGGCATCACGATAGAGCCGCTTGCGGCGGTCATTGAATGATTTCTTGCGCTTTGACTGTCGAAGCGCTTTCTTGGCTGATGTAGTAATAGGCATGAAGGAAATAATACTATACTTCTTGTAAAAAAACAAGCGTTTTCGCGATCTTGCGTAAATAACCGATTTGTGGTTTGATACGAGACATATTTGTTCTTTGATTTGAAGCTACTTTGCGAAGATCGGGTACAGCATTGAGTGTGTGAAGATTCATGTATTCAGTGCTGTATCCGAAGCCATGAAAGGAGGAAAAAACTCATGGCAACGCACATATGGCCTATCCCACAAATGCAGTTGAAGCCTCCGTCAGGCTCCAATGACGGCTGGGAGCTTATAGAAGACGTTCCCTTCATCGGGGGCGAAACTCTGGAGTTCGTCCCCGTCCTTCAGGAGGGAGACGGGGACGTGATCAAGGGCAAGATACTCTGGGTCAAGGAAAGGGAGGTCGCCGCAGGCCTGAAGCACCTCGAGTGCCTGCGGGGCATGGTCACCAAAATCCCGCGCGAGCTGGACGACAAGTACCTGCTCGCGCTAGGGACGGTTGGGCGGGGTCCGAGCGGCTGCTGGGTTGTGCCATGTCTCAGCCCACGGCGTGGCAAGAAGCGCACGCTGTTCTTTTGCTACTACCTCGGCCACAACTTCAATCGCAACAGCGTCTCCGTCCGTCTTCGCAAGTAGCCTCTTCGGACCTCGGGTCCTTACTACCGTGGTCGCTTAGTTTCTGCAGCCCTGCTTTTTCTTCGGAAAAAGTCGGGCTGTTATTCGTTTTGAGCATTCATTGCAGCATTTTGCAAAAGACTGCAATGAGAAAATTTATAATTCTTTTCGTAACTGAAGCATTTGCTCACGGAGCCAGAGTGCTTTCTCAAATTGCAAATCATGTACCGCCCGCTCCATTTCTTTTTGGAGACGGTCGATGCGCTGGGATGGGGTGAGCTTGGATTCATCAATCGCATCCCCGGGCTGATACGAATACCATTTCGAAATCTTTTCTTTTTTGGCTGCTGGCAGGCTGGATCGCTTTACTTCTTTGACGATTGATTCGGGTGTGATGCCGTGCTTCGTGTTGTGGGTTACTTGGACTTTGCGGCGGCGATCCGTTTCTTTCATGGCGTTGTCCATGGAGCGGGTAAGCTTGTCGGCGTACATGATCACGTGGCCGTTGAGGTGGCGGGCGGCGCGTCCCATGGTCTGGATGAGCGTGGTGGCGTTGCGCAAGAAGCCTTCTTTATCGGCATCAAGAATCGCTACCAACGACACTTCCGGCAAGTCTAATCCTTCGCGGAGTAAATTCACGCCCACGATCACATCATAGTTGCCCAGGCGCAAGTCGTGCAAAATTTCCAGGCGTTGCAGTGTTTTGATATCAGAGTGGATATAGTTGACCTTGATGCCGGCCTCCGCCAGAAAATCAGTCAGGTCTTCCGCCATGCGCTTCGTCAGCGTCGTGACTAATATGCGCTGCTTGTTTACGACGCGTTTTTTAATTTCTTTAAGGAGATGAGGGATCTGATCTTTCGTCGGACGGATTTCGATCGTGGGATCCAAAAGCCCCGTGGGACGAACGAGTTGCTCGACGATGCCGGCCTTGCCTGATTTTTTGAGTTCGTATTCTTTGGGTGTGGCCGACATGTAGATTGTCTGCTGGATGCGTTTGGTGAATTCGTCAAAGCGAAGCGGGCGATTGTCCAGCGCCGAGGGCAGGCGAAATCCGTGCTCCACAAGCGTTGATTTTCGAGAAAAATCCCCGGCATGCATGCCGTTGAGCTGAGGAATCGTAAGATGGGACTCGTCGATGATCGTCAAGAATTCGCCTTTGATCTTGAAAAAATCGAGTAGCGTATACGGCGGATCGCCGGGCTCGCGAAAATCCAAGTGGCTGGAGTAGTTCTCAATCCCGTAGCAAAATCCGGTTTCCTTGAGCATTTGCATGTCTCGCTCCGTGCGTTCTTTGAGCCGATCGGCTTCGAGATAGAGGCCTTGTTTTTTAAGTTTCTTAATATGCTGATCAAGTTCGGCTTTGATATTGGCGATCGCAACATGGATCTTCTCGTCAGCGGCGATCCAATACTTGGCTGGAAAGATTTTTATTTCCGAAATCGGCTCAAATTTTGGCTCATGGTACATAATTTTTTCAAGGTCGACATTGCTGGCCATGGCAATGTGCGTTCCCGGAAAACTGATCTTGATAACTTGATCTCCGGTTGCTGGCACGATTTCGATCTCGTTGCGAGTCTTGCGAAAGGTGCCGCGCTTCAGTTCGATATCCTGGGTGTATTGCAATCGCTTGAGCGAGGTAGTAATCGCGGCGGGGGAGATCTTCTGTCCTTCATGGATTTGAAGCGAGATTTTTTCATAGTTCGCCGGGTCGCCCAGGTTATAGATGCATGATACTGACGCCACAATAATGACGTCGTCGCGCGTGAGTAATGCCTGCGTTGCGGCGTGGCGAAGGCGGTCGATTTCCTCGTTGATCTTAGCATCTTTTTCGATATAGGTGTCGGAGTGGGGGATGTATGCCTCAGGCTGGTAGTAGTCGTAGTACGAAACAAAGTAGTGTACCGCATTGTGCGGGAAAAAATCCTTGAACTCTTGGTAGAGCTGCGCGGCGAGCGTCTTGTTGTGTGAGATCACCAACGTAGGCTTTTGGTGATGAGCGATGACATTGGCAAGCGTAAAGGTCTTCCCGGAGCCGGTCACGCCGACCAGCGTCTGGTTCTTGCGGCCCTTGTCGAGCTCGCGCGAAAGCTTCTCAATTGCTTGAGGCTGGTCTCCTGCCACCTTGAATTTGGAAGCTAATTGAAACATACTTAAGTGATGATTGGTTACCTATCTGGGAAAATCCAAGCGGTGACTGCAAAATATATGATTTTGGACGTCAACGGCGTAGGCTATCGCGTGGTCATCCCGGAAAAAATGCACTCTAGTCTAGCATCAATCGGCTCGGAAATCAAGCTCTATACGCACTTCACGATGAATCCGCGAGACGGCGCGGTGGAGCTTTTTGGCTTTGGCACGCCGGAGGAGCTCGCATTCTTTGAATTACTTACCAGCATCTCCGGGATTGGCCCAAAGAGCGCCCAAGCGATACTGACGAAAGCGGACCTGCAGCCGTTACAACTTGCAATTATCCAAGGTGATGAGACATACCTCCATAAAGTCGCGGGCCTTGGTCCCAAAACCGCCCAGCGGCTGATCTTGGAGCTCAAAGAAAAGATTGCGGGAGTGAATCTCGGCGATGGCGCACGAGCAAATCTCTCCTCCGAGTCCGACGCGATCGAAGCGCTCATGGCGCTTGGCTACACCCAGTACCAAGCCCGCGACGCGATGAAGCAAGTTGACGCCAAGCTCGCAAAATCCGAAGACAAAATCACCGCGGCGCTGAAGCTGCTTGCCAAAAAGTAACCAGCTTGTATACTGAAACTATGAATATACTTTATAAACAAGTACTCGTAGTAGGGATTTTTTTGAGCATTGCGTTTGGTGTGGTCGCAAGTGCTGCGCAAGCAGTTACTATACCAAGTCGTCCCGACATCAAGACGGGGACTGATGCGAGTGGCAATACGACGGTGAATCGGCCCGGGATGGACATCACGACCAATAATTCGGGTAGTACGACCGTAGAGATCGGTGGCGGTGCGCGGACGATTACGACGCAGACCGACGGCTCGGTGCAAATCAATGATGCGAACGGCAGGATTATCAGCGTTACCAACAATCAAGACCTTGATGCATATGCCTCACTCGTAATCCAAGAGCAGGCAGCTATTACCGACATTGAAATCAAGAGCAACGAGATTCGCATTGAGTATCGCCAGCCGGCAAAGTTTCTCGGCTTGTTCAGCTCCACGCTCAATGGGACGGTGGTGGTCATGAGTGGCGGGAATGTTGAAATAGATTTGCCGTGGTATGGGTTTCTCTTTCGAAAAAATGCGGGGGCGGTTCGTAAGGCCATCGAAACCCAGTTGCAAGCCGGAGCTACGAATGGAACCTTGCAGGTAGATATCATCGGAACAGGCACCGGAAGTAATGCTACCATGGCGGCAGGCAATTCCGCTCAGGTCATCACGATCGTAAGTTCGACCTTGGCAACTCAAGCACAAGTTCCTTCCGCGACCCAAACTCCCGCTCCTGCGGGTACCGCAACTCCAACGGCTCAATCCGGCACGACGATTGCATCGTTCATTGGTTTTTGGAGCGGAAGATTTACCCCCAACTCTCTCGCCGCGCAGGCGGGATGTCCCGGCGGGACCGTGTCGTTCACCGTCAAAGCCGACGGTACCTTTCAAGGCCCCGTCAACATTGATGGGGTTGGCACGGCATTCTATGGCGGCGGATCAGTGAATAATGCCGGTACGATGAGCGGGGGCTGGTCTTTGTCCGGCTCCGGGTCTGTCATGCAAGGCACAATTAATCTTTCCGGCAAACTTCTAGCATCAGGCAGTGGCTCCGGAACATGGAATGTTCCCGGCGGATGCTACGGGGCATACTCGGTAAAGCGATAGCACTCAAATTCTTGTTACTCAATGAGTTTCTCACTAAACACCCCATCTCGCTGACCGACAATGAGCGGCGGCTGTGCGGTGAAGCAATCGAGATCATGAAACGTGCTACCGATGTGCATCATGATCATACGCATGTTTTTCGGTTACTAGGATATCTTGATGAATTTATCGCGACCCCTGACTTTCAAAATATAAAAAATATCGTCGATCTCAAAATTATTTTTCTTGCAATTATCTGCCATGATTTGTGGCGATCAAAAAAAGACGCCCATACGGCGTTCCAAATGATGCAATATATGTTTCTGGAGCATTTTGGCGGGCCGTCGGACTTTCGTAAGCTTGCGAAAAAATATGCGATCGATCCGGTTCTCTCCAAGAAGGTTTCGTACTGCATCATGAAGCACACGCATCTCGTCATCGTTCCGCTCAAGACGCTCGAGGCGAAAATCGTTAAAGCGATTGACGAAATTGATCATACGAGCGATGAACGCATCACGTTATTGGAAAAGAAGTTTTTGCTCGACCGCCCGATCACGAGCTACTATCTCAAACAAGCCCGGCTCGCCGTGCGTCTGTATGTCAAAGCGGACACCACGCCTACGCATTATTTCCCCTCAATCGAGTCTCGGATCCTAGCCAAGAAGCAATTGATGGCCGATCGTTTGGATGCCGAGATAGCGGATTATGCAGTATTATTGGAATATAAGAATAAAAAAGATAACCAGGCATATCAAAATCAATTCGAAGCGATGAAGCAAAAATTTCAATTATGAAAATCAGCTATATTATCCCCGCGCATAATGAAGAGGCGTATTTGCCACGCTGTCTCGAAGCGTTGACTCAGCATATTGAAAAATTTCCGCATGATGCAGAAATTATTGTCGTGAATAATGCGAGCACTGATCATACAAGAGAAGTTGCTCTCGCATTCCTTGGGGTACGTGTTATCGAAGAACCAAAGCTGGGGTCTTCACAGGCTCGCCATGCGGGATTTTTGCATAGTAATGGAGAGTTAGTTGCTAATATTGACGCTGATACTATTATCCCTGATAACTGGTCAATAATTGTCAGAGAACTATTTGATGCCGACTCAAACCTAATCTCAATAACCGGACCATGTGTATTTTTTGATTTGCCAGGGTATCATAAGGCGCTTTTAAAAATATTTTATATCTTTTCCTATCTTGCCTATGTTAGTTGTAAATATTTTTTTGATACAGGTTCTTTAGCAAGTGCTGGAAATATGGTCATAAAAAGAACTGCCCTAGAAAAAATAGGCGGATATGATGCTGGTTTTACATTTTTTGGAGACGATACAGATATTTCTAGACGTTTGCATGAAGTTGGTAAGGTCATATTTACTTTTAAATTGGTTATGAACACTTCAGCAAGGAGATTTAATAAGGAAGGTTTTTTATTGACAAACTTTCGCTATAGTATGAATTTTCTCTGGGCACTTATATTTAAGAAACCATTTACGAAAATAGCACTTCACGTTAGATGAATATGAATTCTTTTTTGCAATCGCAAGACTGGATGGATTTTCAGAAATCGCTGGGGCGGAAAGTTTTTGAGGTAGCAGGCGCAAAAGTTATCCAACACGATTTGCCTCTGGGCAAGAACTATTTATATATTCCCTACGGACCCGAATTAGTCTCGCATCAGTTTGCGGGAGAGCTTCGGCAACTGGCACGGGAACAAGGCTCGATCTTCGTAAAAGCCGAACCAATGCAAGACGACGTCGCACAGCAGCTGGTCGCGACCGGCTTTCAGAAATCAAACAAGAACATCCAGCCGCAGAAAACGGTCGTAATAGATCTGACGAAGACCGAAGATGAGCTGCTCGACGCGATGCATCACAAGACGCGGTATAATATCCGAGTCGCCGAGAAACACGGAATTCATGTAGCACGTAGCATGAAACATGAAATATTCTGGGAGCTCATGCAAAAGACAAGCGCGCGCGATAAATTTTCTTCATATCCAAAAAGTTATTACGAGAAACTCATGAATTACACAGAACTTTGGATTGCATATCATCAAGAAACCCCCGTGGCCGCCGCGCTCGTCGCGATGCATGGCGATCAAGCCTACTATCTCCACGGTGCCTCCGATCATGAGCACCGTGCTCTCATGGCACCCTATGCATTGCACTGGGAAATTATAAAAAAGCTCCAAGTTCTAGGTTCTACGCTCTACGATTTGTGGGGGATTGATGCGAACAAATGGCCCGGCGTAACGCGTTTTAAGCTCGGCTGGGGTGGTCGCACGATCGAGTATCCGGGGGCGTTTGATTTGGTCATTTCAAAGCCCTGGAAACTCGCCTATGATCTGACGCAAAAGCTTCGAATGTGATATAATAAGCCTATGGATTTCCGCGATATCATACGACACAAGCCCTATCTAATCTGGTATACCAGGGACTACAATGGGCTCAATGAGGAAGCTGTCGTTGAGGCGGTGCTGAATTGTGGAGATTGGGAAGAATTGCAAGATCTCATCAAAGCGCTCGGGCGAGAAAAAGTCGCCGAGATATTTTTCGAGCAAACAAGCCATCAGCGGTGCAATTATTCGCCTAAGCGGGCTGACTTCTTTAAAACATATTTCGCCCACGATGCACGAAGAAATATTCACTGACGAACAACGCAAGCTCTTGCCGCTGGTCAAGTATTTTTCGAAGGATTTTAGCTTGGTCGGAGGAACTGCAGTTGCCCTGCAGATCGGCCATCGGCTCTCGGTTGATTTCGACTTGTTTACTGAAAAGGATTTTGACAACGGGATGATTGCAGATCAGATCAATAAAGTTGCTCCGATCGAAAAAGTCCAGACCGACCAAGAAGGACAATACACACTCTACATAAACGGCGTGCAATTCACGTTCATGAAGTACCGATTCAAGATTCCGTACGATCGCGCATTGCGGGATATTATCAAAATGCCGGATCTGGTGACGCTGGGCGCGATGAAACTCCACGCCTTGGGCCGCCGGGCGAAATGGAAAGATTACGTCGATCTGTATTTCATCATTAAGGACTATCACTCAATTCCTGAACTTATAGCTCGCTCTCGAGAGTTGTTTGGCAATGAAGTTAATGAGACCGATATGCGTGCGCAGCTTCAATATTTTCATTTTATGAACTATAGTGACAAGGTTGTCTATATGCCGGGGTTCGAGACACCGGGAGATAGGATTAAAGAACAGCTTACCCTATGGGCGACCAGCTAGACCCCAAAAACCATGGAGGGATGTGGCTGGCGATTATGGGGATCACCGTATTGTTTGTCGCGGCGATTTTGATTTTTACCAAAAATAATCCGTTGCCCGAGCCGCACGCGGCGCAAACGGTCAGGCCGCCGCGACAGTATAGCGTATCCTATAACCATGGCATATTCAGTCCGACGAATCTTCAGATACGAACGAAAGATTCGGTGGCGTTCCGCAATGAAAGCGAGGTAACGATGAGCATCGACGGATCATTTGGCCCATCGGGAGACTTAGTATCTTCCGCGGTGTATACGCACGTATTCACCGAAGCGGGGACGTACGACTATTACAATGTTAATAATAAAAATGAGCGGGGAACGATTACCGTACGACCATGAAAATTACATTTTACGGCGGGGCGGGGTGGGTGACGGGAGCGAATTATTTGCTTGAGGGAAATGAAAAGCGCATCCTTGTTGACTGCGGTCTTTTTCAGGGTTCCAAATACGCTGACGACTTAAATTATCAGCCATTCGGCTATGACCCAAAGACGATTGATTTTGTCTTTGTAACCCATAGCCATATTGATCACATCGGGCGCTTGCCAAAGCTTTTCAAAGAAGGCTTTAGTGGCGTCGTCTACGCGACGAGCGCGACGCGTGATCTTATTGAAGTCGCCCTTCCCGATAATCTCGAGCATATCACGCGAGAAGCGAAAGAAAACGGCCACGAGCCGCTGTATGAAAAAGAAGATGTTGCCGGCCTGATTGCTTTGATCAAAGGCGTGGAGTATCGGCAGATGCTTGATCTTGGCGATGGGATCTCGGCGATGCTCCATGACGCAGGCCATATCTTGGGGTCGGCGTTTATCGAGTTTCGCTGGAGTGACGGCGGCGCGCCCAAAAAGCTTATTTTTTCCGGCGACCTGGGTAATCCGCCTACGCCATTATTGCGGCCCACTGAATTCATCCATGATGCCGACTATATCGTCATCGAGTCCGCCTATGGCGACCGCGCGCACGAGGATCGGACAGAGCGGCGGGGGAAGCTGGCTGAAATTGTAATCGAGTCTATTCGTAGGGGCGGCGTGCTCATGATCCCGAGCTTTTCACTGGAGCGCACGCAAGAGTTGCTCTACGAGCTCAACGAACTTCACGAGAAAAAGATAATTCCCCAGGTTCCTATTTTCGTTGACAGCCCCTTGGCGATCAAGATGACCGCGGTATACCAGAAGCATCACGAGTATTTTAACCGGCAAGCGTCATATCTCATTAATTCGGGAGATGATGTGTTCGCGTTCCCCGGCCTTCGTATGACGGCGAGCGTCCAGGAGTCCAAAGCGATCAATGACGTGCCGCAGCCAAAAATTATTATCGCCGGATCCGGCATGAGCCAAGGCGGGCGTATTTTGCATCACGAGATACGCTATTTACCTGATCCGAATTCTGCGATTTTGATGGTTGGTTATCAGGTCATGGGTAGTCGTGGTCGTAAAATCATGCAGGGGGACTCGTACGTGAATATATTTGGTGAAAATATTCCGGTTCGATGCCGCGTCCTGACGCTGCAAAGCTATTCCGCCCATGCGGACCAGCCGACGCTTCTGCACTGGCTTGCCGAGGCTAATAGCAAGAAGCATCTTAAGCGTGTTTTTATCGTGCAGGGCGAAGAGCGGGTTGCGAAAACACTCGCCACGGTGGCTCACGAACGGCTTGGCATCGAGGCAATCGTGCCCATCCCGGGGCAAAGCGAAGAATTATAAACTAGCACTCTTGACACGAGAGTGCTAATCACCTAAACTGCTTTCATCATGGCTGAATCAGATAACAAAAATCTTTCCATTCCCACGAATTTGCCGGTTATTCCACTTAAGAACGTGGTACTGTTTCCCCGCGTCGCGATTCCGTTGCTCGTCCAGCGTCCAAAGTCGGTGAATAGTCTTGATGAGGCGATGGAAACCGATAAGTTGGCGATTTTTGTCGCTCAAAAAAACATCTTCGATGATGTTGACCACAAAGACCTTTTTACCGTAGGTACCGTCGGCAAGATTTTTGAGGTGCACAAACTCCCGGACGGCCCTCCAAGATTGACGTCGAGGGCATCGCGCGCGTCTATATTTCCAATTTTACGCAGATTGAGCCTTTCTTCCGGGCTACCGTCAAGCCGATTTCCAGCGAGTTTCCCAAAAGTGTTGAAACCGAGGCCTTGATCCGCGCGACCGTGGAGCTCTTCAAGCAGCTTTTGGAAGTTCGTAACATGCCCGCCCTCTTGCCGGACCTGATGAATATTCTCAATCAGATCAAAGACCCATTCCAGATCGTGTACCTGATCGCGATCAATCTCAATTTGGAGCTCCAGGATCAGCAGGAAGTGCTTGAAACCAGTGACGCAGTCGAGGCGCTCAAAAAAATGAACTTTTTCATCGGGCGCGAGCTTGAGATCATCGATGCGGAGAAGCGCGTCGTCCGCGAGACCCGCAAGTCGCTTGGCAAAATGCAGAAAGAAATGTTTTTGCGCGAGCAGATGAAGAGTATCGAGAAAGAGCTCGGCATGGATGGCGAAAAAAGCGACATTGATGCGATCAGAGCGAAGATCGAGGCTGCCGGCATGCCGGAAGAGGCCAAAGCAAAGGCGCTCAAAGAGTTGGCGCGATTTGAGAAGATGCCGCCGTTTAGTCCTGAAATTTCTTATTTACGTACGTATTTAGATTGGTTGGTTGACTTGCCCTGGTCCAAAAAAACCGGAGGTACTATTGAGATGACTGAAGCCGAAAAAATCCTCGATGCGGATCACTATGGTCTTAAGAAAGCCAAAGAGCGCATTTTGGAATATCTGGCGGTCCAAAAACAAGTCGGCAAGATCAAGGGGCCTATTCTGTGCCTTTTCGGTCCTCCCGGAGTAGGGAAGACCTCGATCGGGAAATCTGTGGCGAGGGCGCTTGGCCGCAAGTTCGTGCGTGTCTCGCTGGGTGGGCTTCGCGACGAGGCAGAAATTCGCGGCCATCGCCGTACCTACGTTGGCGCCTTGCCAGGTCGTATTATCCAGGGCATCAACACGGCAGGTTCCTCCAATCCTGTCTTTATGCTCGATGAGATTGATAAGATCGGCGTTGATTTTCGTGGCGATCCCTCGGCGGCGCTTTTGGAGGCGCTTGATCCGGAGCAAAACAATGCTTTTTCCGATCACTATCTGGAGGTGCCATATGACCTATCCGATGTATTCTTCATCGCGACGGCAAACCAATTAGATACGATTCCTCCGGCCCTTCGCGACCGTCTTGAGATCATCGAGTTTCCCGGCTACACCGAGCACGAAAAGCTCAAGATCGCGACCAACTATCTGGTACCCAAGCAACTCAAAGAAAATGGCCTCAATGGCGAGCTGGTCACGTTTCCCGAGCCCCCGCTCGCGGAGATTATTCGCCACTACACGCGTGAAGCGGGGGTGCGCGACCTCGAGCGCCAGATCGCGACCGTGTATCGCAAGGTAACAAGGCAGACCGTAGAAAAAAAAATAAAAGGCAAATACCAGATAACCTCAAAATCGCTCCACGGCTATCTGGGGCCCAAGCGATTTACCCACCAGGAAGCCGAGAAAAAAGACGAAATCGGCGTGGCCACCGGCCTTGCCTGGACACCAGTAGGCGGAGAAGTGCTTTCGATCGAAGCTTCGCGCATGCCGGGCAAAGGGCGGCTGATTTTGACGGGACATCTTGGCGATGTCATGAAAGAATCCGTGCAAGCGGCGCTTTCCTACGCGCGGACCAAGGCCGCGTCTCTTGGCATCAAAGAAGATTTTTATAAAGAAGACATCCACATCCACGTGCCGTCGGGCGCGGTCAAGAAAGACGGCCCATCGGCCGGCATCGCGATGACCACCGCGATCGTATCGCTCATGACACGAAAGCCGATCCGCCACGACGTTGGCATGACCGGTGAGGTGACGCTTCGTGGCAAAGTCCTGGAAATCGGCGGCATCAAAGAAAAAATCCTCGCCGCCCACCGCGCGGGCCTGAAGACCATCATCTTACCGATGGACAACAAAAAAGACATCGAAGAAGACATTCCCAAAGAAATCCGCCGCGATCTCACGTTTAAATTCGTGAAGTCCGTCGACGAAGTCCTCTCCATCGCCCTCAAGAACCATCTTCCGAAAGCGTAACTCGGTGCCTTGATTTGACTTTTTAATATAAAGCGTGGTATAATATGATCACGTCGGGTTCAGCTCGGCGATTTTGGAGGCATTCATGCGCAGAACACTATGGGCTATCCACGTCATCCTGTCCGGGGCCATAAGTTGGGCCGCCATGATATGGAGCGCACTTGGGGTTACCCTGAACAGTGGCAGGATCGTGTCGTGGAGGGCTGCCCAGCTCTCTACTGGCCCATGGGGAGAAACCCCTCTAGAGCTGGCCAGTCAGCAGCTCGACATGTTCTTCCCCTGGATCTTCTACGTCGAAGGAGTGGTGATCTTCATCGGTCTAATCTATATGTATTATAGATTAGACCGATGGACTTCGAGATCGCCTCCTCCAGTATGACCACCAGTACCTCGCGGCAACCGCGAGTAAGGGGCCCGGCGCACACCATGTGTAACAACACGCGTGCCGGGCCTTTTAAAATTCTACTTTTCCTTGCTATACTCAAGGTGTGTTACAAATCAAGCCGCTCAAGCCATTTTGGTACGCCGTAGCGCTTTTGGTCGCGTCGACGGTGGGGATCGGATTTTATGGCATTCCCTATACGTTCGCCCAGGCCGGGACCGGCGTCGGGGTGATTTTTTTGGTGGTCATCGCCGGCCTCATGCTGATCAACCACTTTCTGTACGGCGAGATTATTCTCCGTACGCATGAGCGGCACCAATTTGTCGGGTACGTCCGTACCTACTTGGGGCCGTGGGCGCGTCGGGTCAACTTGCTCAATTTTTGGATCTCGGTCTATGGCGCGGTGATCGGCATCTTGATCGTCAACGGCGCGTTCTTGAGCCAGGTTTTGCAATTTTTCGGGTATCGGATTTCACCGATTGTACTGAGCTTGATCGTACTCGGCATCTTACTCGTGCTGGTCTACGCGGGCGTGAAGACCGTCTCGCGAGTGGATCTTGGCGTGATGATGCTCGCGATTGCATTGGTAGCGACCATCGCGGGTTTTGGGATTCCGCATCTTGCACGCGAAAATTTCCTTTTCTCAAGCCATCTGTCCTGGTTCTTGCCGTTTGGCGTCATTTTATTTGCGCTCAATGGTTCGCAGGGTGTTCCCTTGGTGCGTGAAATGCTCGTCGGCAAGGAGCATTTGCTTCGTCGCGCGCTGATCTTTGGCACCGCGGTTCCCGCCACGTTGTATTTGATTTTTAGCCTGGTCGTCGTCGGTGTGACGGGACCCGATACTTCCCAGCAAGCGATTCTCGGATTGGCGGGGCGCGTGGGGGATAGCGCGATCTTCGTGGGGTCCCTCGTGGGATTTTTGACTTCAAGTACGATATTCTTGAGCGTCATCACAGCATTTCGCACATCACTGCGCGAAGATTTTAAGCTTCGGCGCAAGGCGGATTTTTTGTTGCCGTTGATACCGCCGTTCGCGTTGTTTCTTCTCGGAGTGCGTAATTTCATTGAGATCTTAAGCTTAGTAGGTGGCATCGCCGTCAGTATTGATATGATTTTGTTGCTGCTGATCTACGCGAAGGCCAAAGACCACGGTAATCGTATTCCCGAATACTCCATCAATATCCCCAAGGTCGTTCTTTACGGCATTATGATCTTGTTTGCGCTCGGGGCGGTATACACGCTCGTAACGTGAAAAAATTCGAAAAAATTCTCCTCGCGCTGTTTGTTCTCGCTATCCCGTTTCAAGCACGTTTTGTTTTATTTCGTTGGACCATGCCATTCAACGAATGGACGGCCGGATTTTTGTGGGCGACGGACATACTATTCGTCATCCTTCTAATTTTCAATTTTCAATTTTCAATTTTCAAAAAAAACCGGTTTCTGATTTTATTTCTTGCCATTGCCGCGATTTCTATCTTGCAAGCCGATCTTGTGTCCGTGGCGATCTATCGCTTCATCAAGCTCGCTGAGTATAGCGCATTTTTTTTCTTTTTCCGGCAGCAAAAAATTCTCTCACTCCCTGCGATTGCCGCAGTATGGGTGGGATCGTGCATATTTCAGGCGCTCATCGGCATTGTGCAGTATGTTTTGCAACATGAAGTTGGTTTTTCGATTTTGGGCGAAAGCGTTTTGAATCCGTACGGCACTGCCGTTGCTGTCGTGCCCGCGGCGGGCCGGCTTTTTTTGCGCGCGTATGGCACGACGCCACATCCCAATGTGCTTGCGGCAATTCTTATGATTGGCCTATGGGCCGCCCTGTGGCTTTACTTCACGCAAAACAAACATCGTTCACTTGCTCTCGGCGCGTATGCGATTATCCTGATTGCTTTCTTGCTCACATTTTCTCGAGTCGCCATCGTATTTTGGATCCTCGCTACGCTGGTGATGCTGATGATCTTTTGGATCCGGCAGAAACGCAAAGATTTTTGGGCGCCCTTGATTTTGACCGTCGTGATCGGCATCACATTTGCGTCAGTCTTGTGGCCGCAGGTACAGTCGCGACTTTCCATTCATGCGGAAGACGAAGCGGTTGCTCAGCGAGTTTTCTATGCAAAGCTTGCCGGCCAGGCCACCCGAGGGCACCTCGTGCAGGGGATCGGCATCGGGCAATTTGTGCCCGATCTGATGAAGTCACTGCCCCATTATCCGGCATTTATTTACCAGCCGGCGCATAGCATGTATCTGTTGGTCGTTGACGAAATGGGAGTACCTGGATTTCTGGCATTCCTGATTTTTTTGGGTGTTTGGTTCGTGGCGCAGCGTACCAATCCGTATGTGATCGTCGGCATGGCCGCGTTTCTTGCGCTTGGCGTTTTTGATCATTTCTTCTGGACGCTCCAGCAAGGAGGATTGGTGTTCTGGGGATTGCTGGGCATACTCGATTCTGATATCATATAGGCATCCATGAAAACAGCAAAATATATTGCATTCGCGCTCTTTTTTTGCTTATTCTTGCTTCTCGCCCGCCCCGCCCATGCCTTCGGAGAAACCAACCGCTACCTGGTAAAATCCTCGAGCGGTATGGCTCGAAAGGCGGTTGGCATGATCCGGCATGATTTTGGGAACTCTTTTTCAGCCGATCTCACACCTTTTCAGGTGCGCGTCGCGAGAATGTTCGGCGATGTTGAGCGCGCGGGAGTGTTTGTGATTTCTGCTTCGACTCCTGCTCAATCTCGAATTATTCAATCGTCTTCCGATGAGGACGGCGTTATCGTGGCGATTCTCGATACCGGCTTTGGAGTGGAAGATGACCATGGTCACGGGACCTCAATGGCTGAGATCATCACTTCGGTCGGAAATGTAAAGCTTGTTAGCTATAAAGTTTGTGATAAGCAGGGGAATTGCTTTTCTGATGATATTGCCGCCGCGATTCGTCTTGCTACTGATGCCAAGGCGCGCATTATTAACATGAGCTTTGGATCGGAACAGCCTTCGCCATTGATTGCCGGTGCCATTGCGTATGCGGCTGATCGCGATGTGCTCCTGGTCGCAGCCGCGGGCAATAACGGCCCATTTGCCGACAGTATCGAGTATCCTGCGCGATATCCCCGTGTCACCGCCGTCGGGGCGCTTAGCAAAAATGGAACGCCCGCCGAGTGGAGTTCTCGTGGTACTATTGATGCGTGGGAAACCGGTGAGTATAAAACTATTGCAGGAACTTCAGTAGCTGCCGCATACTTTACCGCGCGCAGCGCCAAGCTTTTAGCTCATGATTAATCGCGTCATTCGCTATCTCATCGCGTATGATCTTGTTCTAAACTTTGCATTCGGGCTATTAGCTCCTGTTTTTGCAGTTTTCGTACTCCAAAATGTCGAAGGCAGCTCATTGCGGGTCATCGGTACCGCGACGAGTATCTATTGGTTTGCGCGCATTCTCTCGACGACGCCGCTTTCTCGCTTCATGGATCGTACCGCCGGGGAGCGCGATGAATTTTATTTTACGATTTTTGGTACCTTGATGATTTCAACCGTGCCACTGCTTCTTATTTTCGCGCATGTACCATGGCAATTATATGTCATCCAATTTTTGCATGGCATCGGTAACTCCATGGCGGTTCCCGGTTGGCGCATTCTTTTTACAGATCATCTGGATAAAGGCGCAACGGGTTATGAATGGTCGCTTCAAGATATCGCGATTGGCCTCGCGGTGGGCTCCAGCGGGTACCTCGGGTCGTTGCTCGCGGATCGGTTCGGCTTCATTCCCGTGCTGATCCTGCTCGCGTGCCTGGGATATGTTTCCACCGTACTGCTCATCCCGCTCTATAGCGACTTTAAAAAACTTCGCGCGATTCGGCAAACTCATCGTGTCGACATCCGTCATCGGCGTGAGCACGCCGTCCAGCCGACCCAGCATGTGAAGTAGAATTATGGTAGTATAGAATTTATGTCATTCAGGATTATGTTGGCAGGCGGGGGAACGGGCGGGCATGTGTATCCGCTTGTTGCCGTAGCGGAAGAACTGCTTGTCCAAGAAGTAAAAATCAATAAAAAAATTGGTATCCGCTTTATCGGCGATGGCGAACTCATGGCGCGGGCGGCCAAGGACCTCAATCTTCCTTTCCGCCGCGTCATCGCACCCAAGTGGCGACGCTACGCCAGCTACAAGAATATTCTTGATCTTTTCAAAATCCCTCTGGGGCTGCTCCAAGCGTTTATCCACGTGTGGGCCTATATGCCTGACGTCATGCTGGTCAAAGGCGGCTACGCTTCATTTTTGCCCGCCCTGGCGGCAAAGTTGCTCTTTGTGCCCATTATCGTCCATGAGTCAGACTCGGTGCCGGGTAAAGTCAATCTTTTTTGGGGGCGACATTGCCGTCGCGTCTACCTCGCCTTTGATCATGCGCGGCAGTATTTTAAGCCCGATCGCACCGAAGTTATCGGCAATCCGATCCGGCCCGAGCTTATCGTGCCCCGCGAGCGACGAGCCTATGATAAGCCGGTTGTCTTCATCACCGGTGGTAGCCAAGGCGCTCAAGCGATCAATGAAGTTGTTGATCTTGCGATGGCGGAGCTTTCTAAAAAATTCTTTGTGATCCATCAAAAAGACGGATCATGGGATGTCCAGCAGATGGCGCAGGCGTACGCCGACGCGGATGTCGTGGTATCCCGCGCGGGATCGGCTATTTTTGAAATTGCCGTGGCGGGGAAGCCGGCGATTCTCGTGCCGCTGGACGGTTCCGCCCAGAACCACCAGATGACCAACGCGCTTGAATTCGCGCAACATGGCGCGATCATTGTCGAGCAAGACAATCTCACGCCGCATATCCTGATGAACGAAATCAACCTTGCCTATGAACAACGCCTGGAACTTGGCCAAAAAGTAAAAGCATTTGCCAAGCCCGATGCCGCGGCGATCATCGCAAAAGAATTGCTTGATGTCGCATGAAGACCCTTGGTTTTCAATCGATGACCCTGGTTCCCGGTTCGTATCTTTTTGCGGGGCCGGAGATGATTGGCAAAAAAACGTACGCGCTTGAGCTCGCGCATGATATCGCAGACGCGTCCGATATCGTACTGGTTGATTCGCCTTTGATCGACGCGATCCGGGACGTGAAGCAATTCTTATCCCTCACGCCATTTGCCGGCACGGCAAAAATCGCCATCATCGATCATGCAGAAAAGCTTACTGAAGATGCGCAAAATGCTCTTTTGAAAATGCTTGAAGAGCCAAATCGAAGCTCGATCTGCATTCTCGTCACGTCGAGTCCCGACTCGCTCTTGCCCACGATTCTCTCGCGATGCCAGCAATTTTTTTTCCCGGCACATGGCAGGAAGGTCTACGATGAATTTTTCGCAACGACTAAGCTTTCCAAGGCTCAGCAAGATTTTCTGTATGAATTTTCGAATGGCAGTATCGGCCTGCTCTATAATCTTGACTACCAAAAAATTAAAGCATACGCCGAGGAATTTACGAAGCTCTCTCAAGCCGATATCAGCCAGCGATTTACGGCGGCGCAGCAACTTGCCGAGGACGAGTCACTTCCGCAAAAAATTCTTTTTTGGATGCTCTACCTGCGCACGAAAAAGCTTTACAAGCCGCTTCGAGGGTTGCTCGAGCTTTACAACACCATCTCCAAGCCGCAATTCGGCAAGCAATTGGCTTTGGAGCAGTTTATGCTAGAATTATAGCAATGACACTCAAAGACATCTTTACCAAGCACAAAAGCGATTTTGACCATATTATTGATTTTTATAAATCCGACATCGCTTCGATTCGGACGGGAAGAGCGACGCCGGCACTTGCGGAAGACATCATCGTGGACGCGTATGGGCAAAAGATGCATATCAAAGAGCTCGCATCGCTTGCGACGCCTGAGCCGCGCACCTTGGTCATCCAGCCATGGGACAAAGGCACGCTGGAGCCGATTTCCGCCGCCATCCGCAAGTCGGACATCGGCCTCAATCCCGTCGTGGACGGGGAGATTATCCGATTGTCGATCCCGTCCCTGACCGAAGAGCGCCGAAAGGACTTTATCAAAATGCTCAAAGCGAAATCTGAAGAATCAAAAGTAAAAATCCGCCGCTTGCGGGAAGAAATGTGGGAAAAAATCCAGACGATGGCGCAAGACGGCGAGATCCGCGAAGACGAAAAGTTCCGCGGCCGCGAAGACCTCCAAAAAATCGTCGACGAGCACAACCGCAAGATTGAAGAGCTTGAGAAGAAAAAAGAAGGGGAATTGATGACATGATCGCCTATGATCCGAGAATCAGGAAAACATGCTGGAGTTCCGGAGGAGTATAAGACATTAACAAAAGCGAGTTGGGGAGATCCACGTCATTTTGATCGTTTTAGAAAAGTAAGAGCAGAAACGACCGAGTCAATGAAGTCGCTTTGCGCAAAACTCTTCGAGCAATTTTTTAACAATCAGGAGCCCATTATCGAACTTGGTGCTGGTGATGGTGCGTTGAAGTCAATAACACAGGATTCGAGAATTATTGAAACAGAAAACTCAGAAGCAATTTTTAGATCTAATAATCGATTGTACGAAGGTAATCGGGTACGGGCGGATGCTCTGAAATTGCCATTCGGAGATGAAAGTCTTGCGAACGTTCTTTCTCTGGCCTCATTTGATACGCTTTTTGACGACGACTTAGCGACCGCATTTTCCGAATTGAGGAGGGTTTTAAAACCAGGAGGAAGGTTTTTACATCTTTTAGACCTGCGCCCAAATAGCCTTGTTATTTTGGACCAGTTTATGAAGATGGGCAAAATTCCTATACCCTATCTCGACCAAGGTAACATGCGATATTATACAATCCACCGATCGCGCCTGAATGAATTATTTGAATATATTAATCGAAAAGAAGGCGCACAGTTCGCTCAGAATATACGAGAGAATCTAGAAGATCCAACCTACATCCATCAGTTGATTTTACTTGAACATGGAGGAGGGGATCAAGAGGGTTTCTGGAGGATTATCGAGGAGCTATCCTCGCTGGCTGGGATAACTCGATATTTGAGAGCTGAACCTGCATTTATCGATATTTTTAAAGATTCCATCGGGCAAGCAGGCAAAAAAGCCGGATTACGAATATTGCAGAATACTTATAGAGACTTAGAGGGGCTAAGAACAGGCGCGATTAAGAAAGTACTTGTTTCTGCGTTTGAGAAATGAACTGTCGCGGCCATGGTTTGACCCATTACATTATCTCGACTACAATTGGACTATGCCTGTCATAACAAAGAAAAAAGAGCGGGAGGTCATGCATGAGGATATGGCGAGCAATATCAAGACGATTCTTGAGTTTGTCAGCGTGATTCCTGCAATCCAGGACGATATTAAAGATTTAAAAAAAGGCCAGGAGAAGCTTATCGATGATGTTGCAGCTATCAAGGTTGGTCAAAAAGGCTTTGAGGAGAGACTTACCAAAGTTGAAAGGAAACTCGAGGGTCATGCACCCAAGACCGCATGATTACCGCGATTATTTTTATTATCGTCCTGTCGGTGATCGTCTTTGTCCACGAACTGGGGCATTTTGTGATGGCGAAGCGGGCGGGGATGAAGGTGGAGGAGTTTGGCTTCGGGTTTCCGCCGAGACTTTGGGGGTATAAACCCAAGAATAGCGAGACAACCTATACGATCAACGCGATACCGTTTGGGGGATTCGTAAAAATCCAAGGTGAGGATGGCGATGATCGAGTCGATCAGAAGAGTTTTAGCACGAAAAGTTTTTGGAGGCGGGCGAGCGTTATTTTGGCTGGGGTAGTCATGAACGTCATACTGGCGGCAGTCCTTTTGGCGATTGTTAACATGCGAGGGGCGGATTCCAAGATTGTCATCCGGGAAATTGCTCCCAAAAGTCCCGCCAGTGAAGCCGGCATGAAAAAATATGATGAACTCTTGGGCTTTGAAAACATCAACGTTGCACAAAAATTCATTGCCGATCATAAAGGGCAATCTATCTCAATCTCGGTTCGAAGAACAAAGTTTTTTATTAAAAAAGAGGTACTCACGCTTACGATGACACCGCGCACCAATCCTCCTCCCGGCGAGGGCGCGGTGGGAATCAGCTTCGCAGAACTGGAAAAGATCCAAAAATATCCCTGGCACCAAGCATTGTGGCGAGGTGCCGTGGATGCCGTGAAGGGGACGTGGGCGATGGCAGCCGGATTTGCGGGATTATTGAAGCATCTTTTTACTACCGGCAAAGCAGGCGTAGAAATCGCCGGGCCGGTGGGTATTGCGATTTTTGCAGGCGAAGCGGCACGTCTCGGACTTGTCTATCTTATCCAATTCATGGCAATTATTTCGCTCAACCTCGCGGTGATCAACGTCGTGCCGTTCCCGGCGCTTGATGGTGGCCGCTTCCTCTTCCTCATCATCGAAAAAATCAAAGGCAGCCCGCTGCCCCGCCGCGTCGAAAACGGCTTCAATGCAGTCGGCTTTGTCCTCCTTTTATTGCTGATGTTCTTCATCACGGCAAAAGATGTTTTGAAATTCCTCTAGTATGAGTAGGGAAAGCGCGGAGTTACAATCACGTAAAGAAATTATCTTCGTTGATGCCGAAGTCGTTGCTCCAGACGAATTCTTAAATGATCCTTTTGGATATTTTGAGCGTGAGGGAAAAAATACAAGGCCTGGAGATAAAGTTAGATACGTAGAAGGTATTGTCGCGCGGAATCATCGCGCCGTGAGGGACCTACCTGATTGGAAATTAAAAGATACAGATATCCCTGTCAGAGTTGTGGGAAAAAAAGTAAATCTACAAAGGCATCAAATTGGAGAGACGCAAAACCCGCTTCACGAATTTGAAATCATGACGCATATTCAAGAGCATCATCTGCCGTGCGCGCGTCCGCTTGCTCGAATTGAAAAAGATGGTCAGCATTTACTGGTGATGGAGCGTCTTGAGGGTGAGCGCCTTTTCGTGGAAAAAGAAGGAGTTGCCGATGAAGCGAAGCAAAATCTCATACGGCACGGGTTTAGTTTGCAAGACATTGACGAAATTGTTACTCAAGCAACGATGGAGATGGCTGAACTTAGCTTGAAATTCGAGGAGGAAGGAATTATTCGTCCATGGCATCTCAAGGACATGATCGTAAAAATTGATTTTGAACATAAAAAAGTCATTTCAGTGACGCCCGTTGACTGGGAACGGACGCTTATAAAAAAGAAAGAGTAGTGATATACTAGCCCCATGCGCCTTTCTAAGCTTTTTACCCGCACCACTCGCGAGAATCCCGCTGATGAAGTCAGCGTCAATGCGCAATTGCTTGAGCGTGGGGGATTTGTGTATAAAAATTCCGCGGGGATCTATACGTATATGCCGCTGGGATTTCGGGTGCTGGAGAAAATCAAAGCGATTATCAGAGAAGAGATGAACGCGGTGGGCGGGACGGAGATGCTCATGCCTGCGCTTATCGACAAAAAATACTACGAAGCCGCGGGGCGGGCTGATATTAAGGTGGGGTTTAAGACGGGCGACGATAATTTTATTCTCGGATGGTCGCATGAAGAGATTTTGACGGCCATGGCGGGGCGATATACCAGCTCGTATCATGATTTGCCATTTGCCGCGTATCAGTTTCAGACCAAGTTTCGCAACGAAGCGCGTGCCAAGTCGGGACTGTTGCGCGGGCGGGAATTTCTCATGAAAGACATGTACAGCTTTCACGCTGATGAAGGCGATTTCTTGGACTATTATGCCAAAGTAGGCGAAGCATATCGAAAGATTTTTGAGCGCTGCGGGCTGAAAGCATACTACACGGTCGCGGCCGGCGGAGACTTCACCACGAGCAATACGCATGAATTCCAGGTACTCACCAAAGCCGGCGAAGATTTGATTTTGTTGTGTCCAAAATGCTCGTGGGCGATCAACACAGAAATCGCCGACGAGAAATCTTGTCCAAAATGTGGCGAGGAGTTAGTAGAAGAGAAATCTATCGAAGTTGGCAATATTTTCCCGCTTGGCACGAAGTATAGCGAGGCGCTGAATTTGCAATTCACTGATGCAGCAGGCGAGAAGAAACATGTCGTCATGGGTTGCTATGGCATCGGCTTGAGCCGGGTGCTAGGGACGGTTGTCGAGGTGCATCATGATGATCGCGGCATGATCTGGCCCCGGACGCTCGCGCCATTTCGCGCGCATCTCATTGCTTTGCCGGGTGGAGAACAAGAGGCAGAAAAACTCTATGATCCAGGTTCTATGCTCTATGACGATAGGCCCGATAAATCTGCCGGAGAGAAATTTGCTGATGCGGATTTGATCGGGTGCCCGATACGGCTGGTGGTCAGCAAAAAAACTTTAGAACATCAGGGTATCGAAGTAAAAAAACGTGGCGCTGAAGAGTCCAAGATCGTGCCTTTGACGGAGCTGGCAGCTATGCTACAGTAGCTCCATGCTCAACAAGCTTTTCGGGCTTTTTTCAAAAGACATTGGCATTGACCTCGGTACTGCCAATACATTGGTATACGTAAAGAATGAAGGCATCATCATCAATGAGCCGTCGATTGTCGCGATCAATAAAAAAACCGGGCAAATACTGGCAATCGGCCAGGAGGCACGAAAGATGGTTGGCCGTACGCCCGGGTTCATCCAGGTCTCCAAGCCTTTGATCGCCGGCGTTGTCTCGGACTTTGAAGTGACCGAGCAGATGCTCAAATATTTCATTGATCGTGCCCACCAAAAATCTTTTACCCTTGTCCCGCGTCCTCGTGTGGTAATAGGAATTCCTGCCAGTATCACGGAGGTCGAGAAAAAAGCCGTCGAAGACGCCGCGTACAATGCCGGCGCGCGAGAGGTCTACCTGATTGAAGAACCGATGGCCGCCGCCCTGGGTGCTCGGTTGCCCGTCCAAGAAGCGGCAGCGAATTTTGTGGTGGACATTGGCGGAGGCACCACGGACGTGGCGGTGATTTCCATGGGAGGCGTCGTTGCTTCACGGTCACTGAAAATCGCGGGCGACCGCCTCACCACCGATATCACGCAATTTGTCCGCGATGAGCACAATATGCTCATCGGTGAAATGACCGCGGAGACGATCAAGCTTACCGTCGGTTCGGCGTACCCGCTGGCTGAAGAACTCACCATGCGCGTGCGGGGGCGTGATGTGCTGACGGGACTTCCCAAAGAAATCAGCGTGAATTCTCAAGAGATCCGCAAAGCGATGCACGGCTCCATCCGCGCGATCGTCGTGGCGATCAAAAATACCATCGAGGAAACTCCGCCTGAACTGATCGCGGATCTTATCAATCGAAGCATCATCTTGGCCGGCGGGGGCAGCTTACTTCGCGGACTGGACGAACTGATTAATCACGAGACCAATCTCCCCGTCAAAATCATCGACGACCCGCTTACTTCGGTCGTGCGCGGGTGCGGTATGGTTCTCGAACATATCGAAGAGCTCAAGCCCATTCTCGTATGGAGCGCAAAAGAAGCCTATATCTAAAAATTGTGATTGTGGTAGCTGTCATCATCGCGCTCAACAGCGTGTTTTTGAGCAATCCGTTGCAGGGTTTTTTCTACCGCATTGCCGCTCGGCCGGTATCGTTTTTTGAAAGCAAACTGCAAAGCAAAAGAATCGCAAAGCTCGAGCAAGAGCGTAATGAGCTTATCGGTAAGATTGTAACAACCGAAGCGCTTGAGCGCGAGAACGAAGCGCTCCGGCGGCAACTTCGCGTGGAAGGCCGGACGCAGCCGGCGCGGATAGCGGCAAAAATTTTCTCGCTTCAGCGAACCCCGTTGGTCTCCACGCTTATGATCGATCGAGGGAAAGCTGATGGCCTGGCGTCGGGTATGGTGGTGGTTGCCCCGGGCAATATTTTGGTTGGTACCATCGGAGAGGCATTTGAGCATTCATCCCGAGTGATTTTGGCTGATGATCCGCGGCGCATCATCAGCGCGCGGGTTCTTGGGACGTCGATTCTTGCCGAGTCCAAAGGAGCGTTGCGCAACGAAGCCGCAATTAATCTCATTGCCCATACTGAAACCCTTGAGGTCGGAGCTACCATTGTGACGAGCGGCCTTGATGTGTTCCCGGAGGGGTTGGCCATCGGCACGGTTGCCCATGTTGACCGCGGGGAGAACACGCTTTTTAAAGACGTGCGAGCTTCACTGCTTTTTGATCCCGCACAAAGCTCCATACTTTTCATCTTCTCACCTTGATGCGTTTTCAATTTACTATTCTTATGGTGTTTATTTTGATTGCCGATTGGATATTCCAGCGATTCGCTCCGGGCATGTTTTGGTTTGCTCCCATGGCATTGATCGCGGCGATGATTGCTCAAAAAAAACCCGGCCGCGATAGCCTGATCTTTATGGCTACCGCAATCATCATTGACCTTGTATCTGGGATTCCCTTTGGGTGGGTGACGTCGGCCTTCGTTGCCATTCAAGGAATTGTATTTATCGGGGCGCGCTGGGTTCGCACGCGAGACATGCATGTTCTGTTTTTTGGGGTGTACGCGGTGTGCCTGACGGCGATTTTTGCTTTCATGATATCATACCCGCTGGGGATGTCCTCAGTCGCGCATCGCCTGCCGATTTTTCTGCTCCAATCTTTAGCGCCGTTAATTATGGTAATCGTGATCAACCAACCACCGCGTATCAAGGCCTATGGGACCGCATAAATACACTGTCAATCGAAGTGATGATCATGATGTGGCGCCTGAAGAAACTCTTCTGGATGGTTTGAGCGGCCACTCTATGGTGGAGATACCCATCACGAGGGGCGTATTTCGAGCATTGTATATCCTGGTGGGCGCGATGATCCTCGTGATTTGTATTCAAGCATTCCGCCTCCAAGTCGTTCATGGCAAAAAGCTTACCCAGCAAGCCGATCGAAGCCGGCTCAATACGTACCCGATCCCGGCGCTCCGTGGCAATATTTTTGACAGCCAGGGAAAAACGCTCGTAGAAAATATTCCGATCTTTGACGTCGTCGTGGCGCGAGCACAGCTGTTGGCGAATTCTAGCGGCGATCAATATCTGCAACTTAATAACTTGATCAAGCTCCCTGAAGGCGGCATTACCAAGATCATCGCCGCCAACAAGAACAACGGAGTGTTCGTCGTGGCGCGTGACATTACCAAGGCTGAGGCGGTCAGCCTGCAAGCTGCGCGGATCCCCGGAGTTTTTATCGTTCCGTTCGCTCGACGGCATTATGAGCAGGGACCCGCGCTCGCTCATGTGCTCGGCTATACCTCACTCATCAGTCCTGAAGAGGCTACGCTTGATACGGATGACCGTTATCAACCCAATGATCGCGTTGGCCGTGCCGGGGTTGAATCACAGTATGAAGAAGAGCTTCATGGTCAGCCGCAATACATCGTGCTTGAAGGCTCTACGACGACGCAAGCAACGACCGCGGTTGCCGGTGACGACGTGACGTTATATCTTGATGCCGATGTTCAGCAAACATTATATCGTGCCGTTGATGAAGTATTCCGGTCCGCCGGTGTGCGTCGTGGTGCGGCCGTGGTACAAGATGTCCGTACCGGCGCCGTACTCGGTATGGTGAGCATGCCGACCTTTGATCCGAATCTTTTTGAAGAAAGCTCCGACGACAGTACTCGAACGCGGCTTGCGCAGCTATTTGCCGATTCATCCAAGCCCTTGTTCAATCGTGCCGTCGGCGGGCTCTATGCGCCTGGCTCCACGATCAAGCCGTACTACGCGCTCGTAGGCCTCTGGGAAAAAGTTGTCGATCCGGCCAAGACTATTTATGCGGACGGGGCGATTTACGTGCAAAGTGAAAATGATCCGAGCGTTGTTTATACCTACCGAGATTGGAAAGTGCATGGCCTGACGGATCTTCGCAAAGCCATCGCGTGGTCGGTGGATGTGTATTTTTACGCACTGGGCGGGGGATACAAAGATTTTCGCGGGCTTGGCATTGACCGCCTTGAAAAGTACTTGCGGATCGCCCGCGCGGATCAAAAGACCGGCATTGATCTTCCCGGCGAAGCGATCGGGTTTGTTCCTTCGCAAAAACTCAAAAAAGAAAAGAAGCGTGAACCATGGTATATCGGCGATACCTATAATGTTTCGATTGGACAAGGGGATTTGCAGCTTACGCCGATCTGGTTGAGTTCCTATGTGAGCGCGATTGCCAATGGTGGCACCTTGTACCGGCCGATGGTGGCCAAAAGCATCAAAGATACCGCATCTGGGAAGATTACGGAGATGAAGCCGCGAGAGGTCGGGCGCTTGCCGTTTGACGAAGCGACGTATCGTATCGTGCGCGAGGGCATGCGACAAACGATCACCGATGGGACTGCCCAGCGGCTCAACAGTTTGCCCAAGCCGGTGGCTGCGAAGACCGGGACGGCGCAGGTAGGCGGCCAAGCTTTAAACTCACTCTTTATCGTGTATGGTCCCTATGATAATCCGGAGATCGCGCTTACCGTCCTGGTGGAGCATATCCCACAAAGCCAATCGCTCGGTGTCATGGTTGCAGAGAAATTTTTCTCGTGGTACTTTACTAAGCAGTAATTCATTATTGTTATGACACAATATCTTAGTCAGGAGGGTTTGGAAAAATTGAAGAAAGAGCTGGAAGAGCGGGAAACCACCTTGCGTCCCGATATCGCCAAGCGCATTCTTGAAGCCAAGGAGCTTGGTGATTTGTCCGAAAATGCCGAGTATGCTGAAGCGCGAGAGGCGCAGGGAATGAATGAAGGGCGCATTGAGGAGTTGAAAGACTTACTCAAGCACGCGGTGGTTATCGCGCCTCATCATAAGCAAAAAAATGTGGCCATAGGATCTACGGTCAGCGTGAAGTTCGGCGGCACGACCAAGCAATTTACCATTGTCGGCCCGGCGGAATCCAATCCCGCCCAAGGCTTTATTTCCAATGAATCTCCGCTCGGCATCGCCTTCATGGGCAAAGAGAAAGGCGAAGAAGTCGAAGCGCATATCCCCAGCGGAACTGTGAAATATAAGATACTTGAGGTAACATAAGTCATGCCCCTTGATGACATTCGCGCTGCTCGCGTAGAAAAACTGGAAAAGCTTCGCAATGCCGGCATTGATCCGTATCCGGCCAAGTCATGGCGCACGCATACGATCGCTGCTGCGCTTGAGGGTTTTGATGATTTTGTGGCGAACAAAGACCGTCTTGTTCTCGTTGGCCGTGTTATGGCCGCGCGGGGACATGGCGCAATCACATTTATGGATCTCTTGGATGGTACGGGCACCATCCAAGTGTTATTTAAAAATCAGCAGCCTCTGGAGACAACAGACATTGGAGATTTTCTGGAAGTTTTTGGACTGCTGTTCACCACACAAAAAGGCGAGAAGACCCTTGAAGTCGAAAAGTATCGGATGCTGACCAAGTCGCTCCTTCCGCTTCCCGAGAAGTGGCATGGCCTACAAGATGTCGAAGAGCGCTATCGTCAGCGCTATGTCGATATGATCATGAATCCGTCCGTAAAGGATGTTTTTGTTACGCGCGGGAAAGTAATAGAAGCGATGCGGGAGTTTTTTATTGGGCGCGGCTATGCTGAGGTCCAGACTCCCATTCTCCAGCCGATGTATGGAGGCGGATCCGCGCGGCCGTTCAAGTCACGTCTCAATGCTTTAGGCATGGACGTCTATATGCGTATTTCAGATGAAATGTATCTCAAGCGGCTTGTGGTTGGCGGCATGGAGCGCGTATTTGAATTTTCTACGGATTTTCGCAACGAAGGCATTGATCGGAGCCACAATCCGGAGTTCACCATCATGGAGGCAATGACGGCGTATAGCGACTATGAAGCCGGCATGAAGCTGGTGGAGGCTATTACAGAATATGTGGTGCAAAAAATAACTAGTGGGACGAAGGTCACGTATCAAGGCACCACGATCGACTTTAAAGCGCCGTGGCGCCGGATCCGATATGCTGAAGCGCTTCAAGAATACGGCAAGGCGACCATCGAGGAATGTGAGCCGTTCTTTATCCAGCCGACAATTTTGTACGACTATCCGAAAGCAACCTCTCCGCTTGCCAAGCCGAAGCATGATAACCCGGAAATCGTGGAGCGCTTTGAGCACTATATCAACGGCATGGAAGTGGGGAATAATTATTCTGAACTGACCGACGCCTCTATTTTGGAAGAAAACTGGCGGACGCAGGAAGAAGCACTCAAAAAAGGCGACGAAGAAGCCCAACGTATGGATCGAGATTATCTGCACGCCCTAGAGATCGGTATGCCGCCCACTTGTGGGATTGCCATCAGTATTGACCGCATGACCATGCTCTTAACCGACCAGCACTCCATTCGCGACGTGATCCCGTTTCCGTTCATGAGGCCGAAAGACCTCAAAGAAACCGTTCCCGGTAAAGCAAAAGAAAGCAAGATTGCCGTGGCGATTATCAATAGAGCTCAAGACATGGAGCCGTGGCAGGAGATGAACACAATTGCTCATCTTAATGCCGCGTTTGGGGCGCGGCTTGGCAGAGAGTTGTTTATGCAGGATACGATCGCTACAAAGGATTATCAAAAAATTAATCTCAACATCCAGCATGCGATCATGATCAAAGTCGCTGACTCAAACAAAGCGATATGCAATCTGGTTGATCAAGCAAAGGAGCTCGATCTTGATGTCGCCGAGTTTACCAAAGAAATGCTCGAAACTACAGACGACAAAAAAGTCATCGAGTGGACGAAAGGCAAAAACCGCGAAGACATCGATTACTACGGTGTGCTCATTTTCGGCAAAAAATCCTTGGTAGAAAAACTGACCGGGGATTTGAAACTCTTCAGCTAGTATTCTGCTTTTACGACACTGTACTAGTACAGTAGTATAAAAATGAACAGCCCGCCGACGCACGTAGGCGACGACGGGTGTTGCGGACTCGAATCGAAATAATGATCGAGCCGCTGGGGAGCTATTTCTGCTGTCGGGGCGTGGGGGTGAGGCTATACTTCTCACCAAGACTTCTGACAAGGTGTGGTCTGAGGGGGACCAAGCGATCGAGAGCGCGAGTTCGAGCGAGCTGCCCAAACTCATGCTTACTCATCGCCAGATCGAAGTAGGTAATCAGAGTTGTGTCGCTCGGAGCGGCGACATCTTTTCTGCCTCGCCTGACGTCTTCGAGGCGTTGCAGAGCATCATGGAGAGCCTTTACGGGACACTCGTGCCGTGGAGCCATTTTCGTTTCTTCTCCTGGACGGGAGGGTTTGGAAAACTTTGGCCAAGCGTTCTTGACCTAGTGCATATAACGTATCATAGTGTTTTTTGTGACAGGTGATTTTATAGCGGCTTTCTGGTATATTTAATCCATGCTCGATATCAAGTTTATTCGCCAAAATCCGGACATCGTCAAACAAGCCGCGAAGAACAAGAACGTCGCGGTTGATGTTGATAAACTTCTTGCGCTCGATGAGCGGCGGAGGCATGTGCAAGGAGAGTTGGATCAGGCGAATTCATTTCGAAATGCCATCGCCAAGGCATCCGAAGGGGGCAAACCGACTCTGGATCAGATCGCCGAGGGCAAAAAATACAAAGAACAAGCCGCCGAGCTTGATCGCGAGATCAAGACGGTTGAGCAAGAACTGCAGGAACTTTTATATAAAGTGCCAAATATCCCGACTGAAGATACGCCAATCGGGACGAGTGAAGCGGATAATAAAATAATAAAAGAGTGGGGAGAGAAGCCGGCGTTTGATTTTACGCCAAAGCCACACTGGGAACTTGGCGAGACGCTGGATATCATCGACAACGAGCGTGCGGGAAATGTCTCAGGTGCTCGGTTTACCTATCTCAAGCGCGAAGCGGCGATGATGGAATACGCGTTGGTGCAGTACGCGCTCTCGGTGATCATCAAGAAAGGCTTCGTGCCAATTGTCCCGCCGATGTTTATCAAGCCCGATGTCTATCAAAAAATGGCTCGCCTGGAGCCCAAAGAAGAACGATACTATATTCCATCTGACGATATGTATCTGATCGGCAGTGCCGAGCATACGCTCGGGCCGATGCACATGGACGAAATCATCCCCGAGAAAAACTTGCCGCTTCGCTATGTTGCCTTTTCTCCTGCATTGAGAAGAGAGGCTGGAGCGGCAGGCAAAGACACGCGAGGTATCATCCGCCTTCATGAATTCCACAAAGTAGAAATGGGGGTTTTTAGTACTGCTGAGCAGGCGATAGATGAGCACAAGAATCTTATTGTAATTCAGGAAGAGCTTTTGCAAGGCCTCGGGCTTCCGTACCAAGTCATCCTCAAATGCACCGCCGACATCGGCGATCCCAACGCGCGCGGCGTGGATATCAATACCTGGATGCCAGGGCAAGATAGATTTTGCGAGACACACACGGCTGACTACATGGCTGATTATCAAGCCCGACGATTAAGTACTAAGTATCGTAAAAGTGATAGCGAAACTGCTTTTGTCCACATGAACGACGCTACGGCCCTCGCCATCGGCCGCACCATCGCCGCCATCATTGAAAACTATCAGCAACCCGATGGCTCCATCAAAATCCCTGATGTACTCAAGCTCTGGATGATGGGAATTACCGAGATTAAGCGATAGGCATCTTACTTCGCGTCGGGATGCCGTGGTGCGCGGAAACCAAGCATCGCCAACCAGACGGTATTAGCGAGCGCAAAAACCATCATCACTATTGGCGATGCGTCCTCGCGCGCAAGAATGGCGACCGTCATAATAATCCAGATACCAACGATCGTGATACTAATGGAAGCGTATTTCATATTTATTGTGGTTATTTTTTGTTAACATAGGAAGTTGCGTACTCAAGAGCTCTCCAAGCCAATCTGTATAATAGTCTTTAAGCAAGACAGCTTTCTCGGGATTTTTTAATTGCATTGCCGGTAGGGGCAGGGTAGCAATCGAAAGATTTTCAAAATTTCGGGCTGCTAGCAACCATCGGAATTCTTCACCAGCAAAAACATTATTGAGCGTCGTGATCAGGTTGAAGTGTGGATCAAGCTGGAGGCTGATCGCATCCACCGCTACGAGCGTCTTCACAAACAGCGTGATTTCTTGATCAAGCACGACGCGATGCCGCTTAGCGATGTTGAGAAAAGTCAGAAATGACTTTGCGGAGCTTTTTTCGGCGAATGATGCTCCGGGAGCCTCAATCGCAGCCAACCATGGCTCTGCAATGTTAATGAATTCTTGCGTCAGGACGCGTTCGAAGAACGTGATGTTTTTTGTAAACCGATCCAAGAATTTTTTATCGGTGGCAAAATATCGCAAATCGTGGTTCGTACGCCTCGAAAAGCCAAGTGCGAGGAATGCTTTGATTGCCGCGGAAAAATTCCGGTTGATCGTGTGGTAGATAAAACTTGCCATAACGACTCGATGATCCGGCCCCGACGAGCCCACCATTCCAAAGTCTACATAGTTTAGCCTGCCCTTGTCGTCAACAAGGATATTGCCGGCATGTGGATCGGCATGAAAGTATCCGAGGAGGAAATACTGGCGCATGCTCGTGGTGATCAGATGTTGGGCGAGCAAAGCTTTGGTCGGGTGAGATGGTTGCTGGACGAGTTCTGCCATACTGGAACCTTCAATATATTCTTCGGTGAGGACTCGCGAGGTGGTGTAGTCCCAGATCACTTCAGGAATATGGACTTCCGGACGGTTATTTTGCTGGCGGAAGAACTCCACATTTCGCGCCTCCATTTCATAATCCAACTCGCGAAGCGTCCATTCGCTGAATTCTTTGACGAGCGACGTTGTGGATATGGGTAGGCGAGGGATCAACATGTCGCTAAGCTTTGCAAGGATCGCCAGAATCTCAAGGTCTTCGGCTACTTGATGAGCGATCATGGGTTTTTGGACTTTGACGATCACGATCCTGCCGTCAGAAAGTTGCGCCCGGTGTACCTGCGCAAACGATGCGACAGCAAGCGGGATTTCTTCGAACCAGGGAAAAAGATTCTCAACCGGAGCGCCGAGCTCATGCGCGATAATTACCCTAATCTGATCCGTCGACACTGAGGGCATATGCTCCAGAAGATTGAGGAGCTCAAACGCAAGCGGCACCGACACCACATCGGCACGAAGTGCGAGCATCTGACCGAGCTTGATGATGGCCCCGCCGCATTGCTGGAACATCATTCGGATCCGCACAGGCCCTCGATACATGATTGTGCAGCGAGCGATCACTCCGATAATAAGGAAGATACGGAGGATCATACGAATCCCATGACCGACAAGATGAATGTGGCCGCAGAAGCGAACATGTACATCTGCACCGGTTGGGTAGTTGTTCGATCAACCACAATAATAGTAATTGCCGTCCAAATCCCGAGAATGACAAAAGCCGCCCAAGGATATCTCATGTTATGTTGCTAAGGTGGCGCTAGCGCCACCTCGTTAAGATGAGGTGCCTCGACCGGCGTGAGATTACTCTGAAATTATTTGCTTGTCAAGAAGATCGCGAATCAGGTCAGCTTTATTTTTTTGTTGCGCTTTCGATACGCGTTCAAGATTCTTGAGTTGATTGGGTGTGATCCGGAGGGTAAATTTGACAGATGGGGTATTCGTTTCAGGCTTAGTGAGCGAATCCGTTGCACTATCTTTTTTGTACTTCTGCATAAGGCGCTCGAACGCAAAAACATTGGAGAACGCAAGTCCGAGTTGATGAGCAAACGTCTGGAAGAGATTGAGTTCCTCCATGGGAATTTCAGTGCGCGGCGATGAGTACATAAATACTCCAGCAACCTTTCCTGATTTCAGGGTGATGGGAAATGTGATGAATAAACGCGCCTTGAGAGTTTTTTGGACCGTATCAGAAATGATATCAGGCCAAATATGCTTTGAAAAATCTGATAATTTAGTACTCGACTGCATTTTATTGCTTAGATAGGTATGCATCGTAAGATTATCGGTCCATGAAAGTGAACCACGTAGATCTTCAAATTTCACTGGCAAGAGTGAGTCGATTACTTTACGAAATCCTCTGGTAGTATAGGCATACGCGCGCATTTCGTTTTTTTCAGGGTAGGCGCGAAATATAGCCGCTGAAATCAATATATCCTTGGGTTGTTCATGAACAATCAAATCCACCGCTTGTTGGGCGAGTTTTTGGAAGTCATAGGTGCCGGTGAGTACGCGGGTGGTTTTTTCGAGGAGAAGCGCTTGAGGGAATTTCCCTTTTGAATCCGAACACTTGTAGAATGAAAGTATGAAAAAAAGC
>JBBTUB010000022.1:0-12244 GCA_038064015.1 Patescibacteria group bacterium | reverse complement strand
TATGCCAATCACAACTTGCCATTTCGGCATATCGAGCTTTCAGAATTGAATGCCTTTGAATTGGGGAAATTCATGCAAACTCAGATGAATGAAGTCATCGCGCTT
Source organism: Patescibacteria group bacterium (assembly GCA_038064015.1). Classification (GTDB taxonomy): domain Bacteria; phylum Patescibacteriota; class Minisyncoccia; order 2-02-FULL-40-12; family IGHO2-01-FULL-4-A; genus JBBTSB01. The sequence continues at coordinate 12,139 of JBBTUB010000022.1, read as the reverse complement.
GCGAAGCTGATGGGCGTAGATGCGTTCAATCAACCTGCTGTGGAAGAATACAAAAAGGAGGCTCGTCGCCTCCTTTCGTCCTCTTAGTCTCCTTACTTATTGCTGGATCAATAACGTAGCGACGTTTTGCTGTTTGTCGCAATCAATGAAGAACGTCACGGGATACTTCGCGCTGGTAGGCGTCACAATGCGAAAGCCGTACTTTGCCAGCGTGTACTTGGTCGTCCCGATGGTAATGGTCCGCGCTACGTTTGCCCGATTATCGAGCATGACGGGCGTGCCTTTTTTAATGACCATCGAGCTTGGACGAGCCTGGCATGTCGTATCAAACTGAAAACGGGTTCCCGGGTACTTCTTGAGGGCGTCTTCGTAGCTAAGCGTTTTAGCCGGAGTGCCTACTGCCGCGGGGCTGGTGGAGACACTTACGCTTGCCGAGGCTGAAGCCGTCGGCGTTGGCGTCGTGTCCGGTGTGGTACTCGACCGAGTCATTACCACGATGATGATAACTACCGCCGCTGCGATCACAATCCCTAACAGAGTTTTATTGTTCATAGTTAAAGTATACGCTCCTTGCGCAGGAGAAGCAAACATGTTATTATCCACACACTATGGCAACGGCTAGAAAAATCGAAATCAACGTCCAGCCCCGCGAGATTACGGGACGGGCTTCAGGCAGCTTGCGGAGAGCCGGAATGCTTCCGGGCGTCTTGTATGGCAACAATTTTCCTTCACGCAACATTCAGGTTCCCCTCAAAGATTTCCAAAAAGTATATACGGAGGCCGGAGAGTCCACGCTGGTCTATCTCAAGCTCAGCGACGACTCATATCCCGCCATCATCCATGATGTCGCGGTTGACCCGATTCGTGATCACTATCTTCACGTCGATTTTTATAAAGTTCGACTTGATGAAAAAATCAAAGCCAAGATTGCAGTGGAGTTTGCTGGCGAAGCTCCGGCCGTAAAGGACTTCGGCGGGATTCTGGTCAGGAATATCAATGAAATCGAAGTCGAGGGCCTCCCTCAGGATTTACCGCACAACTTTACCGTAGATATCTCAGTCTTAAAAAATATTAAAGATCAGTTGACGGTCAAAGATATCAAGATTCCCGAGGGTATTGAGCTGAAAGCCAATCCTGACGATATTCTCGTGCTGGTGCAGGAGCCGATCTCCGAAGAGCAGCTCAAAGCCGAACTCGAAACCGCCGCGCCTTCAACCGATGACGTCGAGGTCATCAAGAAAGAAGCCAAAGAAGCAGAACCTGCCGAAGACGGCGCCGCCCCTGCCGACTCCGCCAAAGGCTCCGGCGAGCCAAAAGAAGCCAAAAAGTAGCTCTCTTGCGCTAACTCAAAATATGTGGTATTATCAGAACTATGCTAGTTCTTTGATTTTGCTTGCTGATTTGACAGTTATAGCCTAAAGATACTGATCATCGGTGTTTTTTGGCTATGACTGTCATTTCGACAGCCCGCTAGCGTTAACCGCAACAAGGAGGATCCGCCATGTCATCTCATGGAACCGCCTCGAATGCTGGACAGCGCTCCGAATTCGTCGGAGCCGTAACCCGCGCTGCCGTTCTGGTGGCCGAAGATCTTACTCCGAACCTCCTCGACCAGTGGTCGCGGAGCGGTGAGCGGATCAAGGAGATCCTGCTCGCCAACATCAACCCGACCGAGCCGCAGCCTGTCGACCCGCCTCCGCCCTTGCTCGAGGACCTGAACATCCAGCTCCTCACGCTCGCGGCCGAACGCTTCGATGCCAATGCGTTCTTCAGTCGCGACAACCGTGAGATATCGTTCTACGATCGCGGGAGCAACTTCGCGAACCTCGTCGAATGGCTGGTGGAGACACCGGTCCTCGCCAGCAGGATCAGCGAGCGTTGTATCACGCGGTACTGCAGCGGTGCCGACCTCGTGAAAGAGATCGGGGAGGGTCATGACCTCCAGTTCGCCGACATCGCGGCTGCCATCATGAAGCAGCCACATGGTCCTAAGAGTCCGGCCGGCATCCTCAAGACGGACGGCTCCTGGAACGTGGCCAAGGTCTTCGAGTGGCTGGTCGACTTCTACTGGATCGGCGATGGGCGCAGGCGGGGCTGGAGCTTCAACGCCTCTCGTCCCGGGGGATGCAGCTTCCGCAAGGACGACCAGTTCCTCTCCCGCGATTCGGCCTAGCCCTCGGTCGCTCCTGCGACTTTGTATCTTTTGTTCCTTTGACCCCTTGCATCTTTGATTCTTCGGAATACAGGATGCAGGGGGTTATGTTTTTGTGATAGAATCTTTATGAGGTTGCTCGAGTGTGGCGACTCATCCTTTCCGCACAGCATCTCGGACTTTTATATGTCCAGAATCATGCCGGTCTATACTTGCATGAGCGTGAATATATTTGATCCCAAAAAAGAAATGAATCGGTATTTTGTGCTGGCGGGCTTTGAGGCCCCGGATACGATACAGCGGTGAGAGCATTCGAACCGTAGTGGCATTGATGGCACAAGATACAAAACGAGTGGCTGGTCAACTTCAACTGGATCGACGATGGGCACAGGCAGGGCTGGAACTTCAACGCCAATCGTCCCGAGGAATACAACTTCAACAAGGACAACCAGTTCCTCTCCCGCTATTCAATATCTTTCTTCCCTGCGAGGGGAAGTTTTCGCAATCAGGCCTAGTTTCCATGCGCCAACTTGGCGGCCAATTTCTTCTATGGCTATACCTAGCTTTGCATAGGGTTCATCTTTCATAAGTCGAGCTTCCCATGCAAGCTGAAGAAAGAATCGCAGTGAATCAATAAGAATATTGGTTTCTTCCAGTACGGTAATTTTCTGTTGGAGCGAAGTATACGTTGCTTTTCGGAGTAATTCCAAGAGGTCTAGGAATAGCGAATCAATTCGTGTGCCGATCCCAAAGCGTTCAACACGCGGCATCGTGCGGCGGATAGGGATCCAAACTGTGTAGGTTGCACGGGCGTGCTCCACGACACGCAAAAACTTGCTAGGGGGGGGGGCTTACATGGGAAGATTGAGATTGATGATTCGGTATCATGATATCATTGCGATAGAAAATCTGATCATGGCATGGAAGGAATTTGTTCGTGGCAAAAAACAAAAGCCGGACGTGCAAATATTCGCGAGTGAATTGTTACATAATATTCTCGACTTGCATCAGGACCTTCTCAATCATACCTACCAGCACGGTCCGTATCAAGCCTTCAAAATAAACGATCCCAAGCCCCGTGACATCCACAAAGCCTCGGTCCGTGATCGCTTGCTCCATCACGCGATCTATCGAGTCTTGTATCCTTTCTTTGATCGCACATTCATCGCTGACTCATTCTCCTGCAGAGTAGGCAAGGGGACACATAAAGCCCTTGATCGCTTCCGAGCATTTGCCTATCAAGTCAGTAAGAATCATACCCGCACCGCATGGGTTCTGAAATGCGACATCAGGAAGTTCTTTGCGAATATTCATCTCAGCATTTTGCAAAAGACTGCAATAAAGCATATTACTGATCCAGATGTTCTCTGGCTTTTGGACCGAGTGATTGAGAGCCATCATCCCGGCTTGCCACTCGGCAATCTCACCAGCCAACTCCTTGTGAACATCTACATGAATGAGTTTGACCAGTTCGTAAAGCACCAACTCGAAGCGAGACACTACATCAGATATGCGGATGACTTCATCATCATGAGCCCCGAACGATCCTACCTCATTGTACTAGTACAGTGTATCAGAAGTTTTCTGAACGAAAATCTGAAACTTGAACTCCATCCGAACAAACTATTCATCAAGACTATCGCCAGCGGCGTTGATTTCCTCGGCTGGGTGCATTTTCCAGATCATCGGGTGCTACGGACGGCGACGAAGAAGAGGATTATCAAGCGAGTTAATGAGGGCAATCAGGCTTCGTATTTGGGATTGTTGGGACATGGGAATACGGAAAAGATCCAGAAGCTGCTTTAGAATTTTACGTTCCGGGCCATGGCTTCCCATTTTGATTTTTGAGAAGGAGAAAGGTTGTTGTAGTTAGTAAGCGTTTCTGCGATTAATTTTTGAGGAATCTCAATCACCGCACCAGTCTTCAAAGGCTGGTTTTTAATTTTCTGTGCCAGGATCGTCTCGCCGTACAGCGCTTGCCCGGGTTGGAGCATGGATCCGTACGAAGCGATCGCACGTCGGGCAATCAGCGTGTAGCTGTCGCCTTTGCGGACGACTTCTGAAATAGTAGGCGTTTGAGTGGGCGAAGACAGAGGAACCGAGGTCGTGAGGCTGCGGCGGTCCGGCATGCCTTTGAAAATCAAAAAAGCTATCGCGAGCAAGATTACGCTGACCAGAGCAACCGCAAATAGCAAATTGTGGCGAAACCAGGCGTTCAGGCGTCCTCCCCAGCCCGCTTCTGCCTCAAATACAGGTCCTTCAATCATGAAAGGACTCTATAACGACATCGAGGTTGCCGTCAAGAATCTTTTCAATGTTGCTCCAGCTTTTCTTGATGCGATGATCCGTGATGCGGTCCTGGGGGATGTTGTACGTGCGGATCTTTTCGGATCGGTCGCCGGTGCCGATTTGCGCGCGGCGAGCTTCGTCCACGTTGCCGACTTGCTTCTGTATCTCAAGATCGTAAAGCTTGGTGCGGAGGAGTTCCATCGCCAATTCGCGATTTGCCGCTTGAGAGCGCTCTTGGCGCGCGCCGACCACGATGCCGGAAGGTTTATGAAGGATGCGCACTGCCGTCTCAACTTTATTAACGTTTTGTCCGCCCGGACCGCCGGCACGCGAAAACTCAACCTGGATATCCTCCGGTTTGATCGTCAGGTCGGTTTCCTTCGCTTTCTTGAGCACCGCGACCGTCACGGTTGAAGTATGCACCCGCCCCGCTTTTTCGGTGTCAGGAACGCGCTGTACGCGATGTACACCCGATTCGTATTGGAGCTTCTTAAAAACATCGAGGCCACCAAGCTCAAAATCGATGAACTTATACCCGCCGAGTGGCGTGCGATGCTCGTCAAGCACATGACATTGCCACCGTTGCAGGACGGAATATTTTTGGTACATTTCAAAAAGCTCCTGGGCGAATAATGCGGCTTCATCACCGCCCGCTCCGGCGCGGATCTCGATGATCGCTTCTTCGTGCTTGCCAGCGGAATTACCAGCGGTCGGAGCTTCAAGCATGCGCTGGATCTCGGCATAGCGCTTTGAAGCCTCGGCTACTCGCTTGTAGTCGGAGGTAAACGCAGGGTCCGAAAGTTTTTGCTCAAGCTCCTTGAGTTCCTCTTCGAAGGTCATGCCTTGATGTTCTTTTTGACGCGGGGTTTCTTGACTGTTTTGGTTTTGAGGATCTCCTCGGCTTTTTGAGTGCGCTTGGTGAACTTCTCAATACGGCCGCGGGTATCGATCAGCTTGGATTTGCCGGTATAAAAAGGATGGCAATTACTGCAGATTTCCACGTCAATTTCAGGCACGGTCGCTCCGCCGGTCCAGGTATGGCCGCACGCACACTTCATAATGGCCTTTGGGAAATATTGTGGATGGATGTCTGCCTTCATGTTTGCAATACTAGCGTATATTTGTTAGGATGTACAGACCCATGGATATATCACCGATCCCTTCATACGAAGACATGATCAAGGCAGGCATGCATTTTGGGCGGAAAAAGACGATTTTCCACCCCAATATGAAGCCGTTCATTTATGCTGCCAAAGAGAATATCTACCTCATTGATTTGATTCGGACTTCGGAGGCGCTCACCAACGCCCTGGATTTTCTCAAAAAAGCGCTTTCAGAAGGGAAGTTGATCCTCTTTGTCGGAATCACCAAGCCTTCGATGGCGCCGATCAAGGCAACCGCGGAAGCGCTCAATATGCCCTATGTTGTGGAGCGCTGGCTTGGCGGCACGTTGACGAATTTCAAGGTCATTACCTCTCGCGTGAAGCACCTTGAGGATCTTGAAAAAGAACAGGCGAGCGGGGGATTTGATAAATATACAAAAAAAGAGCGCCTCTTGAAAGAACGCGAAATTATCGGTCTTCGCCTGCGCTATGATGGACTTCGCAAGTTGACCAGGCTTCCTGACGTCGTGTTCGTTTCTTCCCTCAAAGAAAGCCAGCTTTCCATCCACGAAGCGCTGATTATGCGCATTGCCACCGTGGGATTGGTAAATACCGACAGTAATCCCAAGCAATTGACATATCCGATTCCCGCCAATGACAACGCCCGCAAATCCGTGGAGCTCGTGCTCGAAGCGATAAAGCAAGAACTCGTTTCAGCAGTTCCTGCTCCTGCACCCGTAGTCGCGGCCACACCTCTCGCCTCATGAGTATCGATACGATCAAAGAACTCCGAGAGTCCACCGGACTCTCATTCAACGAAATCAGTAAGGCGCTTCATGAAGCGGGTGGAGATCGTGAGAAAGCGCTCGAGCTTTTGAAGTTGCGCGGCGCCACGATTGCCGCAAAGAAATCTTCTCGCTCTACCGGAGAAGGAATTATCGAGGCGTACATCCATGCGAATAAGAAAGTGGGCGTCATGGTAGCGTTGGCCTGTGAAACCGACTTCGTTGCCCGCAATCCTATGTTTATCGAGTTGGCCCACGAGTGTGCCTTGCATATCGCGGCGATGGACCCTGCGGACATAGAAGAACTTTTGGCGCAGCCATATATCAAGGATCAGGCCATTACGATCCAGCAATTGATCGAGAATGGGATCGCGAAGCTTGGCGAAAATATCAAGATCGCGCAATTCGTCAGATTTACCCTCTAGACTATGTATCTCCTCATTCCAATAGGCATTTTCGTTATCTCACTTGCAGGAGTTCTCTTCGTAGTTGGGAGGAAGTTGGTGTATCTCAAAAAACTTACCCCGGAGGCCATCAGTAACCCCCCCTCCCTGCGCGCGTTTTGGGCGGGATTTGTTCCAGAGATCATCGCTTGGTTTGAAAAAATAAATTGGCGTGAGTACCGCGTTGGTTTTATGGGAGAGACCGAAAAATTATTGCGAAAGATACGGTTGTCGTTTCTCAAGATAGATACCGTTACTCATAATCTTACGATGCGTTTGCGTCGGTCCACCAAGCATCATGAGGCGATTCTCAAGAAAGAAGAAGCGGAAGAGGCGGTCACCGAGTCTATCGTTTCCGTTCCTCAAGTCCCGGTACTTGATCCAAAAGAAGAAGAACAGCACCTCATCATGGAGATCGCGAAGAATCCAAAAGACAAGCTTTTATATCTTCGTCTGGGAGATGTATATTTGAAAATCAATGATCATGAGAACGCGGCGCTCTCGTTTAAAACCGTGCTCGACCTCGATCCTGAGAACTGGTATGCTAAGAAGAAGCTCGAAGGATTATCGAGCAAGCCGGAGTAGCCCCTCCGTGCCGGCATAGCTCAGTGGTAGAGCAACGCTTTTGTAAAGCGTGGGTCGGGGGTTCAAATCCCTCTGCCGGCTCCCTTCTTCGCCAAGGCTACGAAGGGCAAGCCTTAACAAATAAATACGCGCAGGTACTCAAGCGGTCAACGAGGGCAGACTGTAAATCTGCTGGCCCTAGGCCTACGAAGGTTCGAATCCTTCCCTGCGCACTGCTTCACAACAGTTTCGCGGTGCAAGCACCCTAGCCGATGTAGCTCAGTGGTAGAGCAACTCCATGGTAAGGAGTAGGTCCTCGGTTCAAATCCGAGCATCGGCTCAGCAATTCCGTTAGTGAATTGTTTAAGCGAAATACTATGTCACAAGATAGTTTATTGAAGATGAAGTGCACGGTGTGTAAGCGTGGCGTGTACTACACCACGAAGAATAAGAAGTTGGTGACTCGGAAGTTGGAGTATAAGAAGTATTGCAAGATTTGCCGAAAGCATACGGCATTTAAGGAAGTAAAACTCACCGCATAGGGGTTGTAGATAAATAAAACCGATATCTATGGTACAATAAACATAGGTATCGGTTTTATTTTTATGAAGCTCAAGGAAAAAGAACAAGCAATCAAACTACGGCTCAAGGGGCTGTCTCTCAAGGAAATATCCTTGAAGCTCAATGTGTCAAAGGGAACTGTTTCCATTTGGGTGCGCGATGTTAAGCTTTCTCAGAAAGCTACTGAAAGAATCATACGTCGTATACAAATGGGTAGGTATGTTTCAGCGGAGCGAAAAAAACAGAGGTCATCTGATTTGTTTCTCAAGCTACTTTCGGAAGCCCGAAAAGAGATAGACGACATACATCTGCCACTCAACATTGAAAGATTGCTTTGCGTCATGATATATTGGTGTGAAGGGACAAAAGATTATCGTAACGGGGTTGTTTTTACCAATTCCGATCCGTATCTTGTGCGCTGTTTTATGGATCTTCTGGTGCGCGGATTTGGAGCCAAACGGATCAAATTTATTGCCAGGTTGCACCTACACGAATACCATAATCCCAAGATACAGCAAGCAGTATGGTCGAAACAGTTGGAACTCTCCGCAAGTCAATTTCGCAACCCGTACTTGAAGAAGCATACGGGGAAACGACAGAGATTGAATTATCCGGGCTGTATATCTCTCCGTTATTATGATAGTTTATTAGCAAGGAAACTGAAGGCGTTGGCGCAAGTATTCTTAAAAAAGTAAAACGGGGGCATGGTGAAACGGTATCATATCTCTCTCCAAAAGAGACGTTCTAGGTTCGAGCCCTAGTGCCCCCGCAATGTCGGACGAATTGAAAAATCCGGATAAAACCCGCCGCCGCCTCTGAAATCCGGATCGAATATTTATGAAATATCATAATGTCATGGAAAAGCAATTTAACTCCCTATCAAAAGTAAATGAATTTCGGCTTAAATTGTACCCAAACAATTTTACTAAGGTTCGAAATTTTTATGAGAACATATTGGAGTTTCCTGTTATCAATGAATGGGATAACGGAGATCATGAAAAAGGAATTATGTTTGATACTGGAACTGCTATTCTAGAATTACTTGCACCAAAACTGGGCTATAAAGAAATTCAAGGTGCTGATGTTTCTTTGGAAGTTCAAGATTTGATGGGATTGTGGGAGTATATAAAAGAAAAGACTGATGTAGTGTTCGAACCTAGACATAATTCTTGGGGAGATACATCATTTAGAATAAGAGACCCCGAAGGTTTCAAAATTACATTTTTTAAAAAAGATAACTAAAAACCGCCGAGAGGCGGTTTTTAGTTAGGCGAGATCGACTTTGATTTTTTTGGGGGCGTTGCGAGGCGCAGCCGGTTGTTCGATCTGATGCAGGAGAGCTTCTACATCCTCAATACGATACATCCGGTAGTTATTCACAGGGTTGCGATAGGCAACAAGGGCTCCTTTCTTGTCCCAGTTGCGAACTGTCAAGGGCGTTACGCCCATAAGCTTGGCAACATCGTTTACGCTAAGATATTTTTTTGGCATTTTTGGAGATCTACGAATTAGTTAATATTATTCTGAATTAATATATTTTTTCTTTTAATTCCTATGTTTCTTTATATATCTCTTTTTAGTAATGCTTATGTAGGTTTGTATGAGTTACGCTTCTGATGAACATGAGCCGTACTGATTAGTATTTTAGCTTATTTTTATAATAAATAGCAAACGGTCCGAACTCTCATTTGTGGATATCATTTTGGGTCGCCGGGTTATCCACTTTTTTAGAACATCCGATCGTATACTTATAGTGGTTTTAAGCGGAGATATCGCTGATCCGATACGTGATCGGATGACCAATAATCTCAAGCATAACCGGTTTCGGAGAACGCAACTTGCGAGACCAAACAATTGAATAGGCTCTGACCCACGTCCCCCCAAAAATACCAAAGCCCTGACGTGGGTCAGAGCCTCGGAGAACGCACTCAAATTTTAACTTATTTTATCCACTTTTTCAATGCCCGAAGGATCTCAAAAAGAAGCGCAATTTATTTCTCTTACTGAAGCCGCGCAAGGTACCCCCTATTCTCAAGAATACTTGAGTTTACTCGCTCGGCGAGGAAAATTAACTGCAAAAAAAATCGGCCGGAATTGGTTCACGACGCGCGCAGCGGTTCAGGAATATTTGAGCAGCCAAAGCCCGCAAGTTTTTTTGCCAAACATACGCAAGCCAATCTCGCTGGAGCAGGTAACTGCAACGCTCGCTTCTATGCAGGTTCCTTCGATGACCGCGACGCCAGAGACTATTCAGGTTCCTACGATTGTTCCAGATCCTGTCGCAAGTGAAAAACTGGATCATATTCTCAAACTTGTTTCTGAGCCGAAAGAACCTCTGCCACTGACGCATAAATTTTATCGATTCAATCGTGTTGCCGATACGTATATGCGAAGTAGTTGGCGGAGAGTTGCGATTACGGTAACTGCAATCGTTTTGTTATTTTTACTTGCGGGTGGATTTGGTTTTGGCAATGTCGATGCGCTGGGCCGTCGTGTCCAGAATCTTTTTAAAGATGCTGATACGCTGCAGGGGCATTTTGCCGGCAAGCATGCCAATGAAGTTTTGTTGCTGGATGCCGATGGCAAGATTTCAATCTTCGGGCATATCGAAACCCAAGGCCAACTTCGCTCCTTTGCTCCCGATGGTGTCGCGCCGATTGTGGTGGATTCAAGAACCCTCGTGGAAAATTTGAATGCCGAATATTTTAACGGCCTTGCATCAAAAGATTTTACGCTGGCATTCGTCACGAAGAACGGCAACATCACGTATGAGAATGTCCGCCTCATGGGGAATGTTGAGGTAGGCAAAACGCTTCTCGTCCACGGTGCTACGAAGCTTCTTGACGAGCTTTCGGTGCAGGGGAATCTGGGAGTCTTTGGAGAGGCGATATTTGGAAAAAATATCGAGCTGACCAGTGGTAATCTGAAACTCGATACGGGCACGATCGAGATCAATAATAAGGCACTCGTTAAAAATCTTAACGCGGAATTTTTTCAGGATCTTACGCCCGGTGATTTTACGCTTGATCGCGTTGTAGGTAATGGAAATTCAACGGGCAAATTAGCTTTTTTTAATGGCGGAATCTATGGAAGTGCGGGGTCTTTTGGGAGTCTCGGAGTGGCTGGTGATGTAAGTATTGGAGATGCTGATGATCGCGACAGTACATTTCAAGTTTATGCGAAGAGATTCGCGGTTGATGCCAACGGCAACGTCACCGCCAGTGGCAGGACGAGCACGAGTGAATTAGTGGTTAGTAATTTGGTTGTTTCAGATCTCATTCCTTCCGGTTCGCTTGTGTATAGCTTGGGGGATGCGACTCATCGATGGAAAAATATTTTTGGAGGTACGGCGAATTTTAATAGTCTTGTCGTATCGGGAAGCGTCGATATTTCAGGAACTACCAGCCGTTCATTTATCATCAACAATGACAATATTAGTTCAGATTCTGAAGATGCGTATTTGGGATTTGATCGAGGCGCGAGTCTTTCTTCGGCAAAGCTGACATGGAATTCGACGAAGAACCAATTTGAGTTCAATCAGCCGTTGTATATTGCAAGTTCTAGTTTTGAAGTCGCAGGAACTGCGAGCGTATCGGGACGGGCGGATTTCTTTTCTAATGTTTCTATCTCAGGGAATTTGGAGGTTGCCGGCAACGCTTCTGCTTCTGCCACTTTTGGCTCTGGACTGGCGAATTGTGCGAGTGCGAATTTTCTGCAGTGGGATAGTGCCACGGGGAAGTTTGGTTGTGCCACTGCGGCGGTAAAAACTGAAGAGAGCGGTGCGACGGTCCAGGCGATTTCCAATGTGCTTAATTTTGATGCTGGCAAATTTACGCTTACCGCATCGGGAACTTCGGAGACGATTATCAATCTTGATTGGGGTGCTGGTGGTCCTGCTTCGCTTTCGCAAGATGAAACAATTACGGGTAAGTGGACATTTGGGAATAATGTTTCGATTTCAAATAATTTAGAGGTTGCCGGCAACGCGAGCGCTTCTGCTACGTTTGGTTCGGGTTTATCAAATTGCGCGTCGTCAAATTTCATCCAATGGGACAGCGCGACAGGGAAGTTTGGATGCGCAACAGCAGCTTTGAAGACCGAAGAGGGCGGCGCGACGGTCGTTGGAATTTCGACGGTATTAAATTTTGATGCAGGCGGTTTTACATTAAGCGCTTCAGGTAGCGAAACAATTGTGAAGCTCGACTACGTCAACGGCCCCGCTTCACGCAGTATCAACCAAAC
>JBBTUB010000021.1:0-12549 GCA_038064015.1 Patescibacteria group bacterium | reverse complement strand
TGAAAGGATGCCTACGGAAAGCGGGCGTGTTAAGTTAAGTGGGGAAGGTCAGTAGGAACTAAAATGATACCTCTCATACGCTCTTTGACGAGGAGTAATAAGATGAAGCCATACATTATCGCTTTTAGCCGTAAGGAAGGAGAGAATGAAAAAATGATGAATGTGGGAGCTGACGCAGCGATAGAAAAGGTCCCGCAACTTACAGATGTGCTTAAGGTAATCCGAGAGATTGAACGTCGCGCGAAAGAAAATGCAAAATCCTGAAACTCGCCAGTGTCAGAACTGCCAAGCTTCGTTCACTATTACGCCCGATGACTTCGGGTTCTATGAGAAGATCGCCGTACCGGCGCCGACGTTTTGTCCGGAGTGCAGATTTCAGCGGCGGCTGTCATGGCGCAATGAGCGGACGCTTCATCGCACGATCTGTGCGGCCACCAAGAAGCCGATTATTTCTGGCTTTGCGCCCGATTCTGGCTATGTGGTGTACGATCGTGACTACTGGTGGTCCGATGCGTGGGATCCGTTAAGCTTTGGGCTGGAGTACGATTCAGCAAAATCGTTCTTCCAACAATATGACGAGCTGATGCGTCGAGTTCCGCATCCGGCAGTGTTTAATGCACGCACCACGAATTGCGATTACACGCAGTACACGGGAGAATTTAAGGACGGCTATCTGGTGTCTGCTTCGTGGGAAGGGGAGAACGTCGCGTATGGGGCTCGCGTGCAATCGGTGAAAGATTCCCTCGATCTCTATATCCTCGTCGACGGATCATTGTGCTACGACGTCGTTTCATGCTTCAAAATGTACAGCAGCATGTTTTCGGAAAAGTCAGAGAACTGCACCAATTGCCAGTTCGTGTACGCGTGCAAGGGATGTAATGACTGCTTTGGCTGCACCAATTTGCGCAATAAGTCATACCATATTTTTAATCAGCCCTATAGCAAAGAGGAATACAAAAAGAAACTCGAAGAGATGGATCTGGGGAGTTTTAAAAACCTGGAAGCCGCACGAAAGAAATTTACCGAGCTTAAGCTCGCGGCAATCCGCAAATATGCCAATCTCATCAATGCTCCCGAATGCACGGGCGATGACCTGACGAATTCCGTGAACTGCAAAAGCTGCTTCGTAGCAACCAACGACATGCGCAATTGCAAGTATGTTGCCAATTCCACGGAAGCAAAAGATTCCTATGACGGCTACGGCATCGGCGCGGCGGCGGAGATGATGTATGAAGCATTCGACTCCGGCGTGCAGGCATCGAGGCTCTGCTTCGTCGCCACCGTCTATGGCGGCGTGAATATTTTTTACTCGTACAATTGCCACGGGTGCCAGAATTTATTCGGCTGCGTCGGATTGCGCGGCAAGCAGTATTGTATTTTTAATAAGCAATATACCAAAGAAGAATTCGAAAGCCTTCGGGCAAAAATCGTGGAGCAGATGACACGGGCGGGCGAGTATGGCGAGTTTTTCCCCACGGCAATTTCACCGTTTGGCTATAACGAAACGGTAGCCAATGATTATTTGCCGCTTACTAAGGAGCAAGCGACGACCAAAGGCTACAAGTGGCGAGATCGAGAAGCATCCGAACATCAGCCAACAGTAAAAGCCGAGAACCTGCCTGATCATATCAAAGACATCGATGATAATATCCTCAAAGAAATTATCGAGTGTGCAAGTTGTCATCGCATTTATCGTATCATTAAGCGCGAGCTGGACTTTCTCAAACGTTTTAATATCGCCTTGCCACGCAAATGTTTTGAATGCCGTCACCAAGATCGTTTTCATCAGGTCAATTTCCCGCGGCTGCATCACCGCCAATGTATGTGCAAGACTGGGCACGCCCACAGCGACCAACCCTGCCCCAATGAATTTGAGACTACCTACGCCCCCGCCCGTCCCGAGACAATTTACTGCGAGCAGTGCTACAATGCGGAGGTAGTATGAACTTAAGTGAAATATTATCGATCATTGCGAGCCTCTTCAATGTAGCCTGTTTGGCGATCTATTTTAGGCAACTGCGCAAAAACCAATCAATCCCCAATCCCGCAACGTGGCTCATCTGGGTCGTTTTTACCATTATGAATTTTGTGAGCTATTTTCTTGTTACCGATAAGAATCTTTGGATCTCATCACTTTCGCTCGTCAACGGTATTGGAAATATGTTTCTATTCCTCTATTCCCTGACGCAGCGCAAATTTGCAGCACTGGGAGTGACGGAGATCATAAGTTTATTGATTGCCGCCGGCATTGGTATCTATTGGAAGATCAGTGGCAATGCGATTGTTGCGAACGTCGCGCTTCAATCCATTCTTGTCATTTCTTACTATCCCACCTACGCGGGCCTCATAAAAAGTACGCTGCGTGAGCGACCACTCTCTTGGATATTTTCGGTCATTGGCTATGCGATTCTTATGATCGCAGTTCTTCTTGAAAAAGGGAGCATTACAAAATTTGCGTTAGTTTTTCCGATCCTGAACGTTATCCTCAACAGCCTCGTTGTCTTTTTGGCGTTTCGTCAAAACATAAAAGCATCATGAATCCTCAAACCAAAAACTGTAAAAATTGCCAATCCTCCTTCACCATCGAGCCCGATGATTTTGGGTTTTACGAGAAGATCAACGTTCCGCCGCCGACGTGGTGTCCCACTTGCCGCGCGATGCGTCGACTCACGTGGAGAAACGAAAGGACGCTCTACAAGAGAAAATGCGATGCGCCGGGACATGAGGAGATGCTCATCACGAATTATAGCCCGGAAACCGGCATACCTGTCTTTGACCAGAAGTACTGGTGGAGCGATGCGTGGGATGCCATCGAGTATGGGCGCGAGTATGATTTCACGAGACCATTTTTTCAGCAGTTTCGAGATCTCATCCGAGTTGTGCCTATTCCCAATCTGATTAACTTGGAGGTTGTGAGCAGCGATTATTGTAACTTCACCTACCAGTCAAAAAACTGCTATCTGAACTTTGCCAGTGATATCAATGAAGACTCGGCATACCTGCACCACACGACGCATAGCAATTCTTCTTTTGATCTTCTCGGATGTGAAAAGATGAATATGTGCTATGAGTGTGTGCATTCGTTCGGATGTTTCAATTCTACGTATCTTCGTTTTTCGAACCAGTGCATTGACGCTTCGCTTTTGTATAACTGCAACAACTGCCAGTCATGCTTTGGATGCGTAAACCTTCGAAACGCAAAGTACATGATCTTTAATCAGCAGTATTCGAAGGAGGAGTATGTACAGGAGCTAGAGCGTATGCAGGTCAATACCCGCGATGGATTCACTGTGGCGTGGGAACGTTTCGAAAAGCATCGTCTGCAGTATCCGCATCGTTTCGCGACTACGCTTCAGGTGAAAAATGTTTCTGGGGACTACCTGTACAATGCTAAGAACTGCACGATGTGTTTCGATATCCAGGGTCCCGCTGAGGACTGCAAAAACGTAGTGTACGCCATCAAAGATGTGCGTGATTGTCGTGATAGCCATGGCTTGGGAATCATGGAGCAGGGATACGAGCTGATGGGGTCAGGGGACAATGCATTCAATATGCAGTTTTGCTCGCTCATTTTTGTGGGTAACAATACACTCTATTCAAGTCAGTGCATGCGAGTTGCAAATATTTTTGGCTGTGCAGGCTTGAAA
Source organism: Patescibacteria group bacterium (assembly GCA_038064015.1). Lineage (GTDB taxonomy): Bacteria > Patescibacteriota > Minisyncoccia > 2-02-FULL-40-12 > IGHO2-01-FULL-4-A > JBBTSB01. The sequence goes on along the minus strand of JBBTUB010000021.1, from coordinate 8,902 downwards.
GATAAAAAATACTGCATACTCAATAAACAGTACTCAAAAGAGGAGTATGAGGCGCTTGTGCCAAAAATCATAGCGCAGATGAAATCTACCGGTGAGTATGGAGAATTTTTCCCTGCGGCAATGAGTCCATTTGCGTACAATGAAACCATCGCACAGGAGTTTTTTCCTCTATCGAAAGATGAGATCATCAAGAAGGGTTTTACGTGGCAAGAGCCGGAAGTAAAAAACTACGCTATTGGCGGAGATATTATCGCTTGCGATCATGGTGGCACGTGCAATGACCAGTGCACGACAGCATTCAAATTGATTCCATCTGAGCTTGAGTTTTATGAACGCATGAAGATTCCCCATCCCCGTCTATGTCCCAATTGCCGCCACTACCAGCGCCTCGCCCAGCGCAATCCGCTGAAGCTCTGGCATAGAAAATGCATGAATGCAGGATGTGAAAACGAATTCGAAACTTCGTATTCCCCTGATCGCAAGGAAACTGTGTACTGCGAGAAATGCTATCAGGCAGAAGTCTCATGAACGCTGAAACGAAATCTTGTCAGAACTGCAAATCATCATTTGCCGTCGAGCCGATTGACTTTGATTTTTACGCGAAAATGTCCGTGCCCGCGCCGACGTTTTGCCCGGCATGCCGTTTCCAGCGGCGGCTGATGTTCCGCAACGAGCGCGTGCTGTACAAGCGCGATTGCGATCTCTGCGGGAAAAGTATGGTGACCATCTTTGCTCCAGGAAAAGATCTTATCGTGTACTGTCCCGCTTGCTGGTGGTCCGACACGTGGGACGACGGAGCGTTTTTTTTGGATTACGATCCCGATCGTAATATTTTCGAACAAATGAAAGAATTGCAAAAGAAAACACCGCACATGGCGTTGGTCTCCGACTATACAAACCTCGTGCGCAGTGATTATGTGAATCACGCGGGGAGCCTCAAAGATTGCTATTTAATTTTCAATGCCGATTTCGATGAAAATTGTGCGTATTCAAATATTATGGTGCACGTAAAAGATTCTATGGATTGTACCATGGGAATTGATTCGCAGCTTCTGTATGAATGCATTAATTACAGCAAGGCGTATCGTTCAGCATTTTGTCATACGATCGAAGATTGTACGGATACGTACTTTTCTCGCTATGTGAGCGGGTGCAGTGATTGCTTCGGTTGCGTGAATCTGCGCGGCAAAAAATATCATATCTTCAACGAGCCGTATTCTAAAGAAGACTATTTCAAAAAAATAAAAGAATTTCGTCTGGATACGTGGTCGGGATTGCAGAAAGCAAAGAAATTGGCCGATGAGTTTTGGCTCAAGCATCCATATCGTTTCATGGAGGGGACAACGCAAAGCACCAAGGTGAGCGGGGATTATGTTTTTAATTCAAAGAATGCCCTCGACTGTTTTCAGGTGAATGAGTCCGAAGATGTACGCTATTGTCAGTTCATCACCATGAGGCCCGAAAAGGATTGCTATGATCATACCGAGTGGGGGCATGGCGCGGAGCGGGTGGTTGATACGATGACAGCGGGGGAAGGATCATATAATGTGAAATTTTGCGCCGGAGCATGGGGGACGAATACGCTCAATGTCGAGTACGGCATGTACAACCTTTCTTGCCAGAATGCGTTTGCGTGCATCAATTTAAAAAAGAAACAGTATCGGATTCTCAATAAGCAATACTCGGAAGAGGAATACAAAAAACTTCGGGAACACATAATTCAGAGCATGAACAAGAAGCCGTATGTTGATGCTCAAGGCCGAGTTTGGAAGTACGGCGATTATTTGCCATACGATCTAAGCCCGTTCGCGTACAACGAATCCCAAGCGATCCAGTATTACCCGATGACGAAGGAGGAAGTACTTGCAAAAGGCTGGGCATGGCGTGAGCCGACACCAAGTCAGCACAAAGTCACCTTGTCCGCCGATCAGATGCCCGATAGTATCCATGATGTGCAAGATTCAATTCTTGATGAAAAAATCGGCTGTGCGGCTTGCAGCAAACCCTTCCGCCTCATCCCCGCCGAGCTCCAGCTCTTGCGACGTTGGGGATTCCCCATCCCGCGCTCCTGTCCCGACTGCCGTCACGCCGCCCGCCTCGCCCGCATCAACCCGCCGAGGCTGTATGATCGTCAATGCGCCAAATGCAGTGCTGGTATCAGGACAAGTTACGCACCGGATCGTCCCGAGGTTGTATATTGTGCGCCTTGTTATCAGGAAGAAATCGCCTAGTATTTTGTCTCGAAATCTGCTATACTAAGGTATGAAATTTCGCCAATCGCTTTTCTGGGATGTTGACGTTTCCAAGCTCGACCCGGACAAAAATCCGGAGTATGTCATTGAGCGGATTCTGGATTTTGGTCGTGACGAAGAAGTTCGTTGGATGTGGAGTCATTATGAGCATAGCCTTATAAAAAAAGTTGCGGAGACTTCACGGGTACTCCATCCGCAAACCCGTTCCCTATGGATGCTTCTCACGGCAACCCAATAACCTGGCATCCTGATGCTTTGCCTCGGGTGACACAAAAGGCGCTTGAATTTTGCGCGGCTGACCAATGGTTCCAAAACGCTCCATGGTATCTTGCCGGAGGCACATCGCTTGCGCTTCAAGTCGGGCATCGCAAATCTTTTGACCTCGATTTTTTTACGCAAGAGAAAGATTTTAACCAACAGGTTGTCGCGAGCCATTTTCCCGCAGATCATTGGAAGACGGAAAATATTTCCTTTGGCACGCTTTTAGGAGAACTCCATGGCGCAAAAGTCAGTTTTATCGCGTATCCACTCTTCATCCCACGACAACCTTTTGTGTACTATCAATCAGTCTCCGTTCTTCAGCCGCGGGATGTCGGTGTCATGAAAATTCTTGCCATGAGTCAACGAGGGAGAAAACGTGACTTTGTGGATTTATACTGGCTCTGCCATCATATCGATCAGCTCGCTTGGTTTTTTAAACAACTTCCTGACCAATATCCAAGCGTGGCCCATGACTACCACCACATAATTAAAGCTTTGACCTATTTTGACGACGCTGAAAAAGACGAAATGTCCGATCTCAATTTCCACGCCGACTGGCGCACGATAAAAAAGTTTTTTCAAGACGAAGCAAAAAATCTCGCACGCGATTTACTGGGTATTCAATGAATAGAAAATTAATCTAGCCCTTCAGTGATGCGTGCAGCGCGCGGAAAGTTTGCGCGAGATGTTTACTGGTGATGACCGTGCCGAAGACCGGCTCTTCAAGCGAGATCAAAGCGATTGTGTCATTCCAGATCAGCATGTCAGTCGGTAGGTCTCCGAACCGGGCGTTGAGGTAGCGGACATCGTAGAGTTCGCCGACGAAATTTTTCATGAGTTCTCCAGCTTTTTTTGATTCGGCCGTCAAGACGTCATGAAAGATAATACGGCGCTTCTTGATCTGATGCTGATACTCGGAAAGAAATTTCGCCGCGATCGTATCGAGCTTCTGCAGCGAGCCGATGGCATGGATACTTTCCGCTTCAAGCGACGCGAGATAGATTTCTTGCACCTCGTCCCATCCTTCGTAGAATTGGATGCTCGGCTTATGCGTACTGGTCTTATGGAGCGCTTTGAGATCAGGGAGCAGTTCTTCGGTTGTTTTCCTGATGTGTTCCGCTTGGCGCAAGAGTGACTCGGGATTCTTGGCAGCATACGCAAAACGCTTTCGATTTTTTTGTCGCTGAATCAAATCTTTCTCCTGTAAACTTCGTAGAAGATTGTAGGTATTCGTGCGGGCGATTTTAGTCCCCTTTGCGATTTGCGGGGGAGTCGAAAGCCCGTTTTTGAGCAAGTAGACATACACCGCGCTTTCGCTCGAGTTGAGTCCGATTTCCTTGAGTTTTTGTTCGATAGTCATATTTGTCAATTAATTCTATGTCGAAAAATTGCTTTAATTGCTATTCTATAATAAGTAAGATATAAATTCGTATAATTAAATCTTAACATCTTATCATCAATGTGTCAAACTCTAAATTATGGTAAACTCATATCAAATGGAAACCCAAGCAAAAACCTGTCAGAATTGCAAAAAAGAATTCCCGATCGAGCCGGATGATGTTTCATTCTATGAAATGATGCACGTCCCGGCGCCGACGTTTTGTCCGGATTGCCGACTTCAGCGAAGACTATCCTATCGCAACGAGCGAGCACTCTACAAGATCAAGTGCGCTCTCTGTAGTAAAGATACATTTTCGATTGCGGAGCAGGGAAAACCATTTACGATGTATTGCGCCGACTGCTGGTATGGCGATGACTGGGACCGCTTTCAATATGGGCGTGACTATGATTTTTCACGGCCGTTCATGGCGCAGTTCAAAGAACTGTATCAAGTCGTTCCGGTTCGTGCTCGATTCGTTACTTCAGGCGCGAATCTTGTGAATAGCGACTTCACGAATCTCGTCAGCTATCTCAAGAATTGCTACCTCATCTATAATTCCGACTACGATGAATACTGTTCATATGGCAACGAAATACAATCGTCCAAAGACTGCATTGACTGCATGATGGTGGAAACCTGTGAATCCTGTTACCAATGTCTGAACTGCCAAAAATGCTATCGAGCGTTTTTCTCGGTGGATTGTGAGAGCTCCAACGACATCTGGTTTTCAAAGAATCTTTCGGGCTGTAACGACTGTTTCGGCTGTGTTAATTTACGCAAAAAATCTTACCATATCTTCAATCAGCCCTATACGAAAGAAGCATATGAAAAGAAGATTCAAGAGCTCAAAGGCTTTACGCTTGCGAAAGCCCAAGAATTTTGGCTCCAGCATCCGCATAAATATATCCACGGCCGCCAGAACACCAATGTATCCGGCGACTATATCAATCACTCCAAAGATGTAAGAAATACGTTTGTCGCGACCGAAGCGCAAAACTGCAAATATTGCATGTGGCTTTTGATCAAGCCCGTGAAGGACTGCTGGGACTATACGGAATATGGTGATGGGGCCGAGCGTGTTATTGATTCTCTCACTTCGGGCCTTGGCGTCAGCGATGTCCGCTATTCGAGCTTTATGGTGAAGGAAGTTTACGACGCGTCCTATAGCGGTGACTGCCAGTTATCCAAAAACATTTTCGGTTGTGTCGGCCTCAAGAATGCGCAGTACTGCATCCTGAACAAACAATATTCGAAAGAAGAATATGAAGCACTCGTGCCCAAGATTATCCAGCACATGAATGATATGCCGTACCAAGACGCCAAAGGCAGAGAATACAAGTACGGCGAATTTTTCCCGATCGAAATGAGTCGATTCGCGTACAACGAGACGAATGCGCAGGAATTTTTTCCATTAACCAAAGAACAAGCGCTTGTTAAAGGCTATCGCTGGAAGGATTTTGAAGAAAAAGCCCACATGCCGACCAAAAAATGGGATGAAGCGTACGGTCTCAACGACATTGTGCTCTGCCAAGCATGGGATGAGGACAGTACGAAAGCGCAAGAGCACAACTGTACCAAGGCATTTCGCCTGACTGACTATGAGCTCCAATTCTACCAGCGCTTCGACCTCCCGCTTCCGCGCCAATGTCCCAACACGCGCCACTTCGAGCGATCCAAGCTCCGCAATCCGTTCAAGCTCTGGGATCGGACGTGCGCAAAATGCGAAGCCCCGATCCGGACATCCTACGCCCCCGAGCGTCCGGAGATTGTCTATTGCGAAGAATGCTATCAAGGAGAGGTGATGTAGGGAGTTTGACAACACCCGTAGATTTGATATAATGGTCAAGTTAGCTTAGTTTTCCTGACAGTTTGCTTCGCCTACACAGCGGACAGACGAGGACGTTTCCAGCCATTGCGGCTTGAGAAATATCTTCATCTGCCCGCTTTTTTGTTATCATACCTAATATGGAAAACGAAACAAAAACCTGCAAGTCGTGCAAACAAAACTTCATCGTTACTCCCGACGATGTGAGTTTTTATGAAAAAATGGCCGTGCCTGCCCCGGAATATTGTCCCGAATGCCGGCAGGAACGCCGGATTTTGTTTCGGAATTTTAAGACGCTTTATAAAGTGGACTCGGCGAAGTCGGGCAAGGGCGTGATTTCAATGTATCCACCGGACTCGCCATATCAAATCTACGACCATGAAGAATGGTGGGCTGATGATTGGGATGCGAAGGACTACGGACGGGACTTTGATTTTTCGCGGCCGTTTTTCGAGCAACTCTTTGATCTTTGGAAAGCCGTGCCGCACTACGGACTCATGAACGGGTACAGTGAGAACTGCGTATACTCAAATATGGTTTGGAAGAGCAAGAATTGTTACTACGTCTTCGGCTGTATTGAAAACGAGGAGTGTGACTATGGACACCTGGTCTGGAATTCGCGCGATTGCGTGGACAATCTTTACCTCAATAAATGCGAGTTGTGCTATGAGTGCGTTGACTGTATCGGCTGCAATAGACTTTTGTATTCCCAAGAATCTGAGAATTGTTCGGACTCCATCGCGCTCTTTGATTGCCGTGGATGCACTAATTGCATCGGCTGTGTCGGACTTCAGCAGAAAAGCTACCATATCTATAATAAGCCGGTTACCAAAGAAGAGTACGAGAAATTTCTCAAGGAGCACACCATTGAAGAAATCCTGGCTGAACGCGAAAAGCTGCGCCTCACGCTGCCTCATCGGTCGTTTTATGGGTACCGTAACAATGGCGTTTCAGGGAATCATCTCTATAATTGCAAAAACGTCCAACAAAGTTTTGACATCAAAATGGGAGGTGAGAATTCAAAATTCAGCTACACGGTTGGTACGTTGTTCAATTCCTATGATATTTGCTTCACGCCTCCGAATATCGAAGAAAGTTATCAAGCGATGGCGTGCGGCTATAGCAAGAACCTGCTCGTGTGCCACCTGTGCAACACCTGCAGCTACGCATCGTACTCGGAGCACTGCTACAACTCGCACAATATTTTTGGATGCGAGGGGCTAAAAGGAAGCGAATATTGCATTCTCAACAAGCAATATTCCAAAGAAGAGTATGAAGCACTCAAAGAAAAAATTATTACGCATATGAAATCAACCGGCGAATGGGGCAAATGGTTCCCGATCAATATGTCGCCGTTTGCGTATAATGAGTCCATCGTCAACGAATACAGCCCACTTACCAAGGAGCAGGCACTTGCCAAAGGCTATCGCTGGAAAGATGACATGCCCGCGACGCACGGACAGGAGCACGACGATCCCGATCCCATGAAGCGAATTCTGAAGTGTGATCAGTGTAGCAGGAATTATCGCTTTATCGAGCGGGAGCTGGTATTTTATCAAAAACTAAATTTACCCTTGCCTTCGAAGTGCTTCAACTGTCGTCATCAGCGCCGGATGAACCTGCGTCTTCCCCGCAAGCTCTATGATCGCCACTGCGCGAAGTGCGAGAAGGATATTCAGACAAGCTATAGTCCGGATCATAAAGAAATAATTTACTGCGAACAATGTTACCAGCAAAACGTGATGTAACGTGTCAAAGTTGCGGGAGTGCATTCACCATCGAGCCGGATGATTTTGGGTTTTATGAAACCATCAAAGTCCCGCCACCGACATGGTGTCCGCAATGTCGCCTCGTACGGCGCCTCAACTGGCTTGGGGTCAGGATTCTCTACAAGCGCAAGTGCGATTTTACGGGAGACGATCTCATCACCTTTTATCATCCAAGCTTGCAGATCAAAGTGTATCGTCAGGATATCTGGTGGTCGGATCAATGGGACCCGAAAAGCTACGGGCGCGACTATGATTTTTCACGGCCGTTTTTTGAACAATTCAAAGAGCTCAATGATGCGGTTCCAAAGTGCGCGCTGTTTACCGACTATTCGACGATTGTCGAAAGCCCGTACTGTAATGCCGTAACAGCCCAGAAGCGCTGTTATTTGTGTTTCAAGAGCATCACTGGAGAAGATTGCGCGTACAATCATTTCACGTTGCGGATGAATAACACGTTTGATATTTCGTACTCTTCAGATTGCGAGCTATCCTACGAGTCGCTCAATATCCGAAAGTGCAATCGTATTTTCTTTTCGCAAGATTTAGAGGATTGCCACGATATCTGGTTTTCGAAAGATCTTGTCGGCTGCTCGGACTGTGTTGGATGCGTGAATCTTCGAGGACAAAGCTATCATATGTTTAATGAAAAATTAACTAAAGAAGAGTATCAGCGGCGCTTCAAAGAGTTCGATTTTGGATCTGCGAAAAATGTCGAGGAGATGAAGAAGAAAGCGTATGAGTTTTCACTCAAGTACCCTCGTCGTGCCTTTCATGGAGCCAATAACAAGGACGTTTTGGGGGACTACGTATACAATTGCCGCAATGCGCAAAATGTATACTTTGTTGCCGATTCTGAAAATTTAAAATATTCGCATCATTTTATCAGCGGTGGCGTCAATAATAGCTATGACTTCACTTACTTTGGGGCGAAATCAGAATGGATTTACGATTCGGTGTGGACGGGGTACAACGAGAACAATGTAAAGTTCGCCGTCTGGAATTATCGCAATCACGATACCGAGTATACGTTTGCGTGCCATAGTTCGGAATACCTTTTCGGCTGCGTCGGATTGCGCAAGTCGCAGTACTGTATCCTCAACAAGCAATACACGAAGGAAGAATATGAGGCGCTCGTTGCAAAGATAAAAGAGGACATGATGAAGCGTGGGGAGTATGGTGCAATGTTTCCGGTCGCACTTTCTCCGTGGGCATACAATGAGTCCACCGCGTATGAGTTTTTTCCGTTGACCAAAGAAGAGGCGACTGCGAGAGGTTTTGTATGGCGCGATCCGGATCCACGGGAGTATCGCGACGCCACGATGGCAATTCCCGATCATATCAAAGAGGTGAGTGATGATATCCTACTGACCTTCCCCACCTGACTTAACAACTGTTCGCCTCTCTGGTATGCTGA
>JBBTUB010000020.1:0-10292 GCA_038064015.1 Patescibacteria group bacterium | reverse complement strand
TAGTAATAACGAAATATCCTCGTAGGGTAACTCGGCGATATACCGGAGCATGAGGACTTCTCGCGGCTCTTCATCAAGTTTCGCTAATCCTTGATATACCATTTCCGTAGCTTCTCGCTGGCGGCTGGCATCTCGCGGATCGTGGTTCTCGTCTTCGATGGCGAGGAACGCCGGAGTTTGCGGATCGAGCGGAACCGCTTCATTCCTGCGGAGCCGATCGATAATTGCGTTTCGGGCAATCGTGAAGAGATATGCAAGTGGTGTCTTACCCTGATCACGATAGCTTTCTTTGGCCGTCCAGACCTTCTCAAAGACGACTTGTGCCACGTCTTCCGCGGCCTCTTTCGATCCCAATCGCAAGTAACAATACCGATAGACGGGGGTCAGATGGGACTGGTATAAATTTTCAAACTCCTCTTGTTTCATAACGAAATGTGTGGCGTTTTGTGACTCGGCAAATGTTTCTTTACCAGGGCATTAAACTGTTCTCCTCGATCGTATTCATTCTTAAATTTTTCAAAGCTTTTGCAGGCGGGAGAAAACAGAATGATCTTGGGATGGAGCGCGAGCGCGGCCTGTAGGCACTCATCCAGTGTTTCGTACGTTGTGCCTTCGAGCATTTTTTTGGTAGCCGATCCCGCAAGCAAGATAACATGTTTTTTCTTAATCGTCTGTGCGATGACCTTGTTCCACTCCGTGAAGTCGAGTTCCCGATCAGTGCCCCCGGCAATCAGGACGGTATCCGGCCCACCAAAGCGCTCAAGCGCGGCAATCCCGCCTTCCGGTGATGTTGCGGCCGTATCATTGATGACGATAAGATGACCATCTTCATACACCACCTGCTGGCGAAACGGGATTTGTGGGAGCGTGGCAATGCGTGTTTGAAGTTCGTCCCATGGCACACCGGCTTCATGCGCGGCACGCGCCGCCAAACAAAGATTTATTAAGTTATGTTCTCCCCACTGCTCCGCAAAACCCGCCACGTCTAGAGGTATATGTTCATTTCCTGTGATGAGTTTTTGCCCCGGCTTTTGCCAACGATAGAGATTTTTTTTCGTCTCCGCATACTCCTCCATCGAGCCGTAGCGGTTGAGATGGTCTTGATAAATATTAGTGAGAACGGCGATATCCGGAGGCCGCACGGTCTCATCGAATAATTCCAAATGAAAACTCGACACCTCTGTTACCGCCCATTGAGCGGTTTCACCGCTCAAAACTTTCAGAAACGGATGTTCAGGTGAATTTCCCGCCAGGACTGCTTGGTCGCCCATCAAATGCGCCGTCCATGTTGCCGTCGTGGTCTTTCCTCGAGTTCCCGTAATGCCGATGATCTTTCCTGGGAAGTTATTATAAAAAATCGTCGCTTCATTGACGACGTGAATCCCACGTTCACGAGCTTTGAGAACCAGCGGATGCCGAAACGAAACCCCGGGATTAAGCACAAGCGTGTCAATTCCCTCAAGACTTGGCTCTGCCCCTCCCAGGCATAATTCGACATCGCTACTCAATTGCGCGATCGATGACGCCAGTTCTTCGCGCGTTTTCGCGTCAACGATCAAAAGCTTGGCGCCTTGTTTTAGAAACCAATTAGACGTGGCGACTCCGCCTCCGAGGATGCCAAGACCAAAAATCAAGACTTTCTTGTCCCTGTACGACTCCATGTAGATACTTTATCACAACGGCCGTGCCGATTGCCATGCGAGTTCAAAGAGTGAACGAAGTGATTTGGCGACGTCCGCACTTTCGATAATAATGGCAAAACCCTTTTTGAATGATAACAACGCGACCTTGTCTCCGTAGACGATAGTGTCGCTTGGGAATAACGATTCAGCTGACGCAACACGTGCTTGGTAGTTCGGGATTTTCTTTACCTGACGGACATAGGGATGCTCCAGTGAACTGATGGAGAAGATTTCTCGCCCTTTCGCTCCTCGTCCACTAAAAAGCCGCAAGAACATATCCCAGTTTTCGTTGAATTCTTCAGGTACGTTTTCCGGGGATACGAAGGAAAGAATTTCCTGTGTGGATCCTTTTTTCGTCACCTCGCGATAGACGCTCATCATACCTTCGTGGCTATTGAAAAATCGTATAACGGGCCGCTCACTCTGACCTTGGTAGAAATCCAAAAGGTGTGGGAGCATCTTGCGCAGTTCACGGGCCCGCTGATCAAAGCTATCGACAATATTCTCCGGTGAGAGCGCAATAAAGCGCCGCTTCTTTTCTTCTGGTACTTCGGAAATAAAGCCCTTTTTTACCAGCTCGTCCAAAACAAGATAGACCGTCGGCCGCTTGAGACCTGATTTCTTTGCGATTCCGACCACCGAAGAAGCCCCAAGCTCAAGCAATGCCGTATACACAAGCGATTCTTTTTGCGACAGACCTGTTTTTTCGAGCGTAGATTGGATGCTCATTAGACACCATCTTAGCATATCTGTCAAAATCTGTCAATATTTCTGACATCGCAGGAACCTATAAAAAACCCTTATTTTTCAAGGAAATCAAGGCATAACACAAATATAATCTAAAAAAATAGGCGCTTTTTCGTCGAGATGGTTTACTTATGCGGTATGGAAACAATGATAAAAACAAGGCAAGAACGAGTCCACGAATTCTTTGAAACCCCCTCAACCGCATGGGCATGGCGGTTTCGCGCGGCAATCATTCTTCTGATCCTTTGTTCCGGTGTGGCTCTAGGCATTGAATTCTTTTATCACGAGCTTGCAGCTCGACATAAGGGATTTTTGCATGGTTTTGAGCTATTCTTAACGATTGTTTTTTCTATGGAATATGGACTGCGCCTGTGGTCGGCGCCTTCACGCCGGAAGTTTATCTTCAATTTTTACAATGTCATTGATTTCATTGCGATCTTGCCATTCTTCTTTTCTGGTTTAAATATCGGTGCGATCCGGGTAGTTCGGTTTGCTCGATTTGCGCGAGCCACCAAGCTCTTTCGTATGCTTAAAGTGCTCCGGCAGTTCTGGCAGACATCCTCGATCAATACCTCTCGTCTGATACAAGAAAATGTAGTCAAAAATATTGTGCTTGTCGTTGGCATCATCTTGATCGACCATCCATTAAGTAAGTTTCTTCACCAGGTTGACTCTGGTGCCCTTGGGGATGTGATGTTTGCTACGAGCATCCTCGCGCTTGCCGCCATGTTCGGCTTCTTTTCACTTTCGTATCGCGACTTTGATCCGACTCGCGTATCACAGCGAATTCTGATTCATCTGACGACAAGTTTCCTTCTATTCCCCGTTGGCGTGATGTTCTTGATCGTTCAAACCGTTCTTTCCATTCAAATCGAATCATCTCCGACGATCATCGTGTTTGGAATTTGGTTTGTATACACAGCGGTCGTGCTATGGGACTTTGCAAATGTCATGAAGCTTCAGGAAAAAATCAAGCCGTAGCATTGTGTTGCTACTAGATAGGCAAGGAATGGGTGCTTATCTTGTGGCAATTCCGCCACAAAAAAGAATAGGAGGGAACCATGAGGCGGGCAACCCGGATGGGGGTTCTCGCGCTTGCGGGGACCCTCGGTTTCGTAGTTCTCGGGATCGTGGGATTCCACGTTCTCGAGAGCGCCACCTGGTCACGGGCAGCCAGGTGGATACTTGCCGTCGTCTTGACGTTCGACGACGGAGGGTACGAGCCGACAGGTGGCCCCCTGTCGGTGTTGTTTATCTCGATTTGGAAGTTGGCGGCGTGGGTTTTTTGGGGCCTTCTCGCCGCTGCCCTCGTAGTGCCGCCGTTACTAGACTGGTGGCACTCGAGCAAGAACGGGGCGGCCGTGGTGTCCTGGCTCGACACCGTTGGCATGTCCCGGGTTTTCATCCTGGTCCAGCCCGTGGATTGGGAGAAGGCCGAAAGTTTAGTACAGGAGGTTCACGACCAGTTTGGACGTCGCGTCCTAGTCGTGATTGTGGCGGAAGACCTGCCGGATCTTCCGCCACATCTCCTGAAGGCAGGGTGCGCGTACGTCAAGGGGAATCTTCGAGATCCCAAGACGTATCGTCGTGCCGGCTTAGCCCGCGCCTCGGGTGTCTTCGTCTGTGCTCGGTCGTACCAAGACCCGGCACAAGATGCCCGGAGCGCGTCTCTGGCTTCTCTTGTGGAGCACGAGAGGTCAGATGTTGAGACGGTCGTCGAGCAGGTTAGCCGAGGCAACGATGACCTGTTTGATGGTCGGGATTGGACTGTCGATGCTCGCGTGGTCTTTGACAAAGAGACTTTGCGGGCGATTGCGGAGCGAGTCAGTCAGATCGTTCCGCGCGGCAATTCAATCCGCCTCGTCGCCAATACGGTGGACGAGGCGCAAGCTGGTGAGCTCCACCGCCAGCTTGCGGCGCGCAGTATCCAGATTGGAGAAGGCGGACCCAAGGTTCGGGTCATCCTTCCAGCCAATCTGGATGAGACGACTTCCGACTATGCGGTATGGTCGGAACTCGTGAGAGCCAAAGAAGAGTACGTCGTCGCGCTCTTCCTCTCGGTTCTTTCGGAGGGATTGTTCCGGCATAATCCTTCCGCGCTGTGCGCAGACCGCATCATGGCGAAGGCCCTCGTGGAGGCCATGAGAGAAACTATTTAGTCTAGTTCCTTCCGCCGCCGTAGAGCAACAAAAAGCCACCGGGCTATTTCTGTTCTCCGGCGGCTTTTCATTTTTTTTTGTTATTTTTTCTTCGGGCTCGGGCAGTGTTCCCAGATGAAGCGGAACCAGGTTTTGTAGGACTCGGCCAGATCGCGGTTGATCATGACGTAGATGGAGCCGTCTTCGCCGAAGTTGCCCACGCCCTTGCTGGTGAACGTGGCGATGTGATCGCCAAAAATGTCCACGACACCGATCGTCTCATATCCCTTGGGTAATACTTTATACTCTCCCCCAATGTTCTTGAGGGCCTCGGGAAGCATTTTTGGTACTCGTGGATCGAAGAGCGTTTTGTAGTTTTTCTTTTGTTTTTCAAACTTTGTGCGAAATTCTTCATGTACACTCTTTGGAATGCCCGGCGTCATCCAGAGCGCCTTTGCTCCGAGGAAATATACTTCTTGATTTATGCGTAGAAGGTCACGCCGATAATTTCTGTACCCCTCAACGCCTTTATAGATAAACGCAGCTTCTTCCAATGGCTTCTCTTCGTATTGTATAGAAAGTGCTGGCAAGATGCGTTCAAGTGATTTTTCTCGTTCTTTCAAAACCTCCATAAGTTTTTGGGGATGCACAGCGCGATACAGGTTCTCTCCTTTCTGAAAAATCTGAAATACAAGCCCTTTTTCCAAAAGCCGATTCAACGCATCATACACATTGCGCCGGTGGACCTTGGCTTTTACTGAAATCTCCGATACCGGCATCTCAACCCCGGAAACCAGCGTTTCATAGATTTTCGCCTCATTCGGGGTCAGCCCTAACTCCTCAAAAACTTCTGAATAGGCCATATTTATTAAGTTATTTAGTTATTGGTGATCATTAGCACCCTAAGGTGATATTGGCCACTCTTTATAGATGCTATAGCATGACAACAACCAAGTCAAGAACATATGACTCGGAATCGATGTTCATAAGATCAAGGCCGTTCCTGGGGAAACCACCATGGCCATGTACCCCGATGAGGAGGAGCCGAAAATCTGGCCGCCTGACGAGGCAGTGACCACGTAGCTCACACAGGTTCGGGATTCCATGCCATAAATCCCACCCTTTTTTAAAATATAGTATAATTAAGTAACGTAACTATCTATGAATGACGCATTCCATATCAGTCAATTAAGTTTCACGACTATCGCGATTATTTCGGCGTTCTTTTCGGCAATCGCCAATATATTGGCGCGTACTCTTCTGAAGGATATAAAATCAAAAGACATCCTAGGTATTAATTTTCTTACGATGGGAGCAACGCTCGTATTGATCTCCCCTCTTTTCTATTCTTTTCAGCCATCGCTAAAAGCCATGGCATTGGTGGCTCTGATAGGTCTCATTGATACGGTTGCGAATTACTTTTACTTCAAGACCTTTGAAAGGACAGAAGCAAGCGTAGCGACTCCTATACTGTCTCTTGCGCCGGCATTCACTTTTCTTTTTGGATGGCTGTTCATCAGCGACACCGTCAGTTTACATACCTATGTTTTTGCTGCCCTTATTATTATTCTTATTATTATTTTTTCGGCAGATTTCAAAAACTTCAAACAATTCAACGCATATACCCTCACGCCTGCCTTAATAGCTTCATTTCTTTTTGGCATTTCGGCCATTCCCTCAAAGTATCTATTAAATAATATGCACGTTATTAACGCGCCAACACTGTACATGTTTCGTGCTGGGTTTATCGCATTTTTTGCTTTACTATTTTTCCAGTTTTCTATCAGTCACATTACGATCAAGCAATACAGGATTATTTTTGGGCGCGGGCTCATCGTGATCACTACCTGGGTGCTTTTGTATCTTGCGCTTTCACGTGGGAATGCCGGAGTTACGATTACACTAGGAAACATTACACCAATTTTTGTGTTCATCCTGAGTATGATATTTCTTCGCGAAAAGCCGACGCTAAAAAAGATTCTTGCATCAGGCCTCATTATCGTACTATCATTGATCATATAGTTTCCTTCTATGGATACATACGCACAAAAAAGAGTTCTTATTATTTTCACCGGTGGCACCATCGCGGGTAATGTCGCGAAGAGTAATATATCAGAATCAGTCAAGTCAGATCCCAATAGTTTTTTGTCGATTGTCGAAAACTCCGTTGAAGTGATAAAGAAGAACTGGAATATCCAAATCACTCCTGACATTGTTGAGCTTTTTAACTTAGACAGTTCAAATATACTCCCGGAAAACTGGGCTATCCTTGCAGGGAAAATCCAAGAGGTCTACGATCTCTACGATGCATTTCTTGTACTACACGGCACCAATACGATGGGATATACCTGTGCAGCATTGTCCTTCGCGCTTGAGAATATAAATAAGCCCGTTATCTTTACTGGTGCCCAAGTTCCGCTTGGATACCTCGGAAGTGATGCGATGACGAATCTTATCAATGCGCTGCGTTTGTGCGTATGGGGGTACCATCCCATTAAGGGCGTCATGGCGGTCTTCGGAAGTAAAATTATTGCCGGAACGCGGGTCAAAAAAGGAACTGATTTTGATTACGATCCATTCAGTTCCTTTATTACAGGATCTTTGGGTCAAATCGGCAGATTTATTCGTATTAACGAGCTGGTTCTTAATAAACATGTTGCTTACCTATCGAAAGTTAGACCCTTGGCGATACAATCAAGAGTTTTAAGCGTGAAAAAAGATTTTGATACCGCAAGCATTGCATCAATGACGGAATTTCCTGGCATGTCAGCAGATCTTTTTCAATCGCTCGTAGAGCACAATAATATAAAAGCTTTTATTTTTCGGGCTTTTGGTGCCGGGGATCCAAGTTCACACCTTTTTAAAGGTTTTGAGTATCTGAAAGAGCACAAAATTCCGGTTGTTATGACTACACAGGCACCAAGTGGGGTGGCGAGCATGCAGGTTAACGAAACGGGGGCTTACTTGCGAGAAAATGATTTAGCAATTCCTGCCCATGATATGAGTATCGAATCAATTACTACGAAACTCGGTTGGCTCCTCGGGCAACATAAAAACTACGAAGAAATTAAATCTAAGATGATTGAAGATCTTCACGGAGAAATTAACGTGGAGCCAGAGCTTCTCTAGCGTACTCCACGCAATCGCTTAATCCTATCTGAGAGCGGCGGGTGCGTCATAAAGAGTTTTGCAAAAGCACTGGGCTTGTCGGAGTCGTCGTCGTTGAGGGGGCTGCCGATGAAAAGATGCGCGGTGGCGGCGTGAGTATGGGGCATCGCGGTGTGGTCCGCACGGATTTTTTCAAGGGCGTTGGCAAGGCCGTCCGGGTAGCGGGATAGCAAAGCGCCGGAGGTGTCGGCGAGATACTCGCGCTGGCGCGAGACAGCAAGGCGGATGATCGTGGCGGCAATTGGCGCGATGATCATGGCGACAATCGCGATGAGTAAGCCAATTTGCCCTCCCCCGCCGTTGTCATTGCTCCGGCGTCGCCCGCCAAATAGCGTGGCGCGCATGCCGATGTCGGCGGCGATAGCGATGATGCCCGCAAGCACGACGACGACTGACGAGATCAAGATGTCGCGGTTGCCGATATGTGAGAGCTCATGGGCAATCACGCCCTCAAGCTCTTCGTTTTCAAGCTTTTGCAGAGCACCTGTGGTCACGGCAATCGCTGCATGCTCGGGATTGCGCCCTGTGGCAAATGCGTTGATCTGTGGAGCGTCCATGATGTAGATCTTGGGCAAGGGCAAGCCGGCGGTGATAGAGAGATTCTCCACGACGCGATAGAGCTCGGTCGCTTGCTCGCGCGTGACGGCGCGCGCGCCGGACATGGCGAGGGCGATGCTCGCTGACCACCAGTAGGCAGTGAAGTTCATGATGACACTGATGGCGACAGCAATGTAGAGAATGTCAGGCGAGCCATAGTACTGCGAAAACGCAAAGCCCAGGCCGATGATCAGCAAAAAGAACACCGTCATCAGGACGATGGTTTTACGGACGTTTGATGCCTTATTTGCGTACAAATTCGCCATAAATTACAAATCTCAAATTCCAAATATCAAACAATATTTAAATTCCAATTTTTTAATATTGAACATTGGGATTTGTTTGTGATTTGGTGCTTGGAACTTGGTGCTTATTGTATCGAGGCTTTAATAAAGCCGAGGAACAATGGATGGGGATGTAAAGGGCGGCTCTTGAGCTCCGGGTGGAACTGCGAACCCATGAAGAACTTATGCCCCGGGAGCTCGATGATCTCGGCGAGGTTGCTCTTGGGGTTGGTGCCGGAGATGACGAGGCCAGCTTTTTCAATCTGTTCTTTGTAGTCGTTATTTACTTCGTAGCGATGCCGATGACGCTCGGAGATTGACTTTGTTCCGTAGAGTTTCTCGGCGAGACTTCCCTTCTTGAGATCGCAGTCATAGGCACCCAGGCGCGCGGTGCCACCCATAATTTTTTGAGTGATGTTTTTGATCTGATCAGGAATCGTGTCGATCACGGGATACTTGGTTTTCGGATCCACCTCCGTGGTATGCGCGCCTTTGAGTCCCACGACATTGCGGGCGTACTCGATGACCGCCATCTGGAGGCCGTAGCAAAGCCCCAGGAACGGGATATTGTGTTCACGCAGGTACTGGACTGCCAAGATCTTGCCCTCTACCCCGCGGCTTCCCCATCCGCCTGGGACGATCACGCCATCAAAAGCTTTGAGTTCGTCGAGCTTCTTGGGATCTTTTTCGTATTCCTCGGAATTGAGCCACGTAATCTCCGGCTTGCGGCCGTGCGCCCATGCGGCATGTTTCACGGCCTCGATCACCGAGAGATACGCGTCAGTCAGCGAGAAGTCGCCGCTGACAAAGTATTTGCCGACAATGCCGATCTTGACCGGATCCTTGGCGTCGTGGATGGAGTCCACCAGTTTTTTCCAGGTGGCGCTGTCGTGTTTCTTTACGGCGATATTAAATTTCTTGAGAATATTTTTTCCTATGAGATCGCGCTCAAAGTTCATCGGCACTTCATAGATCGATCCGACATCGGGAGCCGAGATGACATCCTCCGCTTGGATATTGCACATGCGGGAGATTTTTTCTTTGCGGGGTTTATCGATGGCAACACTCGCGCGTGCGATGAGCATATCCACGTTGATGCCGACCGAGTTAAGCGCTTTGACGGCATGCTGGGTGGGCTTGGACTTCATCTCGCCGGTATTGTGGAGTATTGGCATGTAGCTCACCAAGACAAAGATCACACCGTCCGGATCGTTGAGCTTCATGATGCGAGCGGCTTCCAGGAAGACGAGGTTTTCGTTGTCCCCCACGGTTCCCCCCACCTCTACTAAAACAAAATCAGTTTTTGCCGTATCCGCAAGATCTTTGAGGCGCCGGCTCACTTCGTTGGGGATCTCGCTCATCATTTCGACATCTTGGCCGCCGTACTCGAGGTTGCGTTCGCGCTGGATGACAGTCTGATAGACAAGGCCGGAAGTCATGATATTTTTGTGGGACATGTCGGTCTCCAAGAAGCGCTCGTAGTTGCCCAGGTCCTGATCGCCTTCGGTGCCGTCATCGGTCACAAAGACTTCACCGTGGACGATCGGATTGAGCGTACCGGCGTCGACATTGAGATACGGATCGATCTTGCAAGCCGTAACCGAAAAGCCGTAGTCCAGAAGGACACGGCCGATCGATGAGGTGGTGATGCCCTTTCCGATACCGGACATCACGCC
>JBBTUB010000019.1:0-7173 GCA_038064015.1 Patescibacteria group bacterium | reverse complement strand
CTCCCCTCTGCGAGACGCAGAGGGTTATAACCCTCTGCGTCTCGCAGAGGGGAGCCGACGACCGGAATCTGGGCCTCTTCTGGGCCCAGACCAGTGGCGACCAGGTGGGAACGATCTGGCTCCGATCGTTCTCGGTAACCGGGCCGGTGACTGCGGTCTCCATGAAGATGGACGACCCGGCGCCGCCCGACGATTGGTTTTTTGAAGGAGCCAGGTTCTTTTTTTTGGTCGCCGGTCCCAAGCAAGAGGATTGGGCGTGGCGATCCGGATCCGACCAGTTCGCGCTTAAGTAGCAGATAGTTCGGATCTCGCGCGGTATTCCGAGGGGAATACCGCGTCTTTTATTTTGATATGTGTTGATATGTTGGTATCCATTTTGTGATAAAATCTTAGTATGAGTCGCGAAAATTATTTTTACATTGGTGTAGTGGCTTTTTCTATTATTCTTTTCTTTTTTTCGCAACGTGATAATCGTGTTTCAGCGGCCGGAACGTGTCTTTTGGGAGTTGCCGAAGGTGGATTATGTAGTGCCTACGTCAAACAGGACAATTGCAGTGGCGGAAGTCCCGGAGCATACTGTGACTGGAATAGTTGCATCGAGATAGGTCAGGTTGGTTGCTGGCAGAATAAGCCGCTAAAAGAAGGTGATGAATACAGCTCCACGGCTAAATATAGTTGTAAATGCAAATCTTCTTCCACGCCAACGCCAAGTTCGAGTCAACCCCCGACTTCGACTCCGACCAAAACCCCGCCTCCAACTCCCACCCCATTTAGCGCGGCATTGCATCTGAGGACAGATATTACTGAGACCTGGCAGGGATCACTGACGCTTACTGCCCCGGTGGCGAAGATCGTTGATTTGCGCGGTACGGCGAACAACGGCAGCGGCAACATCGACTACTATTTCTGGTGCAATGAAAATGACGCAACACTGGATTTCAATAACTATAATGCCAAGAAATCAACGGGCACCAGTCCGTGGAAGGAAAAAGATTTATGTGGTGACACCTACTCCACTCCCGGCACCTACTATCCCAAAGTCGTCATTGAGCGCAACGGCATACGGGCTGAAAATCGCAAACCGATCACGGTGACGGGGACGCTCGGTGCGACCCTGGTTGCCGACAAGACCTCCGGCACGTCGCCGCTGTCCGTAATCCTTACCGAAGGCGCCACGGGCACCCAGACGGGCACGATCAACTATTCTCTCTGGTGGGACTGTACCGATACGACCAACAGCGTTCAGACGGCCAATACGTCATGCGGCACCCTCGCCACTCCTCCCGCAGGGACATGCCTGATTACTCCCAATGTAGGCTACAAGTGTGATGCGATTACTGCCAATCCCACCACCGCACCTGCTCACTCCTACACCACCGGTGCCGACCCCACGATCTATATACCCAAAGTCATCGTGGAGCGGGGGAACGCAAGCCCTGCCCAGAAGCAAGTCTCGGTTACCGTCAATCCCAACCAGGGACCGACGGTTGCTGTTATTGGAGTGGATCATGATCGCTGTTTTTCAGGCAAACACTCCTTCCTCACCTGGGACTATGATGATCCGGAGCTTGATGCCGAGAACGCGTATCAGGTGATCGTTAAACAGGGTGGGGCAACCTTCTGGGATTCCGGCAAAGTTGAGCCAAGCTACGGTGCCCAGTCCCTCCAGCTCTTACCCTACCTTGCCTATGGATCAACCTACACGGCGACCGTCCAAGCGTGGGATACGAACGATAACGCGTCCAATATCGCAAGCTCGCTCCCGTTTACGACCCTGGAGCATGATAAGCCACGACCCAATTTTACCTGGCCTACTCCGGCGAAAGTCGGCAAGCCGGTGCAATTCACGGATACGACTGTGTATGATGGGGGCGCTCCGTATTCGTACGCATGGAACTTCGCCTGTTCCGGCAAATGCACGCCCGGAACTTCAAGTGATCAGAATCCAATCTCGACCTTTTTCCAGTCAGGGAACTACAGCGTCAATCTCGCCGTTGCGGACAACGATACCGGGCTTCCGATCTGTTCCGTCAGTAAATCCGTCAACATCGGCGGCTCATATATCCCGATCTGGAGAGAGATCGCGCCGTTTTAGTATGCAAATACTCATCATTGATGACAATAAGGATTTTCTCGAGATTTTCTCGATGAAGCTTACGCAAGCGGGCTTTGAGGTTGCTACCGCCAATAGCGGGGCCGAGGGAATCGAGGCGGCAAAAAAGATCCATCCTGATCTTATCTTGCTTGATGTTGAAATGCCCGTGATGAACGGCCTGGAGACGCTCGCCAAGCTCAAAGCCGATTCTGCCACGTCGGCCTTCAAGGTTGTCTTTCTGACTAACTATGGTGAACCATCGAAAGATACCACGTGGATTGACGAAAAATTCGCGCGTGAAGCCGGGGCAGCGGACTACATCAAGAAAAGCGAGGATCTGGATCAAATCGTCACTGAAGTAAAACGACTGTTGAAAACATGAGCGCCCCCACAACAATTCTCCTGGTTGAATCCAATCTTTTCATTGGAGGAATTTTGTCGCAAAAACTCCAGCAAGATCACTATGACGTCGCCACGACCAAGGATCCCAAGGAGGGACTCCATAAGATTGTAGATCTCAATCCTACGGTTGTGTTTCTTGATTTGCCGATGGGCAAAGTCAAAACATTCCTCGGCGTTTTGCGTACCATCCAACGAACGCATGGCATGGCACTTCCGCCTATCATCGTGCTCTCGGATGTAGAGCAAAGCGATGAGATCACGAAAATCTCCGAGCTTGGCGTCAAGTCATATCTCATCAAAGCCTATACCGATACCGAAGAGATGCTCGCCAAGATCAAGGAGCTCGTGAGCACGGACGGATCGCTTGGTCCGGCAATCACGACTGGAGGTGACGCCCCGGTGGCACCCAAGCCCATTGCTCCGGTGATCAGCGAGCAAAAACGGATACGGGCCGAGATCGAGAAATCGCTCGTCACTGCCGAGCAAGAGCTTCCTATCGTCCCGCTTATTGATAATTTAATTCTTTATGGATACTTGGCGAGATCATCGGACATACATATCAAACCGGAACAGGAACGGGTCTGCATTCGTCTTCGCATCGATGGTCTGCTCCAAGATGTTTTCTCATTTCCAAAGAATATCCAATCCGAGGTCATTACAAGAATCAAAGTGCTTGCCGGCATGCGTACGGACGAGCACCAAGCCGCGCAGGACGGGCGCTTCAAGACCAACATCAAAGGCTTGCCTCGCCAATTCGACATTCGTGTCTCCGTCGTACCGACGTACTACGGCGAGAATGCCGTACTGCGCCTCCTCGTCGAGCAAGCGGAGATCAAGTCACTTGAGGATCTCACCTTCTCCGATGACGACCGCGCCAAACTCATGCACGCGATCGAAAGGCCCAACGGCATGATCCTTGCCACCGGTCCCACGGGATCGGGCAAGACGACGACACTCTACACGGTACTGCGCAAACTCAACACTCCTGATGTTTCGATCATCACTATTGAGGACCCCATTGAGTATTCTTTGCAGGGAATTAATCAAATCCAAGTCAATGCGGAAAACGGCTTGACGTTTGCCGATGGATTACGCTCGATCCTGCGCCAGGACCCGGACATTATCATGGTCGGTGAGATCCGCGACCGTGAAACGGCGAGTATCGCCGTGAACGCGGCGCTGACCGGCCACCTGCTGCTCTCCACCCTCCACACCAATGATTCCGCGACCACCCTCCCCCGCCTCCTGGACATGGGTGTGGAGCCTTTCCTAATCGCCTCAACCGTCAATGTCGCCATCGGCCAGCGCTTGGTGCGCATGATATGTAAAAATTGTAAAATAAAAAAGCAAGTAAATCCCGCCGAGCTGAAAAGCCTGACCGATGCCATCCCAGCCAAGATTTTGGCGAAGCATCGTGATTTTTATTCCGGCAAAGGCTGTCAGATCTGCGGCAACACCGGATACGCCGGGCGCATCAGCATCTACGAAGTCTTGGAGGTAACCGATGAGATTCGCCGCGCCATCATGAGCCGCGGCAATGCCAGCGAGATCAAAAAAATCGCTATTGAGCATGGGATGACCACCTTGATGGATGATGGGTTTCGCAAAGCACTTGAGGGACTGACCACCATCGAAGAAATCCTGCGCGTAATCCAAGAATGATGTTTACCCATATTTCTTTAAAAGAAAAAATGTTCTTCGCCCGGCACATGGCCATCATGTCGCGCTCCGGCATGCAGATTTTGGACATTCTCCGGACACTCAAAAAGCAAACTGCGTCCCGCACGATGCGCAAGATTCTTGATGAGCTTCTGATCAGCGTCAAAAACGGTCAGTTTCTCTCCGACGGCCTCAAAAAGCATCCTCGCCTCTTCGGTGATTTCTTTATCAATATCGTTCATGTCGGCGAAATCAGCGGTACCTTGGCCGAAAACTTGGAGTACCTTGCCGAGTCGCTTGAGAAAAAGCGCGAGCTGGAGAGCAAGGTCAAGGGCGCCTTGGTATATCCGATTATCATTCTCCTTGCCACCTTTGGCATCACCGGGGCGCTCACGTTTTTTATCTTTCCCAAAATCCTGCCAATTTTCCGATCACTAAAAGTCGATCTGCCGCTGGTAACCAGGATCTTCATCGCGGTTTCCAACTTTATGATCGCTCACGGAGTCGCCGTCATCATCGGCGCCGCGGTGGCACTGATCGCGCTTCGTTTTTTGCTGCTCATCCGCCCCGTCAGATATGTGTGGCACCGATGCTTGCTGTTCCTCCCGGCGGTCGGCACGATGGCCCAAAACTACAACCTCATCAGCTTTGTGCGTGCGCTTTCACTGCTCATGAAAAGTGGCGTCAAGATCGTCCAAGCGCTTGAGATCACTTCGCAGTCCTCCACGAATCTGGTGTACAAGCGAGTCCTGCAAAAAATCTCGGTGCATGTCGGGCAGGGAGATCCAATGTCCAAGCATCTTGCGGACTACCCCGCGCTCTTTCCGGCGGTGTTCACGGAAATGATTTCCGTGGGCGAAGAAACCGGCAAATTGACGGATACGGGCACGTACCTTGCCAACTATTACGAGTCGGAGCTTGATGCGTCCACCAAGAGCCTCTCCAACGTCCTGGAGCCGCTCCTCTTGGTCGTCATGGGCTTTATCGTCGGCTTCGTCGCCCTCGCCATTATCTTGCCAATCTATGAAGTATCCCAGCACATCGGGCCGAAATAGCGGATTCACCTTGGTTGAAGTCCTCATTTCCATGGGAATCATGTTGATTCTCTTTGGTTTGACGACGCCATTTACGATACGCTTCTATCGCCGGTACCAGGTTATCACCGAGCGCAATTTACTGCTCTCTCTTTTGCGCCAAGCGCGCACGCAGTCGTTTGCGGGTGCCGGATCGACTGATCATGGAGTCCACATCGCCAGTGCGTCGTATACCTATACATTATTTGAGGGGACAAGCTACGTAGCGCGTGACCAATCAAAAGACCAGGTGTTTGAGATGAGCACCAATGTGACCATGACCGGGCCGAGTGATATACTATTTAAGTATCTCTCCGCGCGAACTTCATCGGTGAGCCTTACGTTTGACAATGGCACGCGCCAAGAAAAAATATATGTTAATAAAGAAGGACGAATTGACTGGCAATAGGGCCTGCCTGCCGGCAAGGCAGGGACAATCACTTGTAGAGATCCTCATCGCACTGACGATCTTTTCGCTGACGATCAGCGCGGTGGCGCTCATGTTTTTTAGCGGCCAGAGCTTTGTCGCCGACTCACTCCAAGCCCGCAAGGCGATCGAAAAAGTTCATGATGGCGCCGAGGCGCTGCGCTTTATCCGCGATGATAATTTCCCAAGCATGACGGATGGACTTCATGGGCTTTCATTTACGAATGACAAATGGCAACTTACGTTGGTGCCCGACTGGAACGATGGCTTTAAGCGCACCGTCTCGATCAGTACCGACCTGGAGGGCATCAAGCACGTTGACCTGCTGGTCCAATGGAATCATCCCAGCGAGGGAACCAAGTCGTTTGATATCGCCTCAACCATCGCCCCGCCCAATCAAGGCCTCACGGGCGACTGGACCAATCCTTGCGTTATCGGCAGTGCCGATGGAGGATCAGGAAGCAAGGGCACGGATGTTTTTTATCTCGATCACAAGGCGTACGTTACCAGCTCCGCCACGGCGAGCGACAAGCCGGATCTTTTTATATTTGATGTGACAAGCTCAACCAGCCCTTTTTTGCTCGGCCAACTCAATATCGAGCAAGGCGTCAAATCCGTCGCCGTTGCGGGAACCAAGGCCTACGTCGTAGAAGAGAACAGCGGAGATTTTTTCATCGTCAATGTTGCTACACCAACGGCGCCCATGGTCCAATCAAAGTTAACGCTCAATGTCGGAACGAAAGGCCGCTATGTGGTCACCAAGGGCAACTATGCGTATGTTACGAGTGCCAACAACTCCACCGGAAAAGAATTTTTTGTGATTAATATCACCAACCCGGCCGCACCAAGCGTAGTGGCAAGCCTAGAGCTCGGCGTTGATATCAACGAAATCAGCATCCTGGGAAATACCGCCTATCTTGCGACTTCCTCTGACACCAAAGAACTCATACTCTTTGATATCACTAACCCCGTGGCGCCCGTCGAGATCGGGAACTACAATACCCAGGGCACTGCAGATGGAAAGTCTATTTATGCCAAAACACTGAAACGAATCTACTTAGGAAGAAATTCGTCGAGCGATAACGAGCTCTTGATTCTCGACGCCTCGATTCCTGCTTCGATTACTCTGCGCGGCTCCTCAAATGTTTCCAGCTCGGTTTTTGCCGTCATGTCGGCGGGAACCCAGGCTTTTCTTGGAACCGACGATACCAATGAAGAATTTCAAAATTTTGACATCAAGAACCCCGCTTCAATCCAGCAGCTTGGCCAGATCAATCTCTCAAATATCGCGACCGGAGCCGCGTATGACAACAACATCGTATACATGTCGGTCCAAAACAACGATATTTTGCAGTTAATTTCTTCGTGTGATGACGATGATTAATCAGAGAGGGTTCACCCTCATCGAAATGCTGCTCTATGCCTCGATCTTTACGATTGTAGCCGGCGGCATGACCGTATTTGCGGTCGCCATGCTTCAAAGCGCCGAGCAAACGGATTACCGAGTTGAGGTTTCC
>JBBTUB010000018.1:0-6335 GCA_038064015.1 Patescibacteria group bacterium | reverse complement strand
GCAATGCGCTCTTGATTGCGGCGGGGATTTTTGCAGATGGTACAGAGCGCTTCGTCGGCGAAATTAAAGCATTGCTCACACAGTACTGGGCCGGTAGTTAGCTCCGCAAGCTGTTTCGAAAACTCATCAATTTCAGGCGCCGGCCACTCAAGCATGGCGAGTATCAAGCGCGTTGCATGCCGCGGGCCAATGCCAGGAAGCTTCGTGAAGTATTCTATTAGTTTCTTGAACTTTTCTGACACTTGAGCTTTTAGCTTTTAGGTATTAGCTTTTAGGTTTTTCCTAGAAGCTAACAGCTAAAACCTAACACCTAGAAGTTCCTTGCAAGATTCTTAAACGACACATGATCTTCGTCAAAGAAGAGCTCCACTTCGCCGGTCGGGCCATTGCGATGCTTAGAGATAAGAATTTCGGCGACGTTTTTCTTTTCAGAGTCCGGCTTCACTTTGTCTTCGCGATAGATAAAGAGCACGACGTCAGCATCCTGCTCGATGCCTCCCGAGTCGCGCAAATCGGCAAGCCGCGGTCGCTGATCGGGACGGCTTTCGACGGCGCGGTTGAGCTGGGAGAGGGCAAGGACGGGGATATTGAGCTCGCGAGCAAGGGCTTTAAGGTTCCTTGAGATCTCGCTGATCTGGTGCACCATACTGTCGTAGTTCTTGGTTGCGTTGATGAGCTGGAGGTAGTCAACGACGATGAGCCCGAGGCCATGCTCAGCTTGTAATCTTCTTGCCATGGCGCGCATCTGGAGGACGGACGGGGACGATGAGTCGTCAATAAAAATCTTGCATTTCGCCAGCGAATCTAGCGCGACGGCGACTTTTTGGAAATCGCTGAACTCGCCCTCGGATGAAAGCTTGCCCGTGCGCATTTTCCACAAACTTACCCCGGCCTCGGCGGCAATCAGGCGATCAGTAACTTCCTCGCGTGACATTTCAATGGTAAAGAGCCCGACGGGAACCGTCTTGCCCACGCTGCGGACGATATCAAGCGCGAGTGAGGTTTTCCCCATCGAGGGACGGGCGGCAAGAATAATGAGGTTGGATTTCTGGAGACCGGCCAACGTGTTGTCCAGGTCCACGAATCCCGTCGGCACGCCACGCAAGGCGCCATCGCCCTTGTGAAGCCGATCGAGGCGCTCAAAGGCGTCATGAAGCGAGTGATCGAGCGGCAGAAAATTTTGCTGGATCGAGCGCTGGGACACGGAGAAAAGCTTTTGCTCGGCCTGGTCAAGCAATTCTTCGACGTTTTCGTCTTCCTGAAAGCCAAGGCCGATGATATTGTGCGCGGTGTCGATGAGATCGCGCAGGATTTTTTTGCGTTCGATGATTTTGGCGTAATTGATCACATGCGCCGAGGTGGGGACGGAATTGACCAGGGAGCTTAAGTAGCCAACGCCGCCAATGGCATCGAGATGGCCGCCTTCGGTCAGGCAATTGGAAAGGCTCAAGAGGTCGATCGGCTCGCGCTTCTCGTAGAGCTTCACGATGGCCTCGTAGATGAGCTGGTGGGTACGGCTATAAAAATCACTGATCTTGAGAAAGTCCGCCACCTTGTTGATCGATTCTTTATCAAGCAAAAGCGAGCCGAGTAAGCTCTTTTCGGCTTCAAGATTTTGCGGCGGCAACGAATCCGCCATTTTTCCGTTTCCGGGCATGGTAAATACATACTACGGGTTTGGTATGCTTTCTGCAAACCAGTCGTCGATTTCTGCTGAAATCGCTTCCTCCTATCTCGCCCCAGTCGGGCTGCGATAAGGTTTGCGTGAAAGTACACCAAACCCTCGTGCTGGAAGTATAGCGTGCCTATGAATCCTTGGAAAAGAGGGAGTGTGGGGAAGGTGTGGAGAGCGTGAATTGAAAGAGCTTGTAAGTATCGCTAGATAGTGTAACATTCGAGCGTCGTACGCCTTCTGTACTCTGCGGAGCGCAGTTGTGGATCGGGTACGCGGGATAACCGATCCTTGCAAATCGACATCGTTTGAGGCGCTAAGCCTTAGGGAAGCCCTCGTAAATTCTACCTGGGCGGCAGACGTAATCTCTTACAGCCTCGAATGGCAAACATTTTTTCCTGCAAAATGCGTAGGGGGTCGTCGGTGTACACCAGAGAGCCCGTCACAGCCTCGCGCTGTGGCGGGCCTCTCAATTTTCTATAGTTTCTTGATGAGTGGACCGTACGTGGTGTCATCCACCTTATATCCTTGCTCTTCAATTTGATTGCGTAATTTATCCGCAAGCGCGTAGTCTTTGCTGTGTCGGGCGCGTTCGCGCTGATCGATGAGCATTTCCAGTGTTTTGGGAAGTTTGGGAAGATTTCCGGGGACCACACCGAGTACCGAGTGTACCATTTCAAAAAATTCCAAAAGCCGCTGACCATTTTCCATATCAAAGCCGCGTTTCGTCAGAAGCGGATTGATGGCTTTGAGCAAGTCAAAGAGTACCGCAAGGGCTTGTGGCGTATTAAAGTCATCATCGAGCGCCTCGGCAAACGCTTCCTCGCTCTGCCGGATCATCGTACTAATCGCGGTGTTGTGCTCCACGAGCATCTCGTCTTCAAAGCGCTTTACTTTTGCCACGCATTCTCCCAATCGTGCTGTCGCCGCTTCAGCTTGCTTGAGATTGTCTTCGCTATAATCTAAGGGGGAACGATAGTGAGCGCTCAAAAAATAAAATCGCAAAGCCTCGGGCGAATAATGCTCAAGCGCCTCATGGGCGGTCATAAAATTGCCTAAGCTCTTGGACATCTTGGCGTTCTTATTCACGAGGAAGCCCGAGTGCATCCAGAACTTTACAAACGGCTTTTTGCCCGAAATTGCCTCCATCTGCGCGATCTCGGCCTCGTGATGGGGGAACATGAGATCCATGCCACCGCCGTGGAGATCATATTGCTGGCCAAGGTATTTCTCGGTAATCGCCGTATCTTCGATATGCCAACCGGGTCTACCAGCGCCCAATTCGCTTGGCCAGCTTGGCTCGCCTTCCTTTGATAGCTTCCACAAGCAAAAGTCTCCTCGGTTGCGTTTCTTGTCATTCTCATCGATTCGCGAGACTGCATCATCGGCCATCATCGCGGTGCGACCGGAGAGCTTGCCGTACTCTGGAAACTTTGTCAGATCAAAATACCAACCATCGCCCTCGATGAGATACGCATAGCCTTTTTCGGTGAGTTGCTGGACTTGCTTGATGACTTCCGGAATATGATCCGTCGCGCGCTTATATTCTGGACTCGTGATTCCTAAAACTTGAGTATCTTTGTAGAATGCATTCTCTAATTCGCGCGAATAAGCGAATACATCTTTGTTGTGCTCGGCCGCACGGGTAATGATCTTGTCCTCGATGTCGGTGATATTCTGGATATACGTGAGATCGTAGCCTTGATGCCGCAGCCATTTGGCGACCACGTCAAAAATTACAAACGTCCTGGCGTTGCCGATATGGATATAGTCATATACCGTCGGACCGCAGACGAACATGCGGACGGGTGAGCCAGCAGGCAAGAATTCCTCTTTTTGCTTCGTGAGTGTATTGTAGATTTGCATTTTATAGAATAATCAAAGCACCTACGCTTGCCAGCATGACGAGCAAGAGCAGTATTCCCATACTATTTGAGATGATGCCGTTTGTAAACGTACCCATGATGCTTTTTTGGTTGGCCATATGCAATAATAGGGCGACTAAGATTGGTGACAGAAAACCGAGAATCACGGCGGTATAGAGAAGCGCTTGCATGGGATTGATGCCAATGGCCACCAGCGCGAGGCCGGCCATCGTCGCCAGGGCAATAACTACGTAAAACTGTGGCGCCTGCCCAAGGCGCTTATTCATGCCCTCTTTCCAGCCGAAAAGCTCCGCAAGCGCGTACGCTGCTGATCCGGCTAAGACGGGGATCGCCAGGAGCCCCGACGCTAGAATGCCGATCAGGAATAGCTCCGTGCTGTAGGACCCGGCCAGAGGCTTGAGCACGGAGGCAATTTGATCAATCGTCGTAACATCCGCGATGCCATTGCGGAAAAGCGTCGCGCTACTCAACGCGATCATTGAGTACATAATGAGATTTGAGAAAAACATCCCCGTGACGGTATCGTGGTTCATCGCTTTAACTTCTCGTCTCATAATAAATGCCGATGGCCGGCGATGATGAATCATTTTTTCTTCCTCGACCTCTTCCGACGCCTGCCAAAAAAACAGATACGGCGAGATCGTCGTGCCGACTACCGCGATGAGGATCAGGAGGAACTCTTTGGAGAGCTCGATGTGGGGGATGAACGTCCGATAGAAAACCTGCGACCAATCTTGATCAACCAGTAATGCCGCGAGGATATACGCCACGAGTGCCAGGGCAATCCATTTTAAAAACGACGCGATTTTTCGATATGAAAAAAGGATGAGCAGGACGATGAGCGCGAGAGAAATACCCAGCCCAAAAAGCATCGGCGGGAACGATGGCGCGACGAGCTGAAACGCCGCGCTCATGCCGGAAAGATCCGCGCCGATGTTGACGATATTGGCGCCGACAAAAAAGAGGGTGATCACGAGGAGGAGGAAGCGGGGATAGTGGCTGCGCATGTTTTTGATGAGCCCCTTCCCTGACACCATCCCGATCCGTCCGCTCATTTCCTGCACGACGATCATAAAAGGAAACAAAAACACCGCCGTCCACAGCATGTTCAACCCAAACCGCGCCCCCGCGATCACATACGTCGCGATTCCCGACGGATCATCATCCGACGCCCCGGTAATAAAGCCCGGGCCGATGGAACGCCATAACTTCTTCAAAGAATCCATGGAAAAATTATATCACGCAAAGTGGCCGCTTGCATCACAGTTGAAATCAAAAACATTGACATTCTCGCTCTCTCCTGCTAAAAAGAAAAACCATTATCCACATGGTAGAAAGAGGCAATTACAATGCGTAGGGTAACTATCAAGGGCCTTCAGGAAGAACTGCAACGTTCTCAGGAGGAGTGTCAAGTAGCTCTTCTCAAGGTAGGTGATGAGAGCGCCAGGGTAGCAAGCGCTCTCGACACAGCGAGAAGAGAGCTGGCCGACAAGGATAGCCAGCTCAAGGATGCCGGGATGCGGATCCGGAATCTCGAGAAGAAGGTGCTCCAATTCGAAGCCATGTGTAATGGCAGGGGGATGATTGTGGCCGGTCTTCTGGCCGCAATCATTAAGCAGGACGGGGAGCTCGGGAGGGATCTTGGGGTCGACACTCTCGACTCGATCTACGACGAGCGATAGTACCAGGGCAATCTCGCCCAAGCCGCACGTCCACAACTCGGAATCCGAGCTCTGTGACTGACGTGCGTAAACAAAAGCAACTCAATAATGGGTTGTTTTTGTTTGTGGAGACAGTAAGTTAATCTTCTAATGTTATGTCCGCTGATTTTAAAATATCATGCAACGTGCCCTTGGGCATGGTGATCGAGCCGGTCTTAGGCACGGAGAGAAGAGGATGAATGCGACACGTCTACGACAGTCATGAACGAGTCAGTGTCAGAGGGGATTGGTTCGTTGTGTTTGCGAAGCGACACCAGATATCCAGCAATAGCATCTTCAGCCATCGTTCGCGTTTCACGCAAGTTTTTCCCAAACGTAACGCAACCCGGCAACGCAGGAACGATCGCGGTATATCCGCCTTCCGGTTCGGGTCTAAAAATAACTTGATAGCGTAACGAAGCATTTTTCATATAAAAAGTATAGCAAAATTTATGGGCATATGTCCATACGCCGACGGATCATCATCCGCCGCCCCGGTAATGAACCCCGGCCCGATGGACCACCAGATTTTTTTGAGTGTAGACATAGCTCAACTATACCATGTATAAAATGTGTATTACAGAAACAAAAGCGCTTTCCCGTGGAGAGGAAAGCGCAAGGGGGAACGATAGCCGTCGGCCGTCTTGTCTCACGCTTCAAGCGCGAGACCGAGGAGCGCGAGGTCGACAATCAATCTGTCACGCCACTCGGGGTGACGGTCGAGGAACTGCCGTGCTCCTATGTGGCTTCCCCCGGCGCGAATGAGGTCGACGACCTCAAGCAATTCCGCCTCGATTTCGTCCGGGAGGTCGCCATGTTTTATTTGCCACGTGGGCGATTCTCCGTGGCCTCCTCCACCGGGCGGTTGCGGAGTTTCCGCCACTGCGGTTGCTGGCGGGTCTGGTGGAAGCTCGATAACTCCCACCGAAAGCGGTTGTTTCGGCATCTTAAGAATCCTTTCAAGAGGAATAATAGCTACATCTGAGCAGTATCGCAAGCGTGTGGATTAGCACTCTTGACACGAGAGTGCTAATTTCATAAGATGGATACAGTATGGACCAACTGACAGATCGCCAA
>JBBTUB010000017.1:0-12454 GCA_038064015.1 Patescibacteria group bacterium | reverse complement strand
GAAGTATTTCGCAGACGATTACCGGTGAATGGACTTTCAATAACGATCTCATTGTCCAATCGAATGGCACTTCATTTGCCAAATTCGTCTCTACCTCAATGGGGAGATTTGGTCTCGGTGACATCACTCCTGAAGCATTCTTTGAGATTGCCTCTCAATCGGGGATCACGGCATCTATCTCCAATACATTGTGGGTGGATGGGGGGAACAAGTTTGTCGGCATCGGGACCACTGCGCCTTTAAATGGTGGAACATCACTTACGGTGACAAAGAATACCAACACCGCTGTTCAACAAGAAATCTACAATGACAACACGGGAGCGGGTGTATACGCTTCTTTGTTGATGCGAGCCGGTGGGAATCAGGGCGGTTTGCAGTTCTTTAGTCCAAACTATACTGGTGACGTGGTTGTTCAAAATCGCGAGGTGCTCTGGACTGCTGCAAATAGCGGGGGATCCGGCATTGACGTCAGCGCCTACGATACCAGCGGAACTATCCGATTTTTCACTGGCACCGGGGGTATCCCGACGAGCGCCAATCAAGCCCGCATGTTTATTGATTCTGCCGGTTTCGTTGGCATCGGCACCGCCACCCCCACGACCAAGCTCGAAGTCCAAGGCACCGCCAGCGCTAGCTATGGACAGTTTGCCAATACGATTCAAGTGAACTCAGGAGGTACCGCGAGCGTTGCCTACTCCCGTTTCGGTACCAACACCACCACCTCTTCCTTCCTCTCTGCAGTATCTGATGTCCTGGTATCCGGCAGATTCGAAGTTGATTCTTCTTCCTCTTTTGATGGCCGTGTGGGAATCAATGCAGGAGGTTTCATCAATACAAAATTCGAACTCGGTGGGTCGGCAAGTATTAGCGGCCAAAATGGGGTTGATGGCGGTCTTGCGGTGGGTGGCGATGCTGCTACCGTATTAACTGTCTTGGGAGGCAGGGGTGGTGATGGCACCGGTAATGCTGGGATTGGGACGGGTATGTCGCTTACCGGGGGACCGGGTGGTGCCGTAGTCTCAGGGGGCACCGTGGCAAAAGGTGGTTCACTCACTTTTACCGGTGGGGCTGGTGGGGGGGTTTCCGGTGGGATATCTGGAGCTGGAGGTATCGGTGGAGATATCACACTCAATCCGGGTATCGGTGGCCAGGGACCTACTGCTCTCGGTGCCTATGGAAATGTGCTTATGGCAACGAGCGGGGGCTTTGTCGGCATCAAGACCAGTAATCCGACTACGGTTCTCGAAGTGCAAGGCACTGCATCGGCATCGTACGGCCAATTTGCAGGTACGATTCAGGTGGGCGCGGGCGGGACGGCTAGCGCAGCATACAATCGATTTGGCATCGACACCACAACACATTCCTTGTCCGCAGTTTCGGATGTTTTGATCTCTGGAATTTTGGAGGTGAACGGCCAGTCGTACTTCGACAGCCATGCGTCGATTTCCGGTAATTTTATGATTGGGAACCAGTCAAATACCACCGCGCATAACTTTGGAGCGACGTGTGAGTGTATATTACAGACCGCATCGGGGTCGTTTGGGTCACAGACAAGTATCAATGGGGCATATCACTCGGTGATCTATAAGGGTAAACTTCATGTCGCTACCCGTGACGTAAATAATGCAGGAATTTATCGATATGATGGCGGAACGACTTGGACGCTGATCACCAGCAGCGCAGGAGTGATTACTGGCGGCGGTGCTGGTGATGTGGATGCGATTTCCTTGGCAATCTATAATGGCCGACTTTTTGCCGGTAGCTTTACCGGAAAAGCAGGCAACAAGGGAGCGCTCTATTCGTACGATGGTACTAATTGGCGGATCGAACAGGCGGCGAGCGGATCATTTACTTCCCAAGTCGCAACACAATCCAATGTTGATGGCATCTCTTCGATCACGGTGCATCGAGATCAGCTCTACTTTATGGTGAAGGAGCCAGGAGGAGGAGCCGTCTATCGTTATAATAATTTTCAGTCATATACACGCGTCAGTAATACTACGGTGGGGACCCTTGGAAATGATACAACGGCCTATGTTGATGGCGGACATCTCGTTTCGTACATGATGGATCTGGTCGTTGGAACTACCACTGGAGAAGGAAGCAATACCGGAGGTGCTGCTGTCTACGGGTACACGGGAAGTCAAAGTTGGGGGCGAGTCAGCGGTAGAGGTGCCGCTAATTCTGTTGGTATTTTTGGTCAGAATAATCCTACAACAAGCATTGATGATGTCGACTCCATCATGGTATATGACGGTGCCCTTTATATTGGTACAGCGACCTCGGTATCTGCCAATCAAGCTGAAATTTACCGATATGCTAATGGAGTTGTTCCCACAGCAGCAGCTACCAATACAACAGCGTGGATTCGTGTTAATAATGCTGCCGGTAAGATCGTATCGGGCGATTCAAACATCGATCGTGTCACCGCACTTACGAGTTATAATGGCCGACTCTATGCAGGGACAACTGAAGCGAACTCAGCAGCTGTGTATGAATATCTGGCCAGCGGTTCGTGGTCAAAAGTAAATACGACAAGTGGACAGTTTAAGGGACAGGTTAATACCGATGGTGTCAATACAATGATTCCCTACAATGGCACCCTCTATGTAGGCGTGGAAGAACCGGATAAAGGTGCGGTCTATACATGGCAAAAAACATTCAATAATTCATACTCCTTGAAATTTAATTCAGGAGCGGATATCGGCGCGCTGGGCTTCATCGCGAGCATGTCGGGCGGTATTTCAAATTCGAGGCAAACCGGTTCGTTCTTCTTTGATCATCCGGTCCAACTCACCGCAGGCGCACTAGACTATGCGGAAGATTTCCCAAGCTATGATCAAAGTCTGCTTCCGGGAGAGATTGTTGCTGCGGACCGTGATCATGTCGAACATATTGTGAGGGCGGCCAGTTCAAGTATCGATATCCTTGGTATTGTTTCAGAACGGCCGGGATTCAGGCTTTCGCTCGATTCGAGCACGATTCGAGGCGAGGGGGAAATTGTTGTGCCCGTTGCTTTAGTCGGACGCGTACCGATCAAGGTGTCACTTGAGAACGGTCCGATCGCAATCGGTGATCAATTGAGCATGTCATCGCTTCCGGGAATTGCTATGAAAGCAACCGAGCCGGGAATGGTCGTGGGGTCGGCGCTCGAGCCGTATACGGCATCAGGATCTTTTAATAATAGAATTACCGCCTTTGTGAATGTGCATTGGTGGGGAGGGAGCGATTCGCAGAAGGCTTCGGTGTTGTCTCAAGATCCCTCTCAAGAGGAAGGTACATTGGTGTATGTGGATGGATCATATGAAAAAGATTCTCCATTCAAACTCCAGACCAAGCCGGTGGCGACCCCATACTACGGCGGATTTATGGGAATCATTAGTAATGCGAGTGGATCTGAAGAACACGTTGCCGTACTATCCGGAGTCCGAATGATTACGGCTGGAAATGCACGATTAAAAGTATCTTTGCAAAATGGTGCCATCAAGGCGGGAGATTATCTTGCTTCTTCGGAGATGCCAGGGGTTGCCATGAAAGCCACAAAACCAGGCATGGTTATCGGTATTGCGATGGAAGATTTTGAGATTCTCGCGAGCGAGTCATTTACTGCCACCGCATCACGGTCTGAGGAGTCCGCGCCGACTGTCGGTAAAGTTGTCGTATCGATCAATCCTCAATGGCACGGAGGGACGCTTGCCGCATTGGAAGATACATCATTGCCGCTTGATTTCGGAGAAACCGCGAGCGGCTCCTCAAGCTCCGCTTCTTCGTTTAGCTCTATCGTCTCAATTTTCAAAAACATTTTTGCCAAGGGCGATATCATTGCCGCCGGCATCAAAAAGACGTTTTACCGAATGACTGATACGTTGAGCGAGATTGATATCGCGCAGTGGGGGACGCGAGCGATAGAAATTTCATCTGAAGCGACCGATGCGGCAAAGAGCAATCTTAGCGGCAATGGGGTTCAGGCGGCAGATCAATCAAAGCTCGCGCTTGAGCAAGATGGAGCATACCTGGCCACGTATGGTGTTGATTCAACGAGAGGGGAGATCCAGCTTTCGGGCACGGGAGTGTTACAAAACGCCGAGGCGAAGATTGTATTCGACAAGTCATTTACTCAAGTTATTGCCTCCGATGTACAGATTCGCGTTATGGTGACGCCAACGAGCTACGTGAATGGCCAGCTATATGTAGCGTACAAGAGTCCGTATGGATTTATCGTGCGGCAAATCGGTGGGCAAGATCAAACCGGCACGTTTGATTGGCTGGTGATCGCGCGACGAGTGGGCTATGAGCAAGAAGAGATATTTGTGGACGACGGGAGCCCGATTACCGTAAGTACGCCGGCACCGTTTGCGGCAAGCAGTTCGTATGAATTGCCGGCGGAACTTGTGGACACGAGCCTAGTACCGACGCCGACTCCCTCTGAATCTTCCACGCCAGAAACAATATCTCCCTCCGAGGGGGATACGGCACCAACCCCAGAGCCAACCCCAGAGCCAACCCCTGAATCAACTCCTGAACCAACACTCGAGCCAACACCCACCCCAGAGATAACACCCGAACCGACGCTACCTGTCAATATTGAACCCAGTCCGCCGACAAGCGATAATACGGTTACTAATTAGAGATATCGGTTTTTGGTGTGGTGCCCTAGAACGCCACCACACCAGCACCCGAACTCTTAGATAAGCATGGATATGCGCAAGGTTATACGATGGCTCGTGTATGCGGGGGCGTTTTTGATCCCGCTTTGGTTTTTGCCGTTCACGGCAGATGTCCTGGAGTTTAATAAGCAGATTCTTCTTTTTGCGCTCGCAGGAGTTGGATTGGTGCTATTTCTCATCGACATGATTCGAAGTGGAAAACTTCGCATGGTACCCAGCGTGTTCTATTGGCCTTTGGGCGGGTTGATCATTGCCGGCGTCATAGCTACTGCAATGTCAGTCCACCGCGCATCGAGCGTGTTTGGCGTGGGAAGTGAACGCGCGTTCTCTCTCATTTCTTGGGTTTCTGTTGCGGTGCTTTTCTTTTTAGCGCTCAATGTTATTGAGGATCGCGGAAAAGCTCTTCGAAATATCATCGTGAGTTCTTTGGGGATTGCGTTTCTTTTCGGGGCGCTCCAAGTTATCGGCCTGCACTTGTTCCCGGGAAGCACGTTTGGACGTCCTTCATTTAACACGATCGGCTCTCTGAACGCTATGGGCTTACTTGCAGCCGCAGCCATTCCCTTGTTCTTGGCTCGTCCTGATCTTGAAGTGCCATGGCAGCGCATGGCCATCCAAATCTTGCGTTTTACCGGTTTACTTACGTCGCTTTTCCTTCTCGTGGTGCTCAATTCACCTAATTCGCATCTCATCTGGATCGTTGCGTTTATCGGTTTATTGGCCTACATCGCGTTTACATCTTCGACGGAAGCAGCCGCAGGGAAGATGAAATTCTTCGCACTTCCCATGGCGGTGATTGTCATCGGGATATTTCTCTGGATTATTCAATTTAACTGGACTGCTATAACATCTAAGTTTCCGGTTGAAGTAGCTCCCAAGCATAGCGACTCTTATCAAATTGCCAAAGCGGCGCTCAAGGCCAAGCCCCTTGGGTACGGACTTGAGAATTTTGTCATTGGCTACGACCGACATCGTCCAGCGAGTATCGTCAATAATGTTTTGTTCCAAGCTCGATTTACCGACGCGACATCAGAGGTTGAGACCATGGCCGTGGAAGGAGGCATCCCGATGCTTCTCGCATTCATCGCGTTCATCGTCTTTTTTGTCCGTGCGCTTATTCGTCGGGTGAAGGAGAATTTTAGTGGAGATGCAACACAAGGAAAAGTATGGGCTACGTGTGTAGCACTTGTTGCGCTTTTCTTTCTTTACCCGCTCAATCTCTCGATCGTACTAACGCTGCTTATGTTGTTAGCCATTGCGGTTCTTGCATCTCAGTCTGAAACATCAGAAGCACGAGTGTACGACTTGGAGGGTAAAAGCACTTACTCATTGATCGGATCGGTTTCCTTCATCGTCGGTCTCGTCGCGGTTTTAGTAGGGGGATATTTTATCACTAATCAAGTTATCGCCAATGTCCAACTTGCCAAAGCGGAAACTGCCTCAGATCCAGATAAAAAGGTTGCCGCATATGTGGCGAGTATTAATAGTTATGAGCAGGATTCTCGTCCTTATCGGGCCTTGTCCCAGACGCTCCTGACGCTTATTGCGGATGACCTGAAGCCCGGACAGAAGGGTACCACGCAAGCTGAATTTGCTACCCGACTCCAGAATAGAATCACATCTGCAATTAATGTGGCGGTACGTGCAACGGAAGTGGATCCAGCCGACTCCGAAAATTGGCTCAATCGGGGATATGTCTATCAGAACCTCATTAATCTGGTCAATGGCTCTGATGAGGCCGCGATCAATATGTACCGTGCTTCCATTGAGCGAAGCCCCGCGAATGCCCTGGCGTACGTTCGATTGGGGAATGTGTATTTGACGAAGGGGAATTTGGATGGTGCCGAGGAGCAATATAAAAAAGCAATCGAGCTCTACAACAACTACGGTCAAGCGCTCTATAATCTCGCGGCGACGTATGATCGCAAAGGGGAGCTCGCGCAGGCAATCAAGCAATTTGAAAAACTTCAAGCGAGCAATCCTCGGGATCCCAGCATACTTTTCCAGTCGGGATTGTTGTATTACCGCAATGGCCAGCGAGATGCGGCAAAGGCTGCATGGGAGCGTGCCGTAACGGTATTTCCCGACTACTCAAATGCCCGATGGTATCTCTCGCTTGTGTATGAAGAAAATAATGACCTCAAAGGCGCGTTAGCGCAGGTGGAGGCGATAGAAAAAGTGAACCCTGATAATCAAGTGGTCAAAGATCGTCTTGAAAAGCTACGTGCGGGAATCAGGACGTTCGTACCTCCAAATGATGTTCTCGACCAAGCTCCACTCAATAGTCAACAATAGGTGGTTTCGTAGGATTCTTGGCATGCTAGCCGCGGCGATTATTATTGCCGCGGCTTGGCTGATGCTTCGCGGCGGCGATAGGGCCGGGTACGTATTCGTGCCCAACGATGTTGCGGTTACGATCCCAGAGGGGACGAATCTTGCCGATATTGATCGACTGATTTCGGAAGCCAAGATAGCTTCTTCCAGTATATTCCTCACTCCGGCATTTCTTGCCCGTGAAGGCACATTTTTTCCCGATACCTATCGTTTCGATCGTGGCAGTACGGCGCAGGAAATCTATGCTCGGTTTGAGGAGAATTTTGCCGCAAAGTGTGATGCGTCATGTAAAAAGGCTATCACTCTTGCTTCTATCCTCGAGAAAGAAGTGCAAACCCTCGGTGATATGCGCATCGTTGCAGGTATCATCGAGAAGCGTCTCGCGGTGGGAATGCCGCTTCAGCTCGACGCTACCGTCGCGTACGGGGTTTGCTACGCAAAATTTATCAAAAACATCTACTGCGATGTGAGCCAGGTTAATATTGTTGATAACATTCGAAAGGATTCGGCATATAATACCTATACGCGGACAGGTTTGCCTGTGGGCCCGATTTCCAATCCCGGCCTGAAAGCGATTGATGCCGCGCAGCATCCCGTATCAAGTGACTACTGGTATTATCTAAGCGCCAAGGATGGTACGACAATTTTTTCGCGTACCTTGGCTGAGCATAATCGCGCCCGAGCAAAGTATCTCAATTAATTATGGCAGTTCTGCCTTCGTTCGAAGAAACAGAAAATATAGGCCAGTTTATCAAAAGCCTTTACAATCTTGGTATTGGGTTTGTTGGACTCGCCGTTTTTATCCAGTTTTTTCGCGCGGGCCTTTCGTATCTCTTTGCCGCCGGCAACGCCGGGGAGACGACTAAGGCAAGAGAAATGATGCAGAATGCCGTCCTCGGGGCGATCCTGTTACTCTCGTCCTACCTCATCCTCAACGTCATTAACCCTGACTTGGTGAAAACTGATGTCTTCGATCTTAACGCTATCAAAGAAAAAATGGGTCCCGTGCCTTCTCCGGGGGAGCTTTCGGGTGATCCTATCGATGATGGGGCGCAAGTTGTAGAACAGCTCAAAACGCAGAAAAATATTGAAATAGAAGGAGGTTTTTCACTAAGTGGTATGAGTTCTGGTACGGTCAGGGATTTACAAAGAATTGCCCAAGTTTGTAAAACCAGGGACGATTCATGCGTAATGACTGTTGTTGCATATTGGCAAAAGAGTGTTGATCATGCAGATGGAGGAATCACGCTTCCTCCGGGAAATAAAGTTACCGTTAAATTCTCTACCAATTTTCTTTTCGCAGACTGGAACAGAAGCCCGTGGGGAGAGAAAACTACGATAAACGGCAAGATAGTTGGAGCAACAGTACCTAATCCTGGCGGAGCTTTGCCGGGAGTATATGTAGTGAATCAAAGTTCTGGGAATTCGACCAGCGGCCCATGGGATGTGTATTTTCCCTAGGGCTTGAAATATCCTTGGAGTTTGCTAGTATTGATTTACCGTAGACAAGGAGCATCCAAGTAAGTCTCCTCGAGGTAAACCTTAGTAAGGTCGATGTCTGCGGCAGAAATGCCGTTTTTAGTTGGAAATTATGAAAACAAAAGCACAAAAACACGAAAGTTTCGGTAAAATCAAAGAAAAGCTTAGCAAAGCCAAGATTACGATCGTGACGTCGTTCGCGCAAGCGGGGAGCAAGGGGCTCAATGTGAGCATGATGAAGGACCTCCGCAAGAGTCTCCGACCGCTTGATTCGGAATATGAAGTGACGAAGAAGACGGTCCTGGACAAGGCGCTTACCAGCGACCAGAAAGCCTCGCACATATTCACGAATCCGGGATCAATCGGTGTTGCCTATGGTTACGGCGATCCGTTTGCGATTGCCAAGGCACTCTATCAGTTCGCGAAGAAAAACGCCGCCCTCAAGCTTTATGGCGCGTATCTCGGCAGTGAATTCATGGATGAGGCGCATCTTATGGAGATGGCGATGTTGCCTAGCAAAGAAGTATTAATCGGTCGATTGGTCGGTATGCTGAGTTACCCGATTCGGGGGCTCGTCGTAACCCTTGATCAAATCGCTCAGAAAAAATGATGAACAAAGATGAATTTATCAAACAAGTAGAGACGATGAATGTCGCTGAGCTCAACGAGCTCGTAAAAGCCCTCGAGGAAAAGTTTGGCGTATCGGCTGCTGCCATGTCCGCCGCTCCCGCCGCCGCTGCCGGTGAAGGCGCTCCTGCCGTGGAAGAGAAAGATAGCTTCAATGTTCTCCTGAAAACCTCCGGTGACCAAAAGATCGCGGTCATCAAAGTGGTCCGCGAAGCTACCGGCAAGGGCCTCAAAGAATCCAAAGACCTCGTTGACGGCGCTCCAAAAGTGGTCAAAGAAGGTCTCAAGAAAGCCGAAGCCGATGAGCTCAAAGCAAAGCTCGAAGCCGCCGGTGCAACTGTAGAACTGCAGTAACTTACAGTTTTATCTGCCAGAGCTTGTTGTCGACAGAGACAAGCCAC
The DNA here is from genome assembly GCA_038064015.1 of Patescibacteria group bacterium. Taxonomy (GTDB): domain Bacteria; phylum Patescibacteriota; class Minisyncoccia; order 2-02-FULL-40-12; family IGHO2-01-FULL-4-A; genus JBBTSB01. Next base: position 2,946 of record JBBTUB010000017.1, on the reverse strand, counting down.
AAGACACCGTCAGACATGGCGGTGTCTTTTAGTTCGCCGATAGAGTCGAGCTTGTAGGTGGTGGTGAGAGCACCGGAGGTCTTGTCCAGGAGATAGGCGCGCTTGGCGGTAGGATTGACCAGGACGAGCGCGGTGCCCTCACTGGCGGCTACGAGGCGCGAGTGCTCGGAAACCGGAAGGCCCGGCTCGAGCGTGCTTTTCTTTTCGCCTTTAAAGTATACGTTAATCTTGCCATCGCTCGTAAGGCCATAGATGTTGCCATCGGCGGCAAGAGAAATCAATTTGTCGTTAGCTTCGCTGCCCCATTCGCTTCGCTTGATGTTGCCGGTAAGTGCCGCGGCGTATTTATAGATGCTTTGAGCCGAGAGAATGTAGAGATTACCCTCATAGAGCGTGGCATCAGTCGCGGTTGCGGGATCTTTGAGCGTATAAGACTTTCCGTTGACGTTGAGAAGCTCGGAGCGGTTATACCATACGCTTTGTTTCGCGGCATTGGTCGCCAAAAGCATATTGGTTTTGGCGAGCTCAATTTCTTCGGGGGTAAGATCACGAATCATCGTGGGGGCGCGAGAGCTCACATGATCTACTTCATCCAGCGAGGTTTGGAGCTCGCCACGAACGGCGACGATGTTTTCGGTGTCATAGCTGGCAATTTTCCCGAGGCCGGCTGCCAGGAGTGTCCGAGCTTCCTTGAAATCATTTTGGGCGATTTTGGTCTTTGCAAGCTTAAGATTATTGCCTGCTTCCTGATAGGCAGTTTTTGCTTCGCTTGGATCGCCACCGGCTCGTATCAGTGCAATCGTTACCAAGGGAACAAGCACCAGAACAGCAATAACAATAAACCCTCGAAAACGTTTTTGGATTGGTAAGCGGTTGAGGTTGCGCAGGGTGCCGGCGGCATTAGCGAACGATCGCAATACGTTGCCTTTTTTGGATACTGACAATTCTGCGGCAATAATCTTGGATCGTGTAGGCGGCAGGTTAATCACCGGTGTTGGCTCCGGCTCGGGACCAGGTGGCGCTGAAGCCTGCCTCGCCGAGTCAAGGCGGGCAAGGACTGGCATCGGAGCCACAACCGCCGCCGGCATAGACTGCAGGGGGATTTCCTTGATCTCTTCCATTGAGATATGAAAGCCGCAGCAGGTGAAGTTATTGGCGGTATTGGCGAGCAGAGCGATCTTATCGGTAAATTGTTCCTGGTTTTCTTTGACAAAAATGCCCTGGAGGCTTTTCTCGCGCATGGTAAGCGCCCGTGCGGGATAGTAACCGAAAAGCTTGTCGCCCGGCTTCAGCGCGCCGGAGATGACATTGGAAAACTGCTGCTCGTCTTCTTCGGACTTCTGAAACAACAATAGATTGTTGAGTACGTCGATATACTCGCCATTGCGGGCGAGGCCCACTTTGAATTTGCCGAGCTTGGATAGGAGCAGCTGCTCGCCGGCAACCGCCGCAAGCCCGATGTTGAGCGTCAGCGATTTATTTTTGAAAAAATCATCCAGGACCTCGTTGAGTTTTTTGAGCGTGTGCTCAAAGGCGGTCTTGGGATCCTGGCCCTTGAGGGATTGCTCCGAGTAATACTCGCGGCGGGCGAGTGAAGAAATGAGACTTACCACATAGCCAAGGTCTTCTTCGCCATATTTCGCATGTCCCATGAGATACAGCGACCCCAGCGCGCGCTCTTGGCTATTGGTGCCGGTATAGCTCACGACATCGGAATGCGTGTTGGGCTCTTCAGCTTTGAAGAGGAGCTCTTTTGTAATCGGTTTTAAGGTAATCTTTTCCATGAGGATGACTTGATTATCTCTCATTGTAAGCGTAAGATACCCACATGTCAAAAAACGCTCTTGAAGTCCTCTTTGAATCCCGCGCCCGCATCAAAATTCTGAAGTTTCTTTTTCGTAATATGACTAAAAACTACACATTTGCGGAGATTGTCAACCACACGCAAGAAGATGCTAGCGTCGTGCGCCGCGAAATCAATAAACTACAAGAAATTAATCTGATCCATGAAAAAGCAAAAGAAAAAAGCGCCTAAGCGCAAGCCGCAACTCGTCTACAGCCTCAACCGTGATTTTGAGTTTTTCTCTGAATTGCGCGACCTGATTCTCAAGTCTCCTGCCTCCGAGAAACAAGATCTGCTTGAACGAATCAATAAACTTGGTAAAATTAAGCTAGCGATTATCTCCGGGATTTTCTTGGACAAGGAGCTCAACGATCCGCTGGCGGTTGATCTCTTTCTTGCACACGACTATCTCGATCGGCGTAAGCTGACGATCTTCCTCAAGAACCTGGAAGCCGAAGTCGGCACCGATGTCCGCTTCGCGACGATGGAGAAAGAAGAGTTCAAGTACCGCCTCTCCATGTTCGACCGCTTCGTCCGAGTGCTCTTAGAGGGGCCGCATGAAAAACTTATCAATAAGCTTGGAATCGAGTAAACTAAATCTACTGCGCGCATAGCTCAGCTGGTTAGAGCGTTGCATTCACATTGCAAAGGTCCCTGGTTCGAGTCCAGGTGCGCGCACAAAATCAATAAATCAAGCCGCATCCCGAGGCTTGATTTATTGTTGAATTATGTTATGCTATGAAAACGCTGATGGCGATCAAGGGCGACTCTGCCTGCGGTCCGGCCATTGGTGGAAGGAGTTTCACTTGATCAGGAAGACGCTTAAAAAAGGTGACGAAGGCGGTGCGGTCATCGGCTTGCAAGGCCTGCTTGCCGGGTGCGGAATCCTTCGCACTGGTGTCATCGACGACCAGTTCGGCGACAAGACCTTCCAGGCCGTGGGGGACCTCCAGGACGAAGGAGTACGCGACGATCTCGTGAAAGGCCTCGTGGCTGACGGGGAGGTCGGGGACAAGACATTCCGCCTCCTCCAGATGCGTACGGGGATTGGTGGGTACCCCTTTCTTCAGACACTTTTTCTTAACTTGCGATGTGCCCAATTA